>CADCWG010000332.1 GCA_902806335.1 uncultured Thermomicrobiales bacterium | reverse complement strand
GGGAGCGGGCCGACGCGGCCCGGGTCAGCCCGCCCGCGCCGCGGCCATGGGCCGCTCGAGCCCCAGGAGCCGCGCCAGCGTGCCGCCGAGCACCCGCGCCTGCTCCTCCGCCGACACCTCGCCGTCGAGCAGCGCCCGGTACTTGGCGAGCTCGACGTGCATCGGCTCGAACGGGGTGTCGCTGCCGAAGGCGACCCGGTCCGCCCCGAGTCGGCGGATCGCCTCGAGGATCGGGTAGGGGCGGACCTCGCTCCCGATCAGGGTCAGGTTGGGGTGCGCGGCGGCGACCTCAATCGCCGCCGCGCTCAGGTCGTGGTGGCCGACCCCGCCCATGTGGACGACCAGGATCCGCAGCTCGGGGTAGGTCCGGGCGATCGTCGCGACCCGCATCGGGTGGGTGTTCTCGAAGGCGTCGGCGCCGACGTGGAGCGCGAGCACCGCCCCCGCACGGGCGACCGCCTCGACGATCGGCATCGCCAGGGTCGGGTCGTCGATCTTGAAGCTGTTCTGCGCGCCGTTGAGCTTGACGCCGTGGAAGCCGTATTCCTCCATGAAGCGGCGCACGTCGTCGACCGCCTGGGGCACGCCGAGGTGGGGGTCGCACCAGCCGAAGCCGAGGATCCGGTCGGGGAACCGGCGGGCCGCCTCGGCGACGTACGCGTTCGACGCGGCGGTCTCGTCGCGCCGGTAGGGTGGCTGGAGCCAGGTCACGGCCTGGGACACGCCGGCCCGGTCCATCCGCCGGATCAGCTCGTCGGCGGTGATGCTGTTGCCGCCCTGCGGCGTCGGGGAGATGTGGCAGTCGCCATCGATGACCACGTCCGGGCGAGGGGTGGAGTCGGGCGAGGCGGCGGGCATGGGCGGACCTCCTGCTGACGCATCGCGGGTCGCGAGGCGACAGCTTACCGTCCGCGATCCCGAACCGCCCGACCCCTTCCCGCCGGATCCCTTTCGATCGCGCGTCGAGCGGCCGATGTCGGGCTCACCCGCCGCGGTCGCGATCCACTTCGGCCCCGGCGAACCGGCGCCGCCCCTCTCTCGTGGCGCCTCGCTCCGGTGGCGCCGCCCCTCACCGCTGGAGAACGCGCCGGCTCCTACCCACCGGGTGCCAGCGGCTGCCACGGACCTTGAGCGGCGGGTCGATCAGCTGTAGACGAGGTCGAGCTGCCGGCGGAGGATCGCCTCGAGGGGCGTCGGCGTGATGCCCCAGGCGGCGGAGACCGCGTCCATCTCGATCGCCGAGTCGTAGGTGTCGAGCAGGGCGAGGGTGGCCGCCAGGTGCGGCGGGACGCCCGGCACCAGCTCGCCCGGCACGACAGTGCGGATCCGCACCGGCCGCCCCATGACCCGCTCGTGGATCGCGACCACCTCCCGCCAGGTGAGGGCTTCCGGGCCGCCCACCGGCAGGTAGTACCCCTCGCCGGGGCCGTCCGCCGGGCCGGTCACCGGTCCCCCCGTCGGGCCCGCCGACCCGACCGCGCGGGTGGCGGCGGCGACCGCGTAGGCGGCAACGTCCTCCGCGGCGACGAAGGCGTGGCGGCGATCCCCCCGCCCGACGATGGTCACCGCGCCCCCCGACCGCGCCGGCTCCCCGACGACCGCCGCCACCCAGACCTCCATCACCAGGTCCGGGGCGAGCACCGTGTGGCGCAACCCCCGTTCGAGCAGGTAGCTCTCGGCCTGGCCCTTGGCGGCGAGGAACGGCACCGGGCTGGCCGGGTCGGCACCGTAGGCGGAGGTGAAGACCAGGTGGTCCACCCCGGCCGCGGCCGCCGCGTCGATCAGGGTCCGGTTGCCGGCAACGGTGAGGTGGGTCGCCTCCGGCGTCTCCGCCCCGCTCTCGAGCGCCGAGTTGGCGGTGGTGATCACCGTCCCCACGTCCGCCATCGCCTCGGCCACGGTTGTCTGGTCCCGCAGACGGCCCACCACGACCTCGGCGCCGGCCGCGTCCAGGACGCCGATGTCGGCCCCGGGACGAACCAGCGCCCGGACCGGCCATCCCTCGCGAAGCAGGCGCCGCGTGACTAACCCACCGACCAGACCGCCCGCTCCCACGACCAGAATCATCTCGGGTCCCCCGCGCGCATCGGCGTCACGTCCCCACCCGCATCGGCGCGGTCGGGAGCGTCCAGGACGTGCCAGCCTGGCTGGACGAGGATGCGTCGTCGGCGCGCTGGGTGCATCCGCAAAAATACGTAACCGTGTCCCGCCGCCGCGGCCTCCGCCCGACCTCGGCCCGACGATTACGTAGGTCGACCGCGCCTCGGGTCGGGTAGGATGCGCCGCCGCGGTGGCACCGCTGGGTGCCGGGGCGCGTCGGCGGAGGAGGGGCGAGGGTGGCCGAGGGCAAGAAGCGGGTGCTGATCACCGGCGCCGCGGGGACGATCGGGGCGGCGCTGCGGGAGCACCTCGGCGACCGCTACGAGCTGGTCTCCATGACACGGACGCCGCGGGAGTTCTCGAGCCACGTGGCCGACATTGCCGACGGGGTCGAGGCGATCCTGCCAGCGTTCGCGGGGGCGGACGCGGTCGTCCACCTCGCGGCGTCGCCGGCCGTCGAGACGCCGTGGGAGCAGATCCTGCCCAACAACCTCGTCGGCACCTACCACGTCTTCGAGGCCGCCCGGCGGGCCGGGGTCGAGCGGGTCGTGTTCGCCTCGTCCAACCACGCGATCGGGATGTACGAGGTGGAGGCCGCGCCGGAGCTCTACCGCCTCGACGACCCGCGCGTCTTCGACCACACCGTCGAGGTCCGGCCCGACTCCCTCTACGGCGTCTCCAAGGTGTACGGGGAGGCGATGGGGCGCTACTACATGGAGCGCCACGGGTTGAGGGTCTTCTGCCTCCGGATCGGCTCGGTGCGCGACGCCGACGACCCGACCGCCCCCGAGGTCCTCGCCGCCAACCCGTCGCTGCTCGACCTGACTCCCGATCAGCGGCGCCAGCGGATGCGCGCGACCTGGCTCAGCCGGCGCGACATGGCGGAGCTGGTCCGCGCCTGCGTCGACAGCCCCGACGTCCGCTGGGCGGTCGTCTACGGCGTCTCCGACAACCCCCGCCAGTTCTGGGACATCGCCCACGCGCGCGAACTGCTGGGATACGCGCCCCAGGACCGGGCGCCCGAATAGGGCCGCCGGGGCCGCGCGGTCGGCGTGGCGGGGCTGCGCGGCTGGAACGCCGGGCCGCGTCGGCACCCGGCGTTGGCGCCCCGCCGGTGGGGTAACCGGTGCGGGCCGGGGCCGGTCGGCGGCCGACGAGAGGGAGAGGCCGTCCGGCCCGGGGTTCCGTGCCCGGCCGACGGCCGTTGGACGACCGTGGCGGGGCGGCGGTGCCGCCCTCCCGTCATCGGCGTGCGCCACGACGGGCGGTTGACCATCTGTTGACCCCCGGCGCGTCTCCTGCGTTACCCTTGGAGGCCGTGGACCTCCCGGCCCCGCCTCGCCCCACCCGATCCCAGCCCAGGAGAGCGCGTCCCCTTGGTCAGCCTGCCTTTCGCCAAGCCCGGGCGCTTCTACCGCGGCAACCTCCACACCCACTCGACCAACTCGGACGGACGGCTGGCACCGGCGGACGTCGTCGCGGCCTACCGGGAGCGCGGCTACGACTTCCTCGCCCTGACGGACCACTTCCTCGAGCGCTACCGCTTCCCACTCACCGACACCGGACCGTTCCGCGACGACCACTTCACCACGATCCTCGGTGCCGAACTGCACGGCCCCGCGCTGGCCAACGGCGAGCAGTGGCACCTCGTGGCGGTCGGCCTCCCGCCCGAGTTCCCGCCGGCCGAGGACGGCGAGTCGGGCCCGTCGCTCGCCGCCCGGGCGTCCGGCGCCGGGGCGTTCGTGGGGATCGCCCATCCGGCCTGGCACGGGGTCTCGCCCGAGGACGCCGCGGCCCTCGCCACCGCCGACGCGATCGAGATCTTCAACACCGGCCATGCCGCCGACAGCGACCGCGGCGACGGCTGGTACCTGGCCGACCTGCTCGCGGCCGACGGCCGGCGGCTCCTCGCCTACGCGTCCGACGACGCCCACTTCAACGAGCGGCCGGACCGCTTCGGCGGCTGGGTCCACGTCCGCGCCGACGCGCTGGAGCCGGCCGCGCTGCTCGCCGCCCTCAAGGCCGGCGACTTCTACAGCAGCCAGGGCCCCGAGATCCACGACGTCACGGTCGACCCCGCCGCCGACCGGATCACCGTCGCCTGCTCCCCCGTCGCGTCGGTCCACGTGATCGGCCGCGGCGCGCCGAACCGCTGGGCCCGCACGGACGGCATCACCGAGGCGGAGTTCCCGCTCGCCCCGTTCGCCGCCCACTACTTCCGGGTGACCGTGATCGACGACCAGGGCCGCCGCGCCTGGACGAACCCGATCTGGCTCGACCCGGACGGTGCGGTCACCCCGTAGGGTCACGTCCCGAGTCGTCGGCGGGGCCGGGTTGAGTCGGGCCGGCGTCGGCCCGCCGGTGGCCCCAGCGACGGTCTGCTCCCGGGACGGACCGCCCGATCTGGCGCCGCCGGGGAACCTTTGCTGGCCGGAGCGGGGCTCTTGCGTCCCCGTGAGCACCCGTGATAGGTTGCGGGATCGCACCACTCGCCTCGCCCGTGGAGTGCCCGACCATGTCCGGCGTCCCGCCCGCCGTCGACTCCGACCTGCTGACGATCCCCGAGGCCGCCGAGGTCCTCAAGGTCAGCGCCGTCACCGTCTCGCGCTATCTCAAGCAGGGGCGTCTGCCCGCCTTCCGGGTCGGCCCCCGAGCCGTGCGGATCCGCCGCGCCGACCTCGACCGCGTCCTCCTGCCGACCACGCCGGGTGACCCGCCGCCCGGGCCCGTGGCGTCCGGGCCGGTCGGGGGGAACGGCGCCGTCGGCCGCGGGGCCGCCGCGGTGGCGGGCGGGCTGCCCCTTGCCCCGGGCGCCGCCCCCGTACCGCCCCCGGACCTCACGGCCTACGCCGCTCGGCCGGACGTCCGGGAAGGGCAGCGGTCCGCGATCGTCGAGGCCCGCGCGCTGCGTGAGCGGATCCTCGCCCGCCGTCGCGGCGTGGCGTTGTCGTCGTCGGGGGTCGAGGCCGAGAAGGGGCGCGACAAGCGGGGCAAGAAGGGATGAGCGGGCGCGCGCGAGGGGCCGATCGCCCGTTCCGGTGGGATTCCGATGCCCCGCCGCCGCTCGTGGTGGACGCCGCCCTCGCCGTGAAGTGGGTCCTTCCCGAGGAGCTCTCCGGGCGCGCCGAGGAGTTGCTGGTCGCCGCGGTGAGCGCGGGGCGGGCGGTGGTCGGGTCGCCGGTGCTCGCGCTCGAAGTCGCCGACGCGGTCCACGTCCGTGCCCGCCGGGAGGAGATCACCAACGCCGAGGCGGACGTGGCCCTGTCGCTCATCCCGCGGTTGGGGCTCGTCGCCGCCGACCCGCCGCAGTTGCTCTCCGAGGCGGTCGCCTTCGCCCGCGCGCACCGGCTCAAGCACCTCCACGACGCCCACCACGCGGTGCTCGCGCGCCTGCTCGACACCGAGCTCTGGACCGCCGACCGGACCCTCCACAAGAACCTGGGTCCGATCGCCCCCTGGGTCCGCTGGGTGGGAGACTTTGCGGGCTGAGACCGAAGCTGAAGGATCGGTGGTGAGATCGGAGGCGCGGGACGGCCGGGTCCGCTCGGGGGAGCCCCGGTCTGTGGCACCAGGCTGGCTGAAGCCGGCTGCCCGTCCGCCGAGCGAAGCGCTGGCCACCGCCCGCGTTCGGTATGAGCCGCGCCGTCCCCGAGCCTGCGGCGCTGTGCGCGCGGTCACCCGGGCCAGGACGGGACGGAGGATCGATGCCGGGGACGCCGAAGGCGACGGGACCCGCGGCGCGCGACGGCGCGCCGCCGCCGTCCGTCCTCGCCGAGGCGCGCCGCCACGTCGGAAACGTGCTTGCCGTCGAGCCCCTCGGTGGGCCGGGCGGCTCGGCCGTGGTGCGTGTGCGGGGCACACGCGGCACGGTCGTCGCCAAGGGCAGCGACCGCGACGTCGAGGCCCGCGTCTATGAGCGCGTCGCCCCCACCCTGCGCGCCCACGGGGTGCCGATCCCCGCCTGCCACTGGGTCGGGCGGGCCGGGGCGTCCTGGTGGTCGATCCTGGAGCACGTGCCCGAGCCGCTCCCCCGCGCCCGCTGGCTGGCGGACCCGGCGGTGCTCGGCGCGCTCGCCCGTCTCCACGCCGCCACCGTCGACCCCGCGGCCGATCCGCCCGCCGGCTATGTGCCGGCCTGGGACGACCGGATGGCCGCGGCGGTCCTGGCACGGCTGCCGGCGGCGACCGCGCCCGAGACCGGTCGGCGGCTTGAGATCCTCCGCGCCGAGGCCGACGGCCTCTTCGCGCCCCACGGCCCGATCTCGGGTGACCCCAACCCCGGCAACTGGGGCCTCCGCGCCGGCGGCGAGGTCGTCCTCTTCGACTGGGAGCGATACGGGCGCGGCGCCCCGGCCCTCGACCTGGCGATCACCCTCCCCGGGCTGGGCGACGCGATCGCCTACCGCGCCGTGGCCGAGGGCTACCTCGCCGCGGGCGGCGGGGCCGGCACCGGTCCCGACCGGCTCGCCCGACAGGTCGCGGTCGCCAAGGTCTGGAGCGTGGTCGAGTTCGTCGGTTCGCCCGCCGTCGCCGAGAGCGAGCGCGGTCGCTCGATCGCCGCCGACGTGGTGACCGCCCTCCCGGGTTGGCTCCGGTCGCTCGCCTGACACGGCGTCCGCTGGTTCCCTCTCTTGTAGGGAATCCGGGTGATCACCTGGGCTCTGGGTGGCCGGTCCGCGGCCGGCTTGGGCCGGCTTCGTCCCTGGGTCTCTGACCGCGGGGCTTGCCCCGCGCGAGCCCGGCCAGCGCCCGCCTCCGATACCACCACCGTCCAACCGGACGCCGTCTTAGTCCGCCGAGCGAACCGAACCAGGGCAACGCTGTGCCGCGGCCCGGGCAAGCCGCGGCCGCGGCCAACCGCCACCGTCGCGACTGGCCGCCGTGGTTGCGGCGGCCCGCGGCGGTCCGCGATCTTCCCCAGGCCACCGAATCGGGCCGATCCCAAGGTCGCCGCGACCCGCCGCTGTCCGCACCGACGCCGACGTGGAGCCAGCGCCGAAGCCCGGCGTGGCGGGCCGCACTGCGGACGGCGATCGGAACAGGGGGCCCGACGGTTTCCGGGGCGGACTCGCTGGGTCGGCAGGGACCCTTCCGCGCGGAGCCCAGTCCGATTGCCAGGACAGGCGGTGCCGATGCGGGGCCGATCCGGAGGTCCGGCGGTTCGGCAACGGAGCGGCGTCCGGCGCCCGGCGCGTGACGCGATGGGCCGCCGTGTCGTTCGGTGGGCCCGTCTGCCGGTCGGGCCGACGGCTGCCGAACCCGGTCCCGTGCGCGGCGAGATCCTCGCGGCGGCCAGGACCGTCGTCCCTGGTGCATCATAGGGACCCGGCCGCCGCGAGAACCACGCGGCGGCGGGGCGAATAGCCCGAGATGATCGGAGGGGGGCTTGGCCGGCGGGCGCTACGTGGTCAACGTCGAGGCGGTGATCGCCCGGCGCGGGCGGTACCTGATGACCGTCCGTGGCGACGGCGAGCCTCACGCGGCCGGCACCCTGAGCGTTCCCGGCGGGAAGGTCGAGGGAGGCGCGGACGGCGACGACGTCCTCGAGGCTACGCTGCGGCGGGAGGTCGCCGAGGAGGTCGGGCTGACGGTCGGGGACGAACTGGTCTACCTCGAGAGCAAGGCCTTCGTGGCGGATGACGGCACCCCGGTCGTCGATGTCGTCTTCCTCTGCCGGCTCCTCGCCGATGATCCCGTCCGAGCGGCGCCGGACGAGGTCGGCGCGTTCCGCTGGATGACGGCGGCCGAGGTGGCGGCGGATCCCGCCGCGCCGCCGTGGACGCGCCGAAGCATCGCGCTCGCCGAGCGTCGCCGGGCCGAGCTGGGCTGGTGAAACCGTCCGTCTCGACCGTGCCGGCCGCTGCGCTAACGCTGAAGCCGGCTCGTCGCGCCGGCCTTGCCGCCCGATCGTCCCCATCCCGGAGGAGAGACCTTGGACACCGATGTGCCCGCGCCTGACGTGCCCTCGCCGACCGCGCCCGCGGGCACGGTTCCCGTCTTCGATGGGCACAACGACACGGTTCTGAGCCTGCGCGCCACCGGGCGCCCGTTCCTCGCGCGCGGCGACGAGGGGCACATCGACCTGCCGCGCGCCCGCGAGGGCGGGCTCGTCGGCGGCATCTTCGCCGTCTTCGTCACCGACCCGGGCGAGCGGCCGGGCGGCGACCCGCCGGGGGTCATCACCTCCTCGCCCGAGCTCTCCCTGGACTACGCGCAGCGGTTCGCGATGACCGAGCTCGCGCGGCTGCTGCGGATCGAGGCCGAGTCCGGCGGCGCGGTCAGGATCGTCCGCTCCGCCGCCGAGCTGCGGGCCTGCCTCGCCGACGGCACGTTCGCCGTCCAGCTCCACTTCGAGGGCGCCGAGGCGATCGACCCGGACCTCGACGCGCTCGAGGTCTTCCACGCCGCCGGGCTGCGCTCCCTCGGACCGGTCTGGTCGCGGTCGAACGCCTTCGGCCACGGCGTCCCCTTCGACCACGGTCACAGCCCCGACACGGGCCCGGGGCTCACCGACGCCGGCAGAGAGCTGGTCCGCGCCTGCAACCGCCTGCGGGTGATGCTCGACCTCTCCCACCTCAACGAGGCGGGCTTCTGGGACGTCGCCGCACTCACCGACGCGCCGCTCGTCGCCAGCCACTCCAACGCCTGGGCGATCTCGCCCTCGACGCGGAACCTGACCGACAAGCAGCTCGATGCGGTCCGGGACTCGGAGGGCCTGGTCGGGGTCAACTTCCACGTCGGGTTCCTGCGCCCGGACGGTGAGCGCGACCCCGCCACGCCGCTCTCCGTGATGGCCGACCACGTCGACTACCTGGTCGACCGGCTGGGGATCGACAAGGTCGGGCTCGGCTCCGACTTCGACGGCGCGACGATGCCGGCCGAGCTGGCCGATGCCACCGCGCTGCCGAACCTCTTCGACGTGCTCCGCGGTCGCGGCTACGACGACGCGGCCCTGGCCCAGATCGGCCACGGCAACTGGCTGCGGGTCCTGGGCCGGACGTGGGGCGCCTGACGCCCGTCGTGCCGGCCCGACGTGCCCCGTCGGGACGGCGCGGGGCGCGCATCGCCGCGTCGCGGCGCGGTGACTCGACCCGTCGGTCGCCGGGCAGACTCCTCTCCGCCAGGTCACGGCAATCGCGGCGGCCCGGGTCGGACCGGCGCCGCCGCGCTGGCCGCTTCCCGATCCGGCCGAGGCGAGTGACCAGCCCGTGCTGACCCGGATCGCCCGTCCCAAGCCGCACCCCGCCCGGCGGGGTGGCGCGCCCCTGGACCGTCGCCGCGCGCCGCTGGCGATCCCGCCGGAGGGCCTGGTGCTGCTCGGGGTGGGCACGACCCAGCTCGGCTCGGCGATCGCCAAGGGGCTCTTCGACGCCGTCGGGCCGGCCGGGACCGTGCTCCTCCGGGTCGGCATTGCCTCGCTAATGCTGCTGGCGGTGGGCCGGCCCCGTCTGCGCGGCCACGCCCGTCCCGCCGTCGCCGCGGCCGTGCTCTTCGGCCTCGCCCTCGGGGGGATGAACTTCGCCTTCTACGGCGCGATCGACCGCATCCCCCTCGGCGTCGCGGTCACGCTCGAGTTCGTCGGTCCGCTCGCCGTGGCGGTCGCGGGCAGCCGGCGGGCGCTCGACGTCCTCTGGGTCGTGCTGGCGGGAGCCGGCATCCTCCTCCTAGCGCCGATCGGCGGCGTCGGCCTCGACCTCGACCCGGTCGGGGTGGCGCTGGCGCTGACGGCGGGTGCGCTCTGGGCCGCCTACATCCTCCTCAGCGCCCGGGTCGGGCGTGTCTTCCCGGCGGGCGAGGGGCTGGCGATCGCGATGGTGGTCGCGACGCTCGCGCTGCTGCCGTGGGGGATCGCCGCGGGCGGCCGCGGTTTGCTGGCGCCGGGGGTGCTCGCGGCCGGCCTGGGGGTGGCCCTGCTCTCGTCGGCGCTGCCCTACTCGCTGGAGCTGGCGGCGCTGCGGCGCCTCCCGACGCGGGTCTTCGGGGTCCTGATGGCGTCCGAGCCGGCGATCGCGGCCGTGGTCGGCCTCGCGGTGCTCGGGGAGGGGTTGGCGCCGCGGGCCCTGCTCGCCGTCGCGCTCGTGACCGCCGCCACCGTCGGCGCGGCGCGGGCACGCGGCGACCACTCCCCGGACCGGTCGGCGAGGGTCGGTTAGACCGCGTGGCTACCGTCGCCCGGCCGGCCTCGATTCGAGCCGCGGAACCTCGCGCGAGTTCAACTCGTCGTTCTCGCCCGGTCCCCGCACTGGCCAGCCAGTAGTCATCATGGTCGACCAGAACGGCCCCGGTCAATCGTCGGCGGCGGGCGCGGGCACGACTTTCGGTCGCGCCCGGTTCGGGGCGAACTGCTCGGAGTAGAGCCGGGCGTAGAGGCCGCCGCGGGCGAGCAGCTCGGCGTGGGGGCCGCGCTCCACGATCCGCCCGCGGTCGAGGACCAGGATCAGGTCGGCGGCGAGCACCGTGCTCAGGCGGTGGGCGATCGCCAGCGTCGTCCTGCCTCGCATGAGGGGCGTGAGCGCGGCCTGGATCAGCCGCTCGTTGGCGGAGTCGAGGGCGCTGGTGGCCTCGTCGAGGATCAGCACTCGCGGGTCCTTGAGCAGCACCCTGGCGATCGCGACCCGCTGCTTCTCGCCGCCGGAGAGCTTGTAGCCGCGCTCCCCCACCGGCGTCGCGTAGCCTTCGGGCAGCTCGAGGATCCGGTCGTGGATCGCCGCCGTCCGGGCCGCCGCGGCGACCTCGGCGTCGGAGGCGTCCGGGCGCCCGTAGCGGATGTTCTCGCCGACCGAGGCGTTAAAGAGGGACGTCTCCTGGGTGACGACGCCGATCGCCCGGCCGAGGCTGGCCAGCGTCACGTCGCGGACGTCCCGCCCGTCGAGCTCGACCGCCCCGGCGTCGACGTCGTAGAGGCGCGGCACCAGCAGCGAGACCGTCGTCTTGCCGGCCCCGCTCGGCCCGACCAGCGCCACGAGCTGGCCCGGCTCGGCCACGAAGTCGATCGCCTCGAGCGCGAACGGTCGCCGCGCGGCGGCCGTCCCGTCGTCCCCGCTTCCCCGGTCGTCCCCGCTGCCCGGGTCGGCCCCGTCGTAGGCGAACCGGACGTCACGGAACCGGACCTGGCCTCGCACCGACGCCGGGTCGAGGTCGACCGCGCCCGGCCGGTCGGCGATCGTCACCGGCAGGTCGAGGTAGGCGAAGATCCGGTCGAAGAGCGCCAGCGCGCCCTGGGCCTCGACCTGGACGTTGAGCAGCTGGCCGAGCGGGAAGAAGAGGCGGCCCTGGAGGGCGGTGAAGGCGACGATGTCGCCGACGGTCAGGCCAGCCCCGCCCCCGATGATCAGCCGGCCCGCCACCCAGTAGACGGCGGCCGGCGCGATCGCGAAGAACGTGGTGATCACCGCCCTGAACCAGCGCCCCACCATCTGCTGTCGGAGCTGGAGGTCGGCCAGGCGGGCGCTCTCGGCCTGGAAGCGGGTTACCGCCCGCTCCTGGCGACCGAACGTCTTCGTCAGCAGCACGCCCGAGACCGAGAGCGTCTCCTCGGCCAGCGCCGAGAGGTCGGCGACCGTCCGCTGGGTCGTGCCGGCCAGGCGGCGGCGGGCCATCCCCACCCGGTAGGTCAGCAGCAGGAAGACCGGCAGCAGGCCCAGCGCGAGCAGCGCCAACCGCCAGTCGAGGAGCCACATCGCGCCGAAGGTGAGCACGACGGTGATCAGGTTGCTGACCAGCCCGGCGGCGGTCTCGGTGACGACCTGCTGGACCCCACCGACGTCACTCGCGAGGCGCGCCTGGATCTCGCCGGTGCGCGTCGTGGTGAAGAACCGCAGCGGCAGCCGCTGGAGGTGGGCGTACAGCGCGTTGCGCAGGTCGCGCATCACCCGCTGGCCGACGAGGGTGCTGAGGTAGGTCTGGGCGATGCCGGCCAGCCCGGCGACGACCGCGGCGGCGACGATCAGGGCGACGTCGCGGTTGAGGGCGGCGAGGTCGCGGGCCGGGATCGCGCCGTCGATGATCCGGCGCAGGAGGAAGGGCGGCGCGAGGCCGAGCCCGGCCCCGAGCAGGATCGCGACGATGGCGAGCCCCAGCTCGCGGCGATAGGGGTCGAAGAAGCCGGCGACGCGGCACAGCGTCCGCCGGTCGAGCGGCCGGTCCGCCCCCTCCGGCAGCGGCCGCCCGCCCCCCATCATCCGTCCGACCGGCCCGCCGCTGCGCTGCACCGTCCCTCCGCCCACTGTCCCCCCGGTCCGCGCCGGTGGAGCGTCTCCGCTGGAAGTATCGCCCTGCCGGACAGCCGTCCGACCGGTGGGCACTACCGGGCCCGCCGACAGAGGCTGGCTGCCGTTGTGGTCCGTCGACCGTCTGCCGCCGAACGGGGGTGGCGCGCCGGGCGGACGCGCCCGATGCGCGCGACGTGGCACTGGCTCTCGGACGGGGACAGCAGCCACGCCGTTCACTGCCGTGTTGGCTGTGCCGTGTCCGACGCGCCGGGTCTCGCCCGCCTTTGGCGGGGAGACCGGTGGTGGTCGTCCGGACCGGTTGTCGGGGGCGCGCTGTGGTACAACGGCCGCATGGACAGACCCCGCCGCCGCCTCGCCCCGACCGCGCCCCGACGGGACCGCAGGGCCGCCGAAGCGGGCGCCCCCTCGGACGTCTCCGGGGAGCCCCACGCGCAGTCGTTCGCCGGTTCCCCAGCGGACGCGATCGAGGGTGCCCCCCTCGCCGGCGACGGCGCCGTGCCCCCGATCCCCGCGGCCGACCCCCCGACGCCGACCGAGCTCGACGCCGCCTTGGGAGCCGACGCCGCGATTGGCGCCGCGACGGATCCCCCGGACGGCGCGTCCGCCGCCGCCCCTGTCGGGCGTGGCCGCGCGGAGCGGGGCCGGGGCGCGGCGCCGAGCGGCGCCGCGCAGGATGGCGCTCCGGTGGCGATCGTCGAGGCGACGATCGAGCGGATCGTGCCGGGCGGCGCGGGACTGGCCCATGCCGACGGCCAGACGCTCTTCGTCGGCCTCGCCGCCCCCGGCGATCGGGTCCGCGTCCGGGTCGACCGGCGCCGGGGCAAGGTCGCCTTCGGCGAGGTCATCGAGGTGCTCGAGCCCGGGCCGGACCGGGTCAAGCCGCCCTGCCCCTACTTCGGCCCCTGCGGTGGCTGCGACTTCCAGCAGCTCAGCTACGACGCCCAGCTGGCCGCCAAGGTCGAGATCCTCCGCGACTGCCTGCGCCGGCAGGGCGGGCTCGCCTCACCGCCCGAGATCCCGATCACGCCCTCGCCGGACCCGTGGGCCTACCGCGCCCGCGCCGAGTGGCAGCTCGACCCCAAGCGGAACGCTCTGGGGTACTTCGCGCGCGACTCCCGGCGGATCGTCGACGTCGAGTTCTGCCCGATCTCGGCGCCCGGCGTGCAGGGCGCGTTGACCGACCTCCGCCGCCGGATGGCGACCAAGCGCCTGCCGGGCGCCCTGGCTGAGGCGAAGGAGGTCCGCGCGGTGGCGGCCGACGATGCCGTCGGGCTCTGGCCGACCGAGCGCGAGGGGCGGGCCGAGG
>CADCWG010000331.1 GCA_902806335.1 uncultured Thermomicrobiales bacterium | reverse complement strand
GGCGGGGGCGGCCGGGGTCGCCGCGCCGGCCCTCGCCGCCGCGTTCGGTGGCGGCATCGCCTTCGGCGGCGTCGAGCGGGCGGCGGCCCAGGACGCGCCGGCGGGCGCGGGCGGCACGCTCGTGCTCCTCGGCCACCAGGGGGTCGACAGCCTCAGCCCCGACGACGCCGGCGCGACCGTCGTCTACGTCGTCGTCGCCCAGATCCACAACGCGCTGATCGAGCAGGACGAGAACCTGCAGTACCAGCCGGTGCTGGCCGAGGCGCTGCCCGAGACGTCGCCCGACGGCCTGACCCACACCTTCAAGGTCCGCCAGGGCGTCACCTTCCACGACGGTCAGCCGTTCACCAGCGCCGACGTCAAGTACACCTACGACTGGATCCGGGACCCGGCCAACGCGGCCAACAACGCGGCGGACCTGGAGACGGTCGCGGCCGTCGAGACGCCGGACCCGCAGACCGTGGTCGTCCGGCTGACGCAGCCGAACCCCGCCTTCATGTCGCTCGTCGCCGGCAAGTTCATCCTGCCGTCCGTCTACCACGCCCAGGTCGGCGAGGACGCCTACAAGGGGGCCGCGATCGGCACGGGTCCCTTCCGGCTCGCCCGCCCCGAGGACTGGAAGCCGGAGCAGTCGACGCTGCTGACCGCCTTCGACAACCACTTCCGCGGCCGGCCGAAGATCGACGCGGTCCGCCTCGACGTGGTGCCCGAGGACTCGGTCCGCTACGTGGCCCTCGACACCGGCGAGGCCGACTCCTCCGTCTGGGCGCTCGACGTCGAGGACTCCAAGGACCTCGAGGAGAGCGGCCGCTTCGTCACCTACGTGACCACCCAGTTCGCGGTCAACCACATCCCGTTGAACAACACCAACCCCATCTTCGCCGACAAGCGGGTCCGCCAGGCCATGCTCCACGCGATCGACCGCGAGGGGCTGCGCGACGAGATCTTCGCCGGCGCGGCGACGGTCGCCACCGGCAACCTTTCCCCCGCCCGCGAGGACTACTACACCGCCGACGTGCCGCAGTACCCCTACGACCCGGAGCGCGCCGCGGCGCTGCTCGACGAGGCAGGCTGGACGCTCGACGGCGACACTCGCAGCCGCGAGGGGCAGCCGTTCCAGTTCACCTGCCTGACCTCGGCCGGCAACCAGGTCCGCCTCCGCGAGATCCAGGTCATCCAGGCCAACCTGAAGAGCGTCGGGATCGAGATGGAGATCCAGGAGACGCCGACCACCGCGATGCTCGAGCAGATCCGTGGCGGGCAGGCCGACGCGGCGCTCTTCGGCTGGACCTACGGCGACCAGGCCGACCCGGATCCGACCTCGAACCTGCGCTCGGACGGCTACAATAACTTCTCCCAGTACAGCAACCCGCGGATCGACGAGCTGGTCGACCTGGGCCTGCGAGAGCCCGACCCGGCCAAGCGGCTGCCGATCTACCACGAGATCCAGCGGATCGTCGCCGACGAGGTGCCGTTCCTGTACCTGCTCTACCTGGAGGGGTACACGCAGTTCAACAGGCGGGTGCAGGGCCTGCCCGAGAACATCGTGTTCGCCGACGTGCTCTACCAGAAGGCGTGGAGCTGGACGCTTGCCCCGGAGCCGGCCTAGCGGTCGTCGGGGGGTTAGCTGGTCCCGGGCGGGGCGGCCTCCGCCGCCCCGCCCCCTACGCTGGCCCCCCGCCGGGGCGGCCGGGGCACCCGCCCATGCCACGAGCCCGCTCGGACCGGTGAGCGAGCGGCGGCCAGATCCCGTCGCCTACCGGCGTCACCCGTCCGGCCGCCGCCCGAGGGACACCCATGCTCCGCTACGTCGCCGGCCGGCTGCTCCAGGGCGTGGCGGTGATCTTCCTCGTCAGCTTCGCCACCTTTGGGATCATGCAGCTCGCGCCCGGGAGCCCGATCGACCTCCTGATCGGCGAGGGGGGCCGGGTCAACCAGGCCCAGATCGACGCCATCGAGCGGAAGTGGGGGCTCGACCAGCCCTGGCACCGCCAGTACCTGACCTGGCTGGGCAACGTCGCCCAGGGCGACTTCGGCCGCTCCGTGCTCCGCACCGGCACGCCCGTGTCGGACATGCTCCTCGAGGCGGCCCCGATCACCCTGCGGCTCAACGGCCTGGCCCTGCTCCTCTCGACCGCGATCGCCGTGCCGGTCGGGATCCTCGCCGCGACCCGGCGCTACTCGCTCTTCGACTACGCGAGCATGCTGCTGGCGACGCTCGGCGTCGCGTTGCCCGGCTTCTGGGTGGCGCTGATGGCAATCCTCCTCTTCTCGCAGGAGCTCGGCTGGGTGCCCCCCTACGGCACCCAGGGCTGGCGGGCCTACCTCCTGCCCGTGGGGGTCCTTGCCTTTCAGGAGACGGCCATCCTCGCCCGCCTCACCCGCGGCGCCACGTCCGAGGTCCTGTCCCAGGATTACGTCAACACCGCCCGGGCCAAGGGGCTCACCGACCGCGCGGTCCTCGGCCGGCACATCGTCCGCAACGCCCTGCTCCCGATCGTCACCGTGCTCGGCTACCGGCTCGCCTTTATCCTCAGTGGCACGATCGTGGTCGAGACGATCTTCGCCTGGGGCGGGCTCGGCGGGCTGTTCATCGACTCGGTGCTCAACCTCGACTACCAGGTCGTCCAGGCGATCGTCCTGCTCCTGGCGACCGTTGTCGTGGTCGGCAACCTGCTGACCGACCTCGCCTACGCGGTGATCGACCCGCGGATCCGGCTCAAGTGATCGCCGCGGTGACGCGCACCTCGCCGGCCCGCCTCGGTCCGTTGCCGTCCGCGCTCGGCCGGCCGTCGCCCAGCCTTCCCCAGGGACCGCTATGAGCCGCCCCGATGTCTCCCCCAGCCAGCCCCTGATCGGCGGGGACGCCGCGCCCGACGGCATCCCCGCGTCGAGCGCGCGCCACGGTCTCGCCGCGGAGGCGAACGCGCCGTCCCGGGAGGCCGACGCGCTGGCCCAGCGCGGGGCCAACCGCTCGGAGTTCGGCCGCGCCTGGCGGCGGTTCAAGCGCTACCGACCGGCCCTGGCCGGGCTGGTCTTCCTGGTCGTCCTGGTGACCGTCGCCCTGCTCGCCGATGTCGTCGCGCCCTACGACCCGCTCGTCCCGGAACCCCGGCTGCGCGGCGACGCGCCGTCGCGGGAGCACCTGCTCGGCAACGACTCGATCGGCCGGGACATCCTCAGCCGGCTGCTCTACGGCGCCCGGATCGCTCTGGTGGTCGGTCTCGGGGCGTCCGCGATCGCGGTGGTGATCGGCGTCGCGATCGGCGCGGCGGCGGGCTACTTCGGCGGCCTCGTCGACCAGGTCCTCTCCCGGGTGATCGACACCCTGATGGCCTTCCCGACGCTGGCCCTGCTGGTGACGCTGGCGGCGGTGCTCGAGCCGAGCCTCCGCAACGTGGTGATCGCGATCGGCGCGACCACCTGGTCCTCCTACGCCCGGGTCGTCCGGGCGGACGTCCTCAGCCTGCGTCAGCGCGACTTCGTCTCCGCCGCCCGCGCCGCCGGCGCCAGCGACACCCGGATCATCGCCCGCCATATCCTGCCGAACGTGGTCGGGCCGGTGATCGTCCTGATCACCCTCGGCATCGGCGGGATCATCATCCTCGAGTCGGCGCTCTCCTTCCTGGGGATCGGGCTCGACCCGTCGGAGCCGTCGTGGGGCGGGATGCTCAACGACGGGCGCGCCTACATCCGCCGCTACCCGCACATCGCGATCGTGCCGGGGGTGCTGATCGCGCTGACCGTGCTCGCCTTCAACCTGCTCGGCGACGGCCTCCGCGACGCCCTCGACCCGCGGCAGCGGTCGTAGCGGCCGTCAACCGGCAGCCGCCAGCCTGGAGTTTGGCGGCGCGGCGTCTGGAACGTCGAGAGGACGGCGGCCGTGCGGCGGGCTGAGCCGGAAGTGGCACAGCGTTTGCACGGCGGTAGGGATCGCCCAGTCGGGGCGGCGCGCCGTGGCGTGGGCGAGGGAGCCCGACGCCGCCAAGGGAGGGCACGATGGTCAGCCAGCAGGGCACCGGCACCAGCAACGTGATGAGCGACATGGAGTACAACCTCGTGACGACCCTGAGCAACCTGCTCCAGGCGCACGAGGTCCTCGCCAAGTACGCCGACGACGCCGACAAGACCGGCGACAGCGACTGCGCGACGATCTTCCGGACCCTGCGCGACCAGAACGCCGCCTCGGCCCAGCAGCTCCGCGCGGCCCTCGGCCGGCACCTCAGCGGCGGCAAGTAGCCGCACCCGTCCGCCACGCCGACGCGACGCCCCGGCGGGATCGCCGGGGCGTCGCCGTGCCGCCGGCACCCTGTGGTGCCGGGGGCGCCGCCGCGTCGGATAGGGCGGCGGCGGGTGGTAGATTGGGCTGACAGACGGCACGGCGGGACGGATGCGGGGGCGACGATGCGGGTGCGGGTGCGGTACTTCGCGCTGATGCGGGAAGAGATCGGGACGGGCGAGGAAGAGCGCGACGTCCCCGACGGCACAACGGCCGGGGCCCTCTTCGACGCGGTCACGGCCGGCCGCCCCCGGCTGGAGGGCATGCGGCCCGCGACGATGCTGATGGTCAACGAGGCCTACGCGCCCGCCGACCGTCCGCTCGCCGACGGCGACGAGGTGGCCTTTATCCCGCCCGTCAGCGGCGGCGGTGGCGGGGTGGCAAGCCCTCCCGACGCGGGCCCGGCCCCCCTGGTCCGGCCGTTCCTGGTCACCGCCGAGCCGCTCGATCCCCGGCGGGTCGAGGCGACCGTCGCCCACCCGGCGGCGGGGGCGGTGGTCACCTTCACCGGGGCGGTCCGCGACCACGCCCGGGGCCGTGTCGTCGTCGCCCTCGACTACGAGGCCTACGCCCCGGCCGCCGAGAAGCTGCTCGCCCAGGTCGGGGACGAGATCCGCGAGAAGTGGGGCATCGAGCGGGTCGCGGTCGCCCACCGCACGGGCTACCTCGTCCCGGGCGAGGCGAGCGTGGTGATCGCCGTGGCCTCGGCCCACCGCGGCGAGGCGTTCGCGGCCTGCCAGTACGCGATCGAGCGCCTCAAGGAGATCGTCCCGATCTGGAAGAAGGAGCACTACGCCGACGGCGCGGTCTGGGTCGGCAGCGAGGCCGAGTACCGCCGCGAGACGTCCCCGTAGGGGCGCGATTCATCGCGCCCTTCCCCCCGCGCCCTTCCCCATCCGGGAGCCGGGCGCCGCACCCGCCCATGTTGGCCGCCGACAAGGGGTGGCGGGAGGGTGGCGGGGGGCGCGATGAATCGCGCCCCTACGGGACGTTGCCATTATCGATCAACAACTCTACAATAGGCGGAGCACTTACCCAATCGTAGTGTCTACGCTCATCCGCGGCGCCGGATCCCCCGCCGCACGAGGACGTCCCCGATGGCCACCACCGCCGAGCCAATGACCACCGCCGCCGCGCCCAGCATCCCGACCAGCCCCGACCAGCTCGTCCGACTTCGCCGCCCGGCGATCGCCGACGACGCGACCCAGATCATCGGCAACACCCCGATGGTCCGCCTCGGTCGCTTCGCCGGCGGGCTGCCGGCGACCCTGGTCGGCAAGATCGAATCGTTCAGCCCCGGCTTCTCGGTCAAGGACCGGATCGGCGTCGCGATGATCGACGACGCCGAGCGACGCGGTCTGATCCGCTCGGGCGAGACGACCATCGTCGAGCCGACCAGCGGCAACACGGGCATCGCCCTGGCCTGGGTCTCCGCGGCCCGCGGCTACAAGCTGGTGCTGACGATGCCCGAGAGCATGAGCCTCGAGCGCCGGATGCTGCTCCTGGGCTTCGGCGCCGAGCTGGTCCTGACCCCGGCCGCCGAGGGCATGGCCGGCGCCGTCCGCCGCGCCGAGACGATCCTGGCCGAGACCCCCAACGCCTGGATGCCGCAGCAGTTCGCCAACCCGGCCAACCCGGAGGTCCACCGCCGCACGACGGCGGTCGAGATCTGGGAGGACACGGCCGGCGAGATCGACATCCTGGTCGGCGGTGTGGGCACCGGCGGCACGATCACCGGCGTCGGCGAGGTCCTCAAGAGCCTCAAGCCGAGCGTCCAGGTCGTCGCGGTCGAGCCCGCCGAGTCCCCGATCCTCGCCGGCGGCTCGCCCGCGTCGCACAAGATCCAGGGTATCGGCGCCAACTTCGTCCCCGAGATCCTCGACCGTGAGGTGATCGACGAGATCGTCCACATCGACAGCCAGACGGCCATGGACACCGCCCGCGAGATCATGCGGACCGAGGGATTGCTCAAGGGCATCTCCTGCGGCGCCGCCGCCGCGGCCGCCCGCCAGGTGGCCAGCCGCGAGGAGAATCGAGGCAAGCTCGTGGTCGTTGTCCTGCCGGACACCGGTGAGCGCTACCTGAGCACCGCCCTCTTCGCCGACCTCCGCGAGCAGGCCGCGGGGATGACCGCCCAGCCGTAGGCGATGCGTCACCAACCGAGAGACGGGCGTTGTGGGAGGGCGCGGCCGGGGGAAATCCCCCGGCCGCGCCCTTGTTCGTCCTGGACCCCGATTCATCCGCGCGTCGCGCGTGACCGAACCCGGGTCGGGCCGGGATGTGCGCCTCCCTGGCGCCGATTCCCGCTCGCCCAGCGCCGCGCGGCACCGCGCCGGACGAGACCACGGCGCCCCCGGTAGGGGCGGACGGCGGTCCGCCCTGCCCCCGACCGCCCGGCCACCACCTGTCCCGCTGCCCCGCCATCGTCCGACGTCTTGTCGCCCCGCCACCGATGGCTCCGCCCCGCGTGCCTGCCGCCCATCCGTCTGCGGCGCGCGGACCTTGCCTCTGCGCGCGACCGGTGCCCACCGATGGTGACGGTCGGCGGCGCTATTGGGGACAAGTGGGCGGGGGCGGGGCAGTGGGGAGCCCGGCGGACCGCCGTCCGCCCCGACGGGGGACGTATCGGGGGATTCCCGCGCGTGGATGGCGTCCGTCCAGCACTCAGCGCGACCCGGGGCCGATCCCCCGCACCGCCGTCTCGACGGCGTAGACGTCGGCGTGGCAGGTCAGGTAGAGCGTCGAGAAGCTCGGCCCGCCGAAGGCGAGGTTCGCCGGGTAGCGCGGCAGCGCGAGCACGCCCAGCAGGCGGCCATCTGGCTCCACGACCCAGACCCCGCCCGCGCCGGTCGTCCAGAGCCGGCCGTCCTCGTCGACCTTCATCCCGTCGGGCAGCCCGTCGCGGCCGTCGCCGCGCATGTCGACGAAGACCTCGCCGCCATCGATGGCGCCATCCGACTCGACCCCGAAGCGGCGGACGATCAGCTCCTTCGAGTCGCCGACGTAGAGGAGCGACTCGTCGGGCGAGAAGGCGAGCCCGTTGGGCTGGGTGAAGGTGTCGTCGAGGAGGGTCAGCGTGCCGTCCGGGGCGAGGCGATAGACGCCCTGGTGTCCCAGTTCTTTGCCGCTGCCCCCCTTCAACCCGTAGGTGGGGTCGGTAAAGTAGAGCGCGCCGGAGCTGTGGACGATGATGTCGTTGGGGCTGTTGAGCCGCTTCCCCTCGAAGCGGTCGACGAGGGTCTCCTCCGGGCCGCCGTAGGGCGCCCGGGAGACGCGGCGCCCGGAGTGCTCGCAGGCGAGCAGGTTGCCGGCGTGGTCGAGGGTCAGACCGTTGCTGTTCCGGCTCGGGTGCCGGTAGACCTCGGTCCCCGCCGTGCCGGGACGCCAGCGGTGGATCGTGTCGCCCGGGATATCGCTGAAGAGCAGGCACCCGTCGGCGGCCACCCAGACCGGCCCCTCGGTGAAGGTGAAGCCACCGGCGACGTGCGTCTCCGCCTCCGTCGCGATCAGGCCCGACAGACCGTCGTTCCCCTCGATCCGCACCGATCGCCTCCGTCCTCGCTCCCCGCGCCGCGCCCACCGCGCCGCCCGCCCGGCATCTTCGGAGGCGCCGTCGCCGATGGCAAGCCCGGCCGGCCGGGGGCGGGGATCGAGGGGCAACCAGACCTACGGGAGCGGCATCGGGCGGTCGACGAGCTCGCGCAGCGACTCGACCGGGAAGCGGGGATACGACCCGAAGACCTGGAGCACCGCGCACTTCTCCCGCATCCGCTCAAGGGTCCGGGCGACCGCCGGGTCGGTTCGGTGCCCTTCGATGTCGACCAGGAAGACGTACTCGCCGAGCCAGCCCTTGGTCGGCCGGCTCTCGGCCTTGGTCATCTGGATCCCCGCCTCGGCGAGGTAGGTGAAGACCGCGTGCAGCGCGCCGGGGACGTTCGCCCGCACGGTGAAGGCGAGCGAGGTCTTGTCGTCGCCGGTCGGGGCCGCGTCTTCCGGGGCGAGCACGACGAAGCGGGTCAGGTTGGCGCGCGTGTCCTGGATGTCGTGGGCGAGGATCGACCCGCCGTAGAGTTCCGCCGCGCGGGCGGTGCCGATCGCGGCGCGGGCGCGGTCGTCGCCCCCGGCGACGGCCTGGACGGCGGCGGCCGTGCTGAGGGCGGCGACCTGCTCGGCCTCGGGTAGGCAGCGCTCCAGGAAGCGCCGGCACTGGCCGAAGGCCTGCGGGTGGGAGGTGACGATCCGCAGGTCGGCCAGCGTGGCGCCGGGCGCCGTGACCAGGAAGTGACGGACGGGGAGCGCCACCTCGGCGGCGATCTTCAGCGGCGTCTCGTGGATCAGCAGGTCGAGGGTGGCGCTGACGGCGCCCTCGATCGAGTTCTCGATCGGCAGCAGCGCGTCGGTGGCGAGCCCCGTCTCGACCGCGGCGGTCAGGGCCGGGAAGCTGGCGAAGGCGATGAGGGCCGGCTCGGCGCCGTCCGCCTCCACCCGCCCGGCGCGGCCCGCGTGGAGCAGCGCCGCCTCCTCGCTGAAGGTCCCGCGCGGCCCCAGGAACGCCGTCGCCACCCGCCCACCCCCGATTCGTCCTGATCCAGCCAGGCCGAGACTGTAGGGGAGCGCCGGGCAGGCGTCCAGGAGGCCCGGGCACCGCGACACACCTGGCCGGTCCGCTCCCCGGTCGGCGCTCCCCGTGGGCGTTCCGCCCGGACCAGCACCGCCCCGGCGCGGGGCTCGGCCCGGCGCGGGGCTCGGCCGGCCGGTCCGTCCACTGGCGCTTTCCTCGCCGCCGGTCCAAGACCGCGGACGACGCACGGAACGCCGGGACGTCGAACGGGGACGACCGGGGGAACCGGCGGCCGGACCCGGTCAATCCTCCTCGTCGGCCCGCGGAGTCCCACGCCCCGAGCCATCTCGCCGCCGGCTCCCAAGGACGGCTGCGCCGGGGCACTGAGCCACCGGACTCCGAACGGCCCCAGCGACACCCGCCTCGGCAGCGTCTCCCGCCTCGACAAGGGCGGACTGGCGCTACGACGTCCCGGTCCACCCGCCATCATGACCGCCCCGGTTGACTTCATGGGCGGCGGGACGGTCTGCGGGGCCACACCGTGGGCCGCCCTCGCCGGGGCGGCGCCCCTATACTCCCGCCATGCCGCCACGACGACCGCGCCATGCGAAGGAACGCCCGCCCGACCCCCGCGCCGTCGAGGCCCCGTGGCGGCTCTTCGTCGCCGTGCCGCTGCCGCCGCCGGTCATCGAGTCGGTCCGAGGGCTGGTCCGCGACCTGAGCGCGGAAGGCTGGCCGGTGCGCTGGGTCGCGGCGGAGACGGCCCACCTCACGCTCCAGTTTCTGGGCGACACGCCCCCGGAGCGGGCCGAGTTGCTCCGGCTGGCGTTGCCACCGCTGGTCGCCGGGCATCCCGCCTTCGACCTGCGGACGGCCGACCTCGGCGTCTTCCCGAACCAGAAGCGGCCGCGGGTGCTCTGGCTCGGCCTGTGGGGCCCGGCCCACCGCCTCGAGACCCTCCAGCGCGCAGTCACCGGCCTGCTGCGGGACCTCGAGTTCCCGGTCGACGACCGCCCGTTCCACCCCCACATCACCCTCGGCCGGCTGCGCGACGCGCCGAACACCCCGACCCGCGACCTCCCCGCCGCGATCCAGCGCCGCTACGCGGAACTCGCCGCCGCCGGCCGGGGGACCGCCAAGGCGCCCACCCCCGTGCCGGTCCGCGAGGTCCTGCTGATGCGCTCCTTCCTCGGCCGCGACGGCGCCCGCCACGAGCCGCTCGCGCGCTGCCCGCTCGGTCCGCCCGCCGAGCGGCCACGCCCCAGGCCGGCGGTGACGACGCCCGAGGGAGCGGTCGCGCCTCCAGGCGAACGCGCGGAGGACGCCGGCTGACCGCGAGCGTCGGCCTCCTGGATCGCCCCTACCGCCGGCAGCCAGGACGCCGCACGGTGCCCGCGGCCCCCCGCCGACTCCCATCGCCGCGAGTGACCGCGCGCCGGCACTGACGCCACGAGTGACGTGAGTCCCACGCCAATACCGAGCCCCTCACCGTTGGGCGGGAAGGGGTTCGGCGGGCAGCGCGGCTCGTGCTATCTGATCGCGCTACGTCCCGGTCGTCTCGGACAGGGTCTCGGCGCGGCGGCCGATCACCGGCTCGCCCATCTCGGCGTAGCGCTTGAAGTTGTCGAGGTCTTCCGTGACCTCCCGCGCGACCACGTGGAGCAGGGTGTCGCCGACCGCCTCGAGCGGGCTGCGCTCGTACTCGATCGTGACGTGGACGCGGGTCGCCTCGCCCTCCGGCTCGAAGCGGACGGTACCGTTGTTCTGCACCCCGGAGGTCGACTTCCAGCTCACCAACCGGTCGGCGACCTGCTCGGTGATCTCGGCGTCCCACTCCTCCCGCCGCCCGCGGACGTCGGCGATCCAGTGCAGCGCCTTGCCGTCCTGGTCGACCGAGCGGACATTCTTCATGAAGTTCGGGAACGCGGGGAAGTTGGTCCAGATCTCGTACGCCCGGGTGACCGGGACCTGGATCAACGTGTCCTTCTCAACCTTGGCCATGGCGGTTCTCTCCTCCTGGCGGCTGCTCCGCCGATCGTCTCGTTCGACGCAGTCGCCATGCCGGCACGACGACGGCCTCCGGTCCGCATCCCGGCCCAGGCCACGCGGGGTGATCCCCACCCGCGCCCGTCGCCGCCCAGCCCCTCACGGCTCCCCGCACCCCGACGACCGTGGGCACATGAACCGGCAGGGTCCGTGGCCCCTCGGTCCCTTGCCCGGCGGGATTCCGGGCCAACGCCGTCGACAGCCGGGAGCGGCCGATTCCCAACCGACCGCGGCCGGGGTCGTGCCCATGCCTTGAGGTCGGCGGGCGAAGAAGACATCGACCCCGTGGCGAGGCGTCGCGTCACCCGCGGTCGGTCGCCCGCGCCGAGTTCGCGCGGGCGTGGCGTCCGCTATACTTTGGGAAGCAGGCCAGCGACGGCAGAGACGGTGTGTCCGCGACTAGGCGGGCCGACCGGTCGGCGGCCGTCCCCTGCAGCGCCAGCACGTGGACCCGCCGTCCCTGCCGAAACCCAGCCGAGGACCGTACACCCCATGGCCACCGCCGCCCCCGCCGCGACCGGCGACACCAGCCAGATCTACCGCAGCCTCGCCGAGCTCGAGCGGCGGGCGAACGAGCTCGAGCACCTGATGGCCGACCCGGCCGTCGCCACCGACGCGGGCAAGCTCCAGGAGTACGGGCGCGAGCGCGCCGAGCTCGAGCCGGTCGTCGCCGCCTTCCGCGAGCTGCGGGGCGCGGAGACCGCGATCGCCGAGACCGAGGCGATGGCCCGCGACGCCGACCCGGAGCTGGCCGAGCTGGCCGAGGACGAGCTTAAGACGCTCCGCGTCCGCCGCGACGAGCTGACCCAGCGCGTCCGCGGCCTGCTCGTGCCCAAGGACCCCAACGACGAGAAGAACGTGATCGTCGAGATCCGGGCCGGCACCGGCGGCGACGAGGCGGCGCTCTTCGCCGCCGACCTCTTCCGGATGTACACCCGCTTCGCCGAGCGCCAGCGGTGGAAGGTCGAGGTGATCTCGGCCACGGAGACCGACGGCGCCGGCGGGGGCGGCTTCCGCGAGGTCGTCTTCGAGGTCCAGGGCCGCGGCGCCTACAGCTACCTCCGCTACGAGAGCGGCGTCCACCGCGTCCAGCGCGTGCCGGCCACCGAGAGCCAGGGCCGGATCCACACCAGCACCGCCAGCGTCGCCGTCCTTCCGGAGGCGGAAGAGGTCGACGTCCAGATCAACGACAACGAGCTTCGGATCGACGTCTACCGCTCGACCGGCCACGGCGGCCAGAGCGTCAACACCACCGACTCGGCGGTCCGCCTCACCCACCTGCCGACCGGGCTGGTCGTGACCTGCCAGGACGAGAAGAGCCAGCTCAAGAACAAGCTCAAGGCGATGACGGTGCTCCGCTCCCGCCTCTACGAGATCGAGCAGACGCGCCTCGCCCAGGAGCGCGGCGACGCCCGCCGCTCCCAGATCGGCAGCGGCGACCGCAGCGAGAAGATCCGCACCTACAACTTTCCTCAGGATCGGATCACCGACCACCGAGTTAAGCTCAGCGTGAGCAACATCCCGAACGTGCTCGACGGCAACATCGACCCGTTCGTCAACGAGCTCCGGACCGCGGACGAGGCCGAGCGCCTCGGCGAGGCTGGCCTCTCGGACAGCCCCGCCGCGGACTAGCGCCCCCCGACCGGGCCGCGCCGGTCCCCTCCCGTCGTCCCGCGACGGGGGCGCGGGTGACCACACCCCCGTCGCCGACCGCACAGCCCGGCGCTACGTCGGGACGCGGTCCACCGCGCCCCCGTCGCCGCCGACCCACGCCGGCCCGGCGTCGGGCCGCGATCGACCGCGCTCCCATCCCCATCGACCCGGCCCCGCGTCGGGCCGCGGTCCACCGCGTCCCCGTCGCCGCCGACCCGGCCCGACCCGGCCCGACCCCGCCTAATACAGCGCCAGTACCCGCGCCGGCCCGCCCGAGCCCGCCTCGTGCTTGGGACCGCCGACGATGATCGTCGCGCCGACCGGCGGCACGTCGGCGAGGTTGGCCAGGTTCTCGACGCCGTACTTCTCCGCGCCGAGGACGGTCACGTGGGTGCCGTAATCGGTCGAGGCGCCGATGTCGATGCTCAGCGTGTCGACGCCGACCCCAACGATGTCCCGCTCCTCGACCAGGAACGCCGCCGCCTCGGGGTCGATCCCCGGGAAGTGCAGCGCTCCCGACGCGTCCGCGTTGAGGAAGACCGCCGGGTCGGCAAGGCGGGTCTCCCAGCCGGAGAACATCGCGACCAGGGCGCCCGCCGGGATCGCCCCGTGCTCCGCCTCCCAGGCCAGGAGGTCGTCGACCGTAAGCGCCGCGTCGTCGTCGCTGGCCGCTCGCTCGCTGATGTCGACCACGGCCAGCGGCGCGACGAAGCGCTCGATCGGTAGCAGCTCGGCCGTCGGCGCGCCCTCGGCGAAGTGCCCCGGCGCGTCGAGGTGGGTGCCGGTGTGCTCCGCGAGGCGCAGCTCGTTGGCGTAGAAACCGTCGGCGGCGATGGTGGCCAACTCGGTCCGCTCGAACTGGATGTAGCCGGGGAAGACCGGGAAGGCCGGCGTGATCACGTGGGTCAGGTCGCGCACGGCCGTGAACCCGCCCGGCAGCACCGCCGCAATCGGCGACGCCACCGGTGAGGCGCCAGGCGACGCGACGGGGGATGCCCCCGGCGTGGCCTGCCGCGCGGTGCCCGTCGCCGGCGCCAGCCCGGCCAGGAGCGCCGCCGCGCCGCCGGCCGCCGCCGCGCCGACGAGGCGCCGCCGGCTGACCGCACCCTGGACCCGTC
>CADCWG010000330.1 GCA_902806335.1 uncultured Thermomicrobiales bacterium | reverse complement strand
CTACCAGGAGGTCTGCACCGACCCCTCCTTCCGCGGCCAGATCGTCTGCATGACCTACCCCCTGATCGGCAACTACGGCGTCAACGGGGAAGACGACGAGTCGCGGCGACCGTGGGTCGCGGGGCTCGTGGTCCGCGAGGCGGCCGACCACCCGAGCAACTACCGCGCCGACGGCACGATCGACCAGTACCTGCGACGCCACGGCGTCCCGGGCATCAAGGGGATCGACACCCGGGCCCTGACGCGTCACATCCGGGACGTCGGCGACACCCGGGCGGTGCTGGTCCATGACGCGGCGGCGATCCCCGACGCCGACCTCGCCGCGCGGGCTCGCGCGGCGAGCCTGCCGGGGGAGCACGACGTGGTCGGCGAGGTGCTGGGCGACGGGGGCGGCACCGTCGGTCCCGGCGACGGCCCGCACGTGGTCGTCGTCGACTGCGGCGTCAAGCGGAACATCGTCCGCTCGCTCCTCACCCGGGGGGCCCGGGTCACGGTGGTGCCGTATGGGACCGCGCCCGGCGAGATCGCGGCGTTGCGGCCGGACGGGGTGATCGTTTCCCCCGGGCCCGGCGACCCCGCGAACCTCGACGACGGCCTGGATGTCGTGCGTGCCACCCTGGAGGCGGGGACGCCCTACTTCGGCATCTGCCTCGGGCACCAGTTGCTCGCCCGGGCGATCGGCGCCGAGACCAGCAAGCTCAAGTTCGGCCACCGTGGCGGCAACCAGCCGGTCCGCGACGTGCGG
Organism: uncultured Thermomicrobiales bacterium; assembly: GCA_902806335.1. Classification (GTDB taxonomy): domain Bacteria; phylum Chloroflexota; class Chloroflexia; order Thermomicrobiales; family UBA6265; genus CADCWG01. The sequence goes on along the minus strand of CADCWG010000330.1, from coordinate 12,942 downwards.
ACCGGGCGCGTCACCGTCACCTCCCAGAACCACGGCTACCGGGTCGACGCCGACACCCTGCCCCACGGCGACGAGTGGGAGGTCGCGCTGGTCAACCTCAACGACGGGTCGATCGAGGGGCTCGCGCACCGCACCCGGCCCGTGCTCTCCGTCCAGTTCCACCCCGAGGCGGCCCCCGGCCCGCTCGACAGCAACAACCTCTTCGACGAATTCCTGGCGATGGTGGCCACGGCCCGAACCGCCGCGGAGGGACGATGAGCGCGCCCGTCCGTAGCGTGCTGGTGATCGGCTCCGGGCCGATCGTGATCGGCCAGGCGGCCGAGTTCGACTACGCCGGGACCCAGGCCTGTCGCGCCCTCCGCGAGGAAGGCATCAGGACGATCCTGGTCAACTCCAACCCGGCGACGATCATGACCGACGAGGACATCGCGGACGCGGTCTACATCGAGCCGCTGACGACCGACGTCGTGCGCCGGATCGTGCAGCGGGAACGGCCCGACGGTCTGCTGCCGACGCTCGGCGGCCAGACCGGACTCAACCTGGCCGTCCAGGTGGCCCGGGCCGGGATCCTCGACCGCTACGGCGTGCGTCTCCTCGGAACACCCCTCGCGGCGATCGAGCGGGCCGAGGACCGGGCCCTGTTCAAGGCGCTGCTCGAGGAGCTCGGCGAGCCGACCGTGCCGAGCGCGATCGTGACGACCGTCGAGGAGGCGCGGGCGTTCGCCAGAATCGTCCCCCTGCCGCTCGTCATCCGGCCCGCCTTCACCCTGGGTGGCACCGGGGGCGGCGTCGCTCACACCGACGCCGATCTCGACCGGATCGTCCAGGGCGGCATCGACGCCAGCCCGATCGGCCAGGTCCTGGTCGAGCGCTCCCTCCTCGGCTGGAAGGAGATCGAGTACGAGGTGATGCGGGACGCCGACGATACCTGCATCACCGTCTGCAACATGGAGAACCTCGACCCGATGGGCGTCCACACGGGCGACAGCATTGTGGTCGCGCCGTCGCAGACCCTCTCCGACCGCGAGTACCAGATGCTCCGCTCCTCGGCGCTGCGGATCATCCGGGCGCTCGGGATCGAGGGCGGCTGCAACGTCCAGTACGGGCTCGACCCGCACTCGGCCAATTACGCCGTGATCGAGGTCAACCCGCGGGTCAGCCGGTCCTCGGCGCTCGCCTCCAAGGCGACCGGATACCCGATCGCCCGCATCGCCGCCAAGGTGGCGATCGGCCGCCGCCTGGCCGACCTCCGCAACGCCGTGACGGGCGAGACGACGGCCGCCTTCGAACCCGCCCTGGACTACGTCGTCGCCAAGATCCCGCGCTGGCCGTTCGACAAGTTCGGCCGCGCCGACCGCACCATCGGCACGCAGATGAAGGCGACCGGCGAGGTGATGGCGATCGACCGCTCGTTCGAGGGGGCGATCCAGAAGGCCGTCCGCTCGCTCGAGACGACCGCCAAGGACCTCGGCTGGGAGGACCCGTCCTGGTCCGGCCCGAACGGCGCGGCGGTGCTCGACGAGCTGGTTGCGCGGCCGAACGACCTCCGGCTGTGGGCGGTGATGGCGGCGCTGCGGCGTGGCGCCGGCGTGGCGCGCCTGCACGAGCTGAGCGCGATCGACCCCTGGTTCCTGCACAAGCTCGAGGGGCTGGTGGCGATGGAACGTCGCCTCGCCGCGGAGGAGCTCGACGGCGAACTGCTCTGGGCCGCCAAGCGGGCCGGGTTCTCGGACGCCCAGATCGGACGCCTGGCCGGCGTGGCCGAGCAGACGGTACGGGCCCGGCGCGACCGGCTGGGGATGGCCCCCGTCTACAAGATGGTCGACACCTGCGCCGCCGAGTTCGCCGCGCGGACGCCGTACTTCTACTCCACCTACGAGGAGGAGGACGAGGCGGCGCCGATCGTCGGCGCCCGGGCGCTCGTCGTCGGGTCCGGCCCGATCCGGATTGGGCAGGGGATCGAGTTCGACTACTGCTCCGTCCAGGCGGCCCGGGCGCTCCACGACGCGGGCGTCGCCTCGGTGATGGTCAATTCCAACCCCGAGACGGTCTCGACCGACTTCGACGCGTCCGACCGGCTCTACTTCGAGCCGCTCGACGCCGAGAGCGTCGGCGAGATCCTCCGCCACGAGGCGGGCGCCGGTGCGCCCGACGGTGCCGGAGGGACGGGAGGCGCGGGCGGGGACGGTCTGGGGGCGGGGGTGCCGCCGGTGATCGTCCAGTTCGGCGGCCAGACCGCGATCAACCTCGCGGCGCCGCTGGCCGCCCGTGGCGCGCCGATCTGGGGGAGCCCGCTCGAGGCGATCGACCTCGCCGAGGACCGCGAGCGGTTCGAGGCGTTCCTGCGCGGGCTGGGTATCCCCCAGCCTCCTGGCGCGGCGGTGACGTCGCTGGCGGACGCGGAGGCGGTGGCCGACCGGATCGGCTACCCGGTCCTCGTCCGGCCGTCCTACGTGCTCGGCGGGCGGGCGATGGAGGTGGTCTACGGCGCCGACCACCTGGCCCGCTACATCCGCAACGCCGCCAGCCTGACGCCCGAACACCCGGTGCTCGTCGACAAGTACCTCCTGGGCAAGGAGGTCGAGGTCGACGCCGTCTGCGACGGCGAGGCGGTGCTGATCCCGGGGATCATGGAGCACATCGAGCGCGCCGGCGTCCACTCGGGCGACTCGTTCGCCGTCTACCCGGGCCTCAACCTCTTCCCGGCCGAGATCGAGACCATCGTCGACTACACCACCCGGATCGCCCTCGCGCTCGGCGCGCGCGGTTTGATCAACATCCAGTACGTGGTCCACGGCGGGCGGATCTCCGTCCTCGAGGTCAACCCGCGGTCGTCGCGGACGGTGCCCTTCCTGTCCAAGGCGACGGGCGTGCCGATGGTCACCCTGGCGACGAACGTGATGCTCGGCAAGACGCTCGCCGAGCAGGGCTACGCCGGCGGGCTCTGGCCGCGGCAGCCGCTGGTGGCGGTCAAGGCGCCCGTGTTCTCGATGGCCAAGCTCAGTGGGGTCGAGGTCCACCTGGGGCCGGAGATGCGCTCCACCGGCGAGGTGATGGGCATCGACCGGACATTCGAACCCGCGTTCTACAAGGCCCTGCTGGGCGCCGGTCTGGCCCTGCCGCCGCGCGGTGGCGTGCTGCTCTCGCTGGCGGACGAGGACAAGGCGGACGCCATGGAGATGGTCGGCCAGCTCGTGCGGATGGGGTACAGGCTCTTCGCGACCGAAGGCACCGCCGCGCTGGTCGAGCGGGCCGGGATGCCGGTCCAGCTTGTGACGAAGCGGATCGGCCGTGGCACGCCCGATGTCCTCGACGTGATCCTCGGGCGGACGGTCCAAGGCGTGATCAACACGCCCGGCCGCGCCGACAAGGAGGTCCTCGACGGGCTCCGGATCCGGCGGGCCGCCGTCGAGCGGGGAATCCCGTGCATCACCTCGATCGACACCGCCCGGACCATGGTCGCGGCGATGGCAAAGGCGACCGCCGTCTATACTGTCCAGCCCGTGCCCGATTATCGGCGGCACGGCTTCGGGTACTGACCCGGGCGCGACGAGGGGACCCGGATGGTCGACCTGGAGCCGAGACGGACCGACGCCACCGAGGAGGCGGTCGCCGACGTGACGGTGCGCGCCCGCGAGTTCGAGGCCGAGGTCGTCGCCGTCGAGTCGGTGATGCTGGACTCGACGCTGATCACGGTCCGGGCCCCGAACGGACTGGCGTCCCAGGTCCGGGCGGGCCAGTTCGTCGACGTGCTCTGCCGCGTCGACGGCTCCTACGACCCGCTGCTGCGCCGTCCCTACTCGGTCTACCGCGCCGACCCCTCCGCCGAGACCCTGACGCTGCTCGTGCGGCCCTACGGTCGGGGCAGCCAGTGGCTCGCGGCACAGGGCGTGGGCACGACGCTCGACGTGCTCGGCCCGCTCGGCAACGGCTTCAGCGTCGCGCCGCGGTCGCGCAACCTGCTGATGCTCGCCGGCGGGGTCGGTGCCGCGCCGCTGGTGCTCCTGAGCGACCACGCGCTCGCCGACGGTCGCAACGTGACCTACCTGATGGGCGCGGCGACCGCCGAGGCGCTGCTGCCCGCCGGCCAGCTGCCAAGCGACGTCGAGTACGTCGTCGCCACCGACGACGGCAGCCGCGGGCACCGGGGCTTCGTGACCGACCTCCTCCCGGAGTACCTGCGGTGGGCCGACCAGGTCTTCGCCTGCGGTCCGGGACCGATGTTTCGGTCGCTGCGCGACGTCTCCCGTGCCCATCGGGTCGGCGGCAAGCCCCGCGTCCAGGTCTCGGTGGAGCGCGGGATGGCCTGCGGGCTGGGTGCCTGCCTCGGCTGCGTGGTCGAGACGCGCCAGGGGTTGCAGACCTCGTGCGTGCAGGGTCCCGTCTACGACATGGACGACCTCGTTTGGTAGGCCCGGGACCATCGTCGCCGGCCCCCGAGGCCATTGTCCTGGCCCCCGACCAGCGGGTGGGGTTGCGGTCCCTGCTCGCGCTCGCGGACTCCGCGCTGGGCGCTGGCCGCTCTCGCCCGTCCGTCCGCACGTTCCCCGCGGAAGGCTGACGCCCGGCAATGGCTGACCTCTCCGTCGACCTCGCGCCGAACAACCCGCGTGAACTCCGCCTGGCCAACCCGGTGATCGCCGCGTCGGGCTGCTTTGGCTACGGGCTCGAGTACGCCGGGGTGATCGACGTCCAGCGGCTCGGGGCGTTCGTGAGCAAGGGGATCACGCCCCAGCCGCGCGCCGGCAACGCGATGCCCCGGATCACCGAGACGCCGGCCGGGATGCTGAACGCGATCGGGCTCCAGAACCCCGGGCTGCGCGGCTTCGTCCGCAAGTACCCGAAGCTCTGGGAGACCTGGCGGGTTCCGGCGATCGTCAACATCTCGGCGGAGTCGGTCTCCGAGTTCGCCGCCATGGCGCGGGTGCTCGACGAGCAGCCCGGCGTGGCCGGGATCGAGGTCAACGTCTCCTGCCCCAACGTCGCCGCCGGCGGGTTCTGCTTCGGCTGGGACGCCGGCATGTCCGCCGACGTGACCCGGGCGGTCCGAGCCGCGACGACGCTCCCGGTCATCGTCAAGCTGAGCCCCGGCGCGACCGACATCGCCGAGATCGCGCTCGCTGTCGAGGAGGCCGGGGCCGACGCCGTGTCGCTGATCAACACCCTGGTCGGGATGGCGATCGACACCCGCCTCCGCCGGCCGGTGCTCGCGAACGGCACGGGGGGTCTCTCGGGACCCGCGGTCAAGCCCGTCGCGGTGAGGATGGTCTACCAGGTGGCGAGCGTCGTCCGGGTGCCCGTGATCGGACTCGGCGGCATCGTGTCGCTGGACGACGCGCTCGAGTTCTTCATGGCGGGGGCGTCAGCGATCCAGGTGGGCACCGCGATCTTCGCCCAACCGTCGCGCGTGGTCCGCCTGATCGACGAACTGGATGCCTGGCTGGAGAGCGAGGGCTGTGCCTCCCTCGCCGAGGTCGTCGGCGCCGCCCTGCCGACCAGGCCCGCCGGTCCGGGCACGGCGACGGCGGCCGAGCCGCCCAGCGAGTTCGACTTCGCCGCCGCCCTCGCGACGCGGTGAGATATCTCTACGGTCTCCTGGCCCTGGTGCCGATCGCCTTCGTCCTCGAGGTGTCGGGGATCGGTGGGCACGTCGCGGTCTTTGTCGCCTCGGCCCTCGCACTGGTACCACTGGCCGCAGTGCTGGGACGGTCGACCGAGGAGATCGCGATCTACACGGGACCCAAGATCGGAAGCCTTCTCAACGCGACGCTCGGCAACGCCGCGGAGCTGATCATCACCATCGTCGCCCTCCGCGAGGGCCTGGTCGACGTCGTCAAGGCCAGCATCGCCGGCTCGATCATCGGCAACATCCTGGTTGTGCTCGGCGCGTCGCTCCTCCTTGGCGGGATGCGCAATGGCACCCAGCGCTTCGACGCCAGGGCAGCCGGCACCAATGCCACGATGATGCTGCTGGCGGTGCTGGCGCTCGTGATCCCGGCGGTGTTCGCCCTCGGCGAGCCCGAGCATCGGCCGAGCGACCGGGACATCGAGCGCCTCAGCGACGGGGTGGCGATCGTCCTGCTTCTGATCTATGTGCTCTACCTGGTCTACTCCCTGCGCGACACCTCTCCGAACGAGGCGGAGCAGGCCCACCACGGCACCGCGTCAATGAGCGTGAAGCTGGCCTCCGGCCTGCTGGTTGGTTCGACCCTCGCGGTCGTCGTGATGAGCGAATTGCTGGTGGGCGCCATCGAGCCCACCGCCGCTGAGTGGGGCCTGACCGAACTCTTCGTCGGGGTGATGCTGGTGCCCCTGGTCGGCAACATCGCGGAGCACCTGGTGGCGGTGCAGGCCGCCCTGCGCGACAAGATGGACCTTAGCCTCGGCATCGCCGTTGGCTCGGGTCTTCAGATCGCGCTCTTCGTGGCGCCCGTGCTCGTCCTCGTCGGGGTGGTCATCGGCCAGCCGATGACGCTGGTGTTCAACAGCTTCGAGCTGGTCGCGCTGATCGTGGCGAGCCTGGTCGCGGTCTTCATCTCGATGGATGGCGAGTCCAACTGGCTCGAAGGCGCCGAGCTGCTTGCGCTCTACGCGGTCGTCGGCATCGCGTTCTTCTTCGTCCCCTGACCCGTCCCGGGCTCCGTCGCCGGCGTGCCGCGCGAAGCGGCCTCGGCGGGTCGGATTCGACTCGTCCCCTATGGAGGGTTGTCCCGCCGTGCCACGTCCAGACGACAACGCGACCGATGGCCTCCTGCTCGATGAGCTGCGCGCGGTCGGCGCGCTCAAGGACGGCCACTTCCTGCTCTCGTCCGGACGCCATGCCGGCCGCTACGTCGAGAAGTTTGACCTGCTGCGCCGCCCGAGCGCGACCGAGCGGGTCTGCCGGGGCTTCGCCGGTCGCTTCCGGGGTGAGCGGATCGACGTGGTCGTCGGGCCGACCACGGGCGGCGTCATCCTGGCCTTCGAGGTCGGTCGGCAGCTGGGGGTGGACGCAGCCTACGCCGAGCGTCGCGCGGACGGCGCGGCCGGGCGGGAGTTCCGGCGGGGGACGACCTTCGCGGCGGGCGCCCGGGTGCTGGTCGTGGACGACATCCTGACGACCGGCGGCTCGGTGCGGGAGACGCTCGCTGCCCTCGACGGCCACGGCGTCGAGGTCGCCGCCGTCGCGGTGCTGGTCGACCGCAGCGGCGGCCGGGTCGCCTTCGGCGCGCCGCTCGTCGCGCTCGCGACCCTGGACGTCCCGACCTACGAGCCGTCCGAGTGCCCGCTCTGTGCGGACGGGGTGACACTGGTCAAGCCGGGCACGACCGCGGTGGTCTGAATCCGACCTGCGGCCTGTTCCGGCACCCGCCTGTCTCGTGTTCGTCCCGGGGGGACGGTGGCCACCGGGACCTCCCGGGGCAAGGGGCGGGCTCCCGACAAGGCCGGCTGGAGTCGGCCGCTGACCGGCCAGGCAATGTCCTGGCGATCCCCGGTCTCCGGCTCGGGCCGGTGACGAAGCGGGGATCGGGCCAGGGTCGCTCGGACGCCGCTCGATGAGCCGAGCAATCCTCCGGGCCGGTCTACTTCTCCGCGCGGGCGTGTTCGATTCGGTTGCGGAGGTCGGCCCGCTGGGCGAGCAGGTCGTCGAGGCGCTGCTCGATCTGCTCGAGGATGTCGGCCCTGGGCCGATGGACGTACTCGTCCCGAAGCTCGATCAGGATCTGGGCCAGGCGGCCGATCGTGCGGACCGTGTGGACGGGGTCGTCCTCGCGGGACGGCATCGTGTAGCCGCTGCTCATCGAACCTCTCCCAACCCGGCCGGGGCCGGGGCCGTCCCACCGTGATCGGCGCGGACCGGCTGGGCCGGGGCAGCGCGCCGGTAGCGTAGCACGGCGCCTCCGTCCCCGCTCCTCCGGTCCCTGGCGCGTCCTACGGTGCCGGCCGGCGCGGGTCGGCCACCGTTCCCAGGGGCGTTGGGGCCCTCGGTCACCCGTCGTCGATCCGACACGACGGACCGGCCGGGAGGGCGGCTCTGGGCGGACGTTCAGTCGGCCGCGTCCCGGTTGCCCCCGCCGTCGCCGACGGCGGTCCCGGTTCCCGAGGGAGTCTCCGCGGTGTGGGGCGGATCACCAGGCTCCGCGGTGGTCTCAGTGATCGCCTCACCGACGTCCCTGCCGGCGAGGAGCGCCAGCAGCCTCGCCTCGTCGATCACGGGCACCTTGAGGGCCTCGGCCCGTTCGACCTTGCTGCCCGGCTCGTCTCCGGCGACCACGAACGCCGTCTTCTTGGAGACCGACCCGGAGACCGCGGCCCCCGCCTGGCGCAGGCGGGCTTCGGCTTCGGGCCGGGTCAGATTCGCGAGGCGTCCGGTGAGCACGAAGGACTTGCCCTTGAGGTGTCCGGTGGCGGCGTCCCGGGGCCCTGCCTCCTCCACGGTCCGCACCCCAACGCGGGAGAGCTTGGCGACGAGATCCCGGTTGCGGGATTCCTGGAAGAACTGGTGGACGCTGTCGGCCACGATGCCGCCGATGCCGCGCACCGCGGCGATCTCCTCGGTGGAGGCCAAGCCGATCGCGTCCAGGGAGCCGAACCGGTCGGCCAGCAGGCGACCCGCCTTCTCACCCACGTGGCGGATCCCGAGCGCGAAGATTAGCCGGGCGAGGGGACGTGTCTTGCTCGCCTCGACCGACGCGCGCAGGTTTGCCGCGCTCTTCTCACCCAGCCGCTCCAGCCCCGCGACCCTTTCCCAGTCGAGGGTGTAGAGGTCGGCCACGTCGGCGACCATCTCGAGGTCGACGAACCGGTCGGCGAGCTTCTCGCCGAGCCCCGCGATGTCCATCGCGTTGCGGCTGACGAAGTGCTGGATGCGCTGCCGCAGCTGGTCCGGGCAGGCGGCGTTGGGGCAATAGCGCATCGCCTCGCCCGGCTCCCGGTGGCTAGGCGTGCCGCAGGAGGGACAGACGGCGGGCGGGACCCACGGGACCTCGGAGCCGGTCCGCCGCTCCTCGATCACCTTCACGATCTGGGGGATCACGTCACCCGCGCGCTGGACGACCACCGTGTCGCCGATCCGGATGTCCTTGCGCGCGACCTCGTCCTCGTTGTGGAGGGTGGCCCGGCTGACGGTGACCCCCCCGATCGCCACCGGCCGCAGCCGGGCCAGCGGGTTGAGCGACCCCGTCCGGCCGACGTTGACGACGATGTCCTCGACCACGGTGGTCGTCTGGATGGCCGGGAACTTGTAGGCGGTGGCCCAGCGCGGCTCGCGGGCGACGTAGCCGATCTCTTCCTGGGTGCGCAGGTCGTCGACCTTGACCACGACGCCGTCGATCTCGAAGGGGACCTCGTGGCGGCGCTCCTGCCACGCCCGGCACTGCTCCCAGACCTCGGCCACCGTGGCGCATCGCCGGGCGTCGGGCGACGCATCGAACCCGAGGTCTCGGAGGAGGGCCAGGGCCTGCCAGTGGCTCGGCGGTGGGCTGCCACCCTCGGTGTGCCCGATGCCGTAGGTCACGAGGCGCAGCGGGCGCGATGCCGTGACCCGCGCGTCCTTCTGGCGGAGCGAACCGGCCGCGGCATTGCGCGGGTTCATGAAGGTCTTGCCGCTCTCGCCCTCCAGCCGGGCGTTGAGGGCGGCGAAGTCGGCCTTCCGCATGTAGATCTCGCCCCGCACCTCGAGGACCCGGGGCACGGTGGTCCCCACGACCTCGTGGAGGCGGAGCGGGATCGAGCGGATCGTCCGCAGGTTGGCGGTGATGTCGTCGCCGTCGAGGCCGTCGCCGCGGGTCGCGCCGTGGTCGAAGCGCCCGTCGACGTAGGTCAGCGCCACCGCCAGGCCGTCGACCTTTGCCTCGGTGACGAACCTGAGGCTGCTCGGGGCGTCGGGATCGTCGCCGGCGAAGCGCGCGGCCCGGGCCGCCCAGGCCCGCAGCTCGTCCTCGGAGTAGACATTGCTTAGCGAGAGCATCGGCCGCGGGTGGACGACCTCGGCGAACCCGCCCTGCGGCGTCGCTCCCACCCGCTGCGTCGGCGAGTCGGGGTCGACGAGCTCGGGATGGTCCGCCTCCAGCGCCCGCAGCTCGCGGACCAGCCGGTCGTACTCGTCGTCGGTCGCCGACGGCTGGTCGAGGACGAAGTACTCGAAGTTGAGCCGGTCGACCGTGCGGCGCAGGTCGTCGACGCGCCGCTGGAGCTCGCCGGGAGGGGCTTCGGCCATCGGGACTCCTGCGGTGCACCCGCGGTGCGGCTGCGCGGCTCCTGGCGGTGCCGCCGCCGTGGGGCTAGACTGCGGACAACTGTTCCGTGAACGTACGCCCGTTCGAGTCTAGCATCCGCGTCGGCCGCCGGCCGCCGGTCGATCCTCGCCACTCCCCGGAGGGCCGCCATGGAGGTCGGGACTGGGGGTGACGACACCGGGTCGGGTCACCTGCTCGGCACGGTGCCCGAGATGGACGGGCCCCGGCCGGGCGCCGGCATTTCGGCAGGTACCCGGCGCGATAACGCCGGTCCCACTCGGGTGACCGACGCGCCGGCCGTGCGCCGGACGCTCCCCGCACGGGACGGCGCGACCGTCGCCCCCGGTCCGGCCGCTGACTCCGGAGGGAGCGGGCGCTACGCCTTTCTCTCCGAGCGGGCCGCCGCGTTCGTCGAGGAGAAGGGGGGCGCCGTCCACGAGGACCTGCTGATCGCCCACGTCTTCGGTGGCGCGGGGCACGTCACGATGTGGAGACCGCTGCTGCGCCAGGTGCTGGCGACCGACCCCGCCCTGACGCTGCGGCCAGACGGTTGCTGGGCCACCACGGCGACGCGGCTCATCGACGACGGGACGCCGCTGCTCCGGGAGTTCGTCGCCGTCGATGTCGAGACGACGGGCCTCAAGCCGACCACGCAGCGCGTCATCGAGATCGCCGCGGTCCGCTTCCGCGACGGGGTCGAGACCGGTCGCTTCGAGACGCTGCTCAACCCGGGCCGGCGCATCCCCAAGTTCATCGTCGAGCTCACCCGGATCACCGATACCGACGTCGCGGAAGCGCCCCCGTTCGAGGAGATCGCCGAGCTCTTCCTGGAGTTCCTCGGCCCGTCGCTGGTCGTCGGCCACAACGTGCGCTTCGACCTCGGGTTCCTCGACCAGGAGCTGCGGCGGGCGGGGCGTCCGGGCCTGACCAACGAGCGAGTCGACACCATCGGCCTGGCGACCAGGTTCCTCCCCGAGGTCCGCAAGCCCAGCCTGGACAAGGTGGCGCTCGCCTGCGGCCTCAACCCGCGGAAGATCCACCGGGCGGGCGTCGACGCCGAGCTCACCGGCCAGGTCGCGATCCGCCTGCTCGCCCGAGCCCGGGCGGAAGGCGTCGCGGACGTCGACCTCATCAAGGCGGTCGCCAACTCCGCCGAACGGCGACCGCGGGACAAGGTCGGCCGCGGCCGGGCGGTGCTCGACCGCTCGCTGCTGGCGGACATCCCGCGTGCCACCGGCGTCTACCTGATGCGCGACGCCTACGGCCACGTCGTCTACGTCGGAAAGGCCAAGAACCTCCGCGACCGGGTGGGTTCCTACTACTCGCAGCCCATCGGCTACCGGCGGAAGATGGACGGCCTGCTCGAGAACCTGGCCGCGATCGACACGGTGGTCGTTGGCTCGGAGTTGGAAGCGCTTCTGCTCGAGGCGCAGCTGATCCGTCGCTACCAGCCCCGCTACAATACCGCCCTGCGCTCCTTCGAGCACTACCCGTTCATCCGGGTCGATATCGCCAACCCGTGGCCGCGGGTGACCCTGGCGAAGGAGCGACGGGGTGACGGCGCCGCCTACTTCGGCCCGTTCCGAAACAAGAGCGGCGCCCGCAAGACCGTCGACCTGATCAACGGCGTGATCCCGCTCCGGACCTGTTCCCGGTCGTTCAAGGACGCCCGCTCCTACGGGTCGCCCTGTATCCAGCTCGACCTCGGGAAGTGCGCCGGGCCCTGCGTCGGACGGGCGGATCGGGAGACCTACCGGGCGATGGTCCATGACGTCGTCCGCTTTCTGGACGGCCGCGACGAGGTCCTCTACGAGCGGCTCTGGGGCGGGCTGGAGGACGCGGCGGCACGCCTCGACTTCGAGCGGGCGGCCAAGCTCCGCAACGACCTCCGGACCGTCACCCAGGTCGTCGCCGCCCATCGCGCCCTGCGCGAGGCGGCGGAGACCCAGACCCTCCTGCTGGTGCTGCCGGCGCCGGACCCGGCCGAGCGGGAAGTCGTGCTCGTCGCGGGCGGGCGCCGGTGGGCGCAAGTCCGTGCGGATCGGGGCGATCCACCCGACCTCGCCTGGCGGCTCGCCCGCGCCTGGGACCGCTACCGCGCTTCCGGGCACCCGCCGCTCGACCACGACACCGTCGACGAGGCCAACATCCTCAACCGCTGGCTGTACCACAACGCCGGGCACCCGGCGATCCTGCCCCTCGGCGACCCGGCCCCGGTCGGTCCCGAGGAGTGGCACGGCTTGGCGCGGCGCGCGCTGGCGCTCGACGACGACGCGCTGACGACCGCCGTCGCGGCCGCGGAGCTGGACGACCCGCTCCCCGACGACGTCGACCTGAGCGCGGGGGACTCGGGCGAACAGCAGGAGTAGTCCGGGGCCCGGGCGGTCGCCCCGGCTCCACCCGACACGACCGTGTTCGGCTCGAGCCGGCCCCTTGCCGAAGCCTCAGTCCTCGGGGGCCACCGTGGGTAAGTCGGGCATCCGGTGTCCAAGCGGCACTCCGGGCACCCATGGGAGACGAGACGACCGATGAGGCGGGAGCGGGACCGCTCCCGGGGTGGCCCTGAGCCCGAGACGCGGGAGCGGGCTGCTCATGCTCTCGGCCAGAGCCGACGGCGGCGTCAGCCGTCGAGCCCGAGGACGGCGGTCAGGGCGAGGGCGAGCAGGACGAGCAGCACAGTCAGCGCGAGCACGACGACGGCGACCCGGCGGCCGACCTCGCGCAC
>CADCWG010000329.1 GCA_902806335.1 uncultured Thermomicrobiales bacterium | reverse complement strand
CGAGCTCGGCCTCGACCCGGGCGGCCTTCGCGGCGAGGCGCGCGTCGCCCAGGCGCCAGAGGATGTCGCGCACCGTCGCGGGAGAGCGGGCGGCGAGGTCAGGCGCGCACGCGGCGTCCGCGCGGCCGACGCGGTCCCAGTCCGCGGTCGGGGGGGCGACGCCGACGAGCGGCGCGGTCAGGTAGGGGGCGAGGGCGAGGACGGGCACGAGGGCGCCGTCGTGGCGGCGGGTCTCGGCGCCGTCGTGGGTGAGCACGACGTGGAGGACGACGTCGTCGTAGCGGGGGTCGGCGGCGTGGCCGTGCGCCGCCCAGGCCCCCGTGCGGAGGTGGACCTCGACGCTGCCGGCGCGCAACTCCCGGCCGCCGAAGAGGACCAGCGCGTCCCGAAAGTCGGGCCCGAACCCCTTCGACCAGGTACCCCGGTGGACCACCTCGATGGCGACGCCGTCGACGGTCGCCAGCGGCCCGGCGAAGGCCTGCTCCCGCCAGGCGGCGCAGAGCGCGAGCTCCGGAAGCGGGGTCGTTTCGGCCACCGCCATGTTCGGCTCGCCCTCCGCCATGCATACGAACAGAACGCTGAACCGACGGGGGACGGCCCAGGAGGCCCAGCGTAGCGATGTTGCGCCGTGAAGACGCTGGCCGACGCTGGGAGGTCCGTCCCAACTGCGGGCGGCACCGTCCGTCGGCCAGCGCCGCGGTCGGGGCCCGGCGATTCGGTACGTACTCGAGCGATCCGCGGCACCTGGTTTTTCACAGGTCCGGGTGATCGTCGGGGCATCGCCCGGCGTTCCCGCAGCCGGCTTGAGCCGGCTGCGCCCCTGAGCCCGGGGCAAGCCCCGGGCGGACCCAGCCACCGTCTCCCCCCGATCTCGCCGCCCGACGGCCAGATCCCGTGTAGGGGGCCGAGTGATGACGCCGCATCTGCGGCGTCGCGCGTGGGGACATGGCCCCGATCTCCCCCGCCGCTTCAGACGAACGCGCCCCTCCCGGGTCCGGGAGGGGCGCGACGCAGGCGGTCTTGGGGATGAAGGAGGACCCAGTTAGTTCTCGAACACGACCTCGGCCGGGACGGGCGCGGCGGGCAGGCCCTCCTCGCGGCGCTGGCGGTCGCGGCGGTACTGGTCGACGGCGGCCTGGAGGGTGCCGAGGGCGAGCGTCGCGCAGCGGACCCGCGAGCGGACCACCTCCTCGCCCATCTCGTCGAACATCGTCTGCGTGCCGAGGGCCTTGACCTCGTCGAGGGTCAGCCCCTGGGCGAGCTCGGTCAGGATCGAGCCGCCGGCCTGGCTGATCGTGCAGCCCTCGCCTTCGAAGGTGACCTCGTCGACGCGGTCGCCGTCCCCGACCTTGACGTAGACGGTGATCAGGTCGCCGCAGCCGGGGTTGCCGCCGCCGAGCTGGACGTCGGCATCCTCAAGGCGCCCCTTGTTGCGCGGGTGCTGGTAGTGGTCGAGCAGGTAGTCGATGTACTCCTGGCGGTCCATGGGTGCTCCGAGGGGTGTGGGTAGGCGATGATCCCGGGTGCGAGGGGTCGCGCGGCTCGCCGGCGGCCACTCCGCCCGCCTAGGCGGGCGAGCCGCTCGGGCCCTTCTCGATCGGGACGTTGACGAGGCTGCCGTACTCGGTCCAGCTGCCGTCGTAGTTGCGGACGTTGGGGTAGCCGAGCAGGTACTTGAGCACGAACCAGGTGTGGCTCGAGCGCTCGCCGATCCGGCAGTAGGCGACCACGTCCCTGTCGGGGGTGATCCCCTCCCCGGCGTAGAGGGCGCGCAGCTCGTCCGGGGTCTTGAAGGTGCCGTCCGGGTTGGCCGCCTTGCCCCAGGGGATGTTGCGGGCGCCCTTGACGTGGCCGCCGCGCTGGGCCCCCTCCTGGGGGTAGCCGAGCATGTGGATGACCTCGCCGGTGTACTCCTGCGGCGAGCGGACGTCGACCAGCGCCGTCGCGCCGGCGTTGACCATCGCCAGGACGTCCTCGCGGAAGGCGCGGATCGTCGGGTCGGGGTCCTGCGCGCGGTAGGTCGTGGTCCGGTGGTTCGGGACCTCGCGGGTCAGCGGCCGCGACTCGTCGGTCCACTTCTGGCGACCGCCGTCCATCACCCGGCAGTCGACGTGGCCGTAGTACTTGAAGAGCCAGAAGGTGTAGCAGGCGTACCAGTTGTTCTTGTCGCCGTAGAAGACGACCGTCGTGTCGTTGGCGATGCCCGCCTTCGCCATCAACTCCTCGAACCCGGCCCGGTCGACGAAGTCGCGCCGGACCTGGTCCTGGAGGTCGGTGTGCCAGTCGAGCTTGACCGCGCCGGGGACGTGGCCGATCTCGTAGAGGAGGATGTCCTCGTCGGACTCGACGATCCGCACCTTCGGGTCGTCGAGGTGGTCGGCCACCCACTGCGTCGAGACGAGCACCTCGGGGTGCGCGTAGCCGCGGGCTTCCTGGGCGGTGTCCTGCAGGACCATCGGTCTGCCTCCTGGTGTTCGGTGTCGTGGCGCCGCCGGGCCGTGTGTCGTCCGGTCCCCGGGCGGCGGGGGTCGATCACGCGCGCATGGTCGTGGGGTGGCCGGCCCGGTGTCGGAGACTGGCCGGGCGTGGGGATGGCGTACGGGGCCCATCGCCGCCGGCAGGTGGCTCAGGCCTCACGGCACTTCCCTGTGTATAGTACTGGATCAAGAACGTCGACAACCGGGCGGAGGCCACCCGACCCCGGGCGGCGCGGGGTGGGCGGGCCCGCCCACCGGCCAGCCGGCTGGCCGGCTGGCCGGCTGGCCGCGCCAAGCATGAGCGGAGGGACGAGGGGAATGACCGACGGGCAGACGATCTCGGTGCTCGTGCCGACGCCGCTGCGGCGGTTCACGGCGGGCGCGGCGCGGGTGGACGGCACAGGCACCAAGGTGGCCGAACTGCTGGACGGCCTCGATGCCCGCTACCCCGGCCTCAGGAAGCGGATCTGCGAGGGCGACGGCCGGATCCGCCGGTTCGTCAACGTCTTCGTCAACGGCAACAACGTCCGCGAGGGCGACGGCGAGGCGACGCCCCTCCGCCCCGGTGACGAGGTCGGGATCATCCCGGCGATGGCGGGCGGCGCCAGCGGCCGGCGCGCGTGAATGCGTCCGCCCCGACCGGCAGTCAGCGATCCCGTGACGACCGCCTGACGCTGCCGGCCGCGATGCGGGAGCGGATCGTGGCCCACGCCCGCGCGGAGGCGCCCCGCGAGTGCTGCGGCCTGATCGCGGGCGAAGGCGGCGCGCTCGTCGAGCTGATCCCCCTCACGAACGACGCGCCGGGGATCGACGTCTACCGGATCGACGACGCCGAGCTCTACCGCGTCTACCGCGACCTGGACGGGCGGGGGCAGGAGATCGCCGCGATCTACCACTCCCACCCGACCTCGGCGGCTTACCCCTCAGCCGCGGACGTCGACCTCGCGCTCTGGCCGGACGCCTGCTACCTGATCTGCTTGATCGCCGACGTCGACCGACCCGACCTGCGCGGCTTCCGGATCGTCGACCGGTGAGATCCGCTAGGTCGTCCTGGGAGACTGATCCCGCTCGGCCGACCGACCCGCGCCGTCTGACGCCGGCCTCGGCCGTCTGACGCGGGCCGCGGGCGGTTTGACGCCGATCGGGGCCGCGCCTAGACTCGTCGGACCGTCGGGCGACCGTCTCGCAACGTGACCCAGGCCCGCGCCGACCCCCACCGCACGACTGAGGAGGTAGCCTGGATGGGCGCACCCGACCGTCCGTCCGCGTCGCGCGCGCGCGGCTTCGCCAGCCGCGCCGTCCACGCCGGCGAGCGCGGCCCCCGGCCGGACTTCACGCCGACCGCGACGCCGATCTACCCGACGTCCTCGTTCTCCTACGACGACGCCGAGACGCTCGACGCCGTCTTCGGCAACGAGCGCGCCGGCTACGTCTACTCCCGCTACGGGAACCCGACGACGCGGGCGCTCGAGGAGGCGGTCGCCGCCCTCGAGGAGACCGAGGACGCGGTGGCCTACGCCTCCGGGATGGCCGCCGTCCACGCCGCGATCCTGGCCGAGGTCCAGGCCGGCGCGCGGATCGTCGCCTCGCGCGACGTCTACGGCGCGACCTACGCCATCCTGACCAACCTCTTCGCCACCCTCGGCGTCACGACGACCTTCGTCGACATCCTCGACCTCGACGCCGTCCGGCGGGCGGTCGCGGAGACGCGCCCCCGGGTGGTCCTCTGGGAGACCATCTCGAACCCGCTGCTGCGGGTCCCGGACATCGCCGCGCTCGTCGAGATCGCCCACGCCAACGGGGCGCGGGTGATCGTCGACAACACCTTCGCCTCGCCGTTCCTGGTCACCCCGGCCCGCTTCGGCGCCGACTCGGTGGTCCACTCCTCCACCAAGTACCTGGGCGGGCACGGCGACGCCACCGGCGGGGTGATCGCGACCACCCGCGCGCACGCGGCCGAGCTCGTGGAGCTCAACAAGCTCGTCGGCTCGGTGCTCGGCCCGTTCGAGGCCTGGCTGACGCTGCGGGGCATCAAGACGCTGCCGCTGCGGATGCGCCAGCAGAGCGAGGGCGCGGCGGCGGTGGCCGAGTGGCTGGCGGGGCACCCGGCGGTCGCCCGGGTCTACTACCCGGGCCGCGATGACCTCGGCGCCGCGGCCGGCGTCTTCAACAGCGACCTCCGCGGCGGGATGCTCTCGTTCGATGTCGTCGACGCCGGCCAGGATGCGATCTTCCGCTTCCTCCGCGACCTTCGGATGGTGGTCCCGGCGACGACGCTCGGCGACGTCTACAGCCTGGTCCTCTACCCGGCGATGTCGTCGCACCGCGCGCTGACCCCCGAGCGGCGGGCCGAGATCGGCATCGGTGAGGGCCTGGTGCGCCTCTCGGTCGGCATCGAGGACGTCGACGACATCATCGCCGACCTCGACCACGCGCTCGCCGCGGCGGTCGGCGCGGAGGCCGGTCTTCCTCAGGGCAGGGGTGTCGGCGTGCTCTCCGCCACCTAGAGCAGCGGGGGAGCGCCTGGAGGGCGGGAGGGCGTGGAGGGGCGAGCGGTGCGCGGGGGCGTCGGGGAGGACGAGGGCGGGGGCACGCCGCCGCTGGCCTGGGCGCCGGTCGCCCCACCCGGGCGGGACGCGATCGTCGGCGCCCGGGCCAGGCTCGAGCCCCTCGACCCCGACCGCCACGCCGTGGCGCTGTTCGCCGCCGCCCAGGGACCCGACGCCGACCCGCGGCTGTGGGACTTCCTGCCCTACGGTCCCTTCCCGGACCGGGGGGCCTTCGCCGCCTGGCTCGGCGGGTGCGCCGCGAGCGACGACCCGCTGTTCTTCGCGGTGGTCGACGCGGCGTCCGGCCGCCCGAGCGGGATGGCGAGCTTTCTTCGCATCACGCCCGACCACGGCGTGATCGAGATCGGACATATCTGGTTCGGGGCGACGCTCCAGCGCACCCCGGCGGCGACCGACGCGATCTACCTCCTCGCCCGCCGCGCCTTTGACCTCGGCTACCGCCGGCTGGAGTGGAAGTGCGACGCGCGCAACGACCGCTCCCGCCGCGCCGCCGAGCGCTTCGGCTTCACCTACGAGGGAACCTTTCGGCAGCACCTGGTGGTCAAGGGGCGCAACCGCGACACGGCCTGGTACGCGATGCTCGACGGCGAGTGGCCCGCCGCCCGCGCCGCGTTCGAGCGCTGGTTGGCGCCGGAGAACTTCGACCCCGCCGGGCGCCAGCTTGCCTCCCTCCAGGCGCTCCGCGGTGCCTAGGCTGTGGTGGTCAGTCATGCCCCGGCCGCCCAAGACGTGGTGTCCCTCGGCGTTGGAGACGCGGGCGCGGAGGAGGTGCCGCGCGAAGTGGGCGTCGAGGCTGGTGGGTTAGACGTGGTCGCGGGCGCCAACGCGGGCGGTGCGTCTGCCGGAGTCGAGGAAGCCCGCCACCTGGACGATGGAGGGCCCGCTGACGAACGGCTCGAACCAGGCGGCGGCGACGTGATTGACGAAGTAGGGAAGTCGTCGATCGCCCGAGCTTCGGTGAGGTGCCGATCAAGCTCCTCTTCGATCTGGATCCTGGACGCGGCACCTGGAGCGCGGTTCCCGATCGGGAAGGAATCATCCCGGGTGGCGTCGAGCCCGTCTGGGTCGAGGCTGGCGAGCAGGTTTGAGGGGTCCAGGCGGGACTGCTTCCTGGCACCCTCTGCGCGGGCGCTGAGAACGGATCGCGGGACCCGATTTCGTCCTTGATCCGGATAGCGAAGGTGTCAGCCCAACGAGCGACGGCTTCGGCTGCTAGTTCTTCGCCGGCCAGCTGCGGAAATAGGACAAGGACGCCTGCGTCTGCTCAGCGACTTTTTCCTGCTGTGTTCTGCTGGAGTCCTGTTTGGCTTTGCCGGGCGCCTCTCAGAATGATCTCAGGTCTATACCACCGGCTGGTCGACTCGTTTGGTGGCCCGAGCCGCGTCATCGCGACGGATGGAGAACCGATTGGAGAGTAACCAGATCAGGCTCCACAACGGCACCCCACTGCCGATCGGACTCATCACGACGGTCAGCAAGTGGCCCCAGCACGAGCTAACGCCCGGCTGGACGTCGTCGCTTCCGGCGACCGTGGAGCATCTCTGCGCCAGGTGGGAGATTGAGCTCGAACCGACGATCCCGGCGACCAACGTGACGCTGGTTCTGCTCGGCCACTCGGCCCAGCTTGGTCCAGTGGTGATCAAATCCTCGCCGCTCGCGGGGGAGTTTCGCGCGGAGACCACCGCGCTAACGCTGGCGGCCGGAGCGAACGTCCCCCGCGTGTATGACGTGGACTTCGATCGAAGCGCCATGGTCCTCGAGCGCATCGTGCCGGGCACCCAGCTCCGCGGCGTCCCGATGACCGATGACGATGCGACCCGGTTGGCGGCGGAGACGGTCCGCGGCTTCTGGCGGCCGGTGTCTGATCCGAGGGGGTTGCATCCGCTCCGGCACTGGATGGGCGCCCTGCTCGAATGGTCGCCTCGGCCCACGGCGATCTCCAACGATCTGCTATCGCGGGCGCGGGAGGTGGCCGAAGCGCTGCTGACCAGAAGCCCCCGATCCGTCCTGCTGCACGGCGACGTGCAACACCACAACCTGCTGCGGCGAGCGTCGGGTGACTGGGCGATCATCGATCCCAAGGGACTCTTCGGCGACCCGGGGTTCGATATCGGGGCCTGGATGTACAACCCACCCGGGGTGGCTGAGGGAGGCAACTACCGCGAACTCGCGGCACGGCGGATCGCCATCTGCGCGGACGTCTGGGGTCTCCCCCAGGACGATCTGGCCGGATGGGCATTCGTTGCGGCAACGCTCAACGCCTGCTGGGCGACCAGCGGTGCGGCTCCGGACGGATTGATCGACCAGTGTGTGCATGTCGCGCGGCAGGTGCGAACGCTCTTCGACACGTGACCGCCTGCGCCGGGTTCACCGCAACAGATGACGCGCCAGCTGGGCTTCTCGAGTCTCTAACACCAATCCAGACGATCGGAGCGTGAACAGGTCCCTGAGTTGGTCGAGGTTGTCAGGGTAGATAGGGTAGATAGTGAAGGTAATGCGGGCGCTGGCAGCTTCGTCGCCATGCACCTTTATTGCCGACTCGGTGGCGGGAGTGATGGCCTCGAGGGCCAGGGCTCAGGCGATGGTATCGGCGGTTCCCGGAATGCGGCCGGGTAGAAGGGCATTCCACGCGTGCCGGTCTGCCGAGGAGCCAGGCGAAGCCTGGGCGATCACCCGGATCCCGCTGGGCCGACAGCCAACCACCCGCACGGATGCGAGACCCGTCCGGAGCGGCGAGACCGGACGGCCTCGCCGCTGCGCCTCCCGCCGCCACCGGATCGGTGGGGCCGGCGGGAGGCCGCGGACGTGGCCCGTGACGGAACTACGCCGTGGCGGCGAGGGCCGGGATCGCGCAGGCCACGTCCGTGTACTCGATGTCGTCCAGCGACGCCGGGGCGCCGGGGCCGCAGATGGGACAGGCGGCGTCGCGGCGCAGCCGGAGCGTGCGGAACTCGGTGGCGAGGGCGTCGTAGAGGAGAAGGCGCCCGACCAGCGGCTCGCCGATCCCCAGGATCAGCTTGACGACCTCCGTCGCCTGGATCAGCCCGACCGTGCCCGGCAGCAGGCCGAGGACGCCGGCCTCGGCGCAGCTCGGGGCGAGCTCGGGCGGCGGCGGGGATGGGAAGAGGCAGCGGTAGCACGGCCCGCCGTTCGCCGAGAAGACCGTCGCCTGGCCCTCGAAGCGGAAGATGCTGCCGTGGATGTTCGGCTTGTTGAGCAGCACGCAGGCGTCGTTGATCAGGTATCGGGTCGCGAAGTTGTCGGTGCCGTCGACCACGATGTCGTAGGGCGCGAAGAGTTCGAGCGCGTTCTCCTTGGAGAGCCGCACCTCGTGGCCGACGACCGTGACGTCGGGGTTGAGCGCCTCGATGGTCAGGCGCGCCGACTCGACCTTGGGCATCCCGACCCGCTCGGTGGTGTGGATCACCTGGCGCTGGAGGTTGCTGTCGTCGACGGCGTCGGCGTCGATCACGCCGAGGGTGCCGACCCCGGCCGCCGCGAGGTAGAGCGCCGCCGGCGAGCCCAGGCCGCCGGCGCCGACCAGCAGCACCCTGGCGTCGAGCAGCTTGCGCTGGCCCTCCTCGCCGACCTCGGGGATCAGCAGGTGGCGGCTGTAGCGGCGGCGCTGGTCGGGCGTCAGGGATCGCGGCTGCTCCCAGGGCAGCCCCGCCCCCTTCCAGCCGTTGAACCCGCCCGCCAGCGAGACGACGTCGGCGTAGCCGAGGTCCTGGAGCGCCTTCGCGGCGAAGGCCGATCGCGTCCCGCCGGCGCAGTAGACCACCACCGTCCGGTCGCGGTTGGGAAGGGCGTCTTCGACGCGCATCTCGAGGAAGCCGCGCGGGATGTGGACGGCGCCGGGCACGACGCCCTGGTCGACCTCGTCCTGCTCCCGCACGTCGAGGGCGACGGCCCCCTCCTGTTCGAGCAGATCGCGCGCCCGCGCGGCGTCGACTTCCCGCACGGCGGCCCTGGTCCGCGCGAGGAGGTCCTGGTAGACGGCTGACATGGCGGGAGTTCCTCCAGCGGCCGGCGACGACCGGCACGGATGGGTCACGCGTGGAAGTGGATCCAGAATAAGGACCTGGTCCGGACCGCACAACCCACCGGCGGGGACCCCTCGGCAGCCGCTCCGGTCCTGGTGCTGCCGAGTCCACCGATGCTCGCGCGCGGTGACCCGGGGCGCCGTCCGGGCATGGCGCTGCGGACGGGGCGACCGCGGTCCGATCTCTCCAGATGCCTTCTGCGCCCGTGGTCACTGAGGTGGCCGTGCCCGGCACCGGCGTGCAGGGCCGCGAGCCCACCGCTGGCACCGATTCGGCCGCGCGGCCGTCGCCGGGGCCGTGCTCAGCCCCCGTTTACGGTCCCCTATGTCAGCCGCATCGCCACGACGGCGCTGGCGAGCAGCGGTCACGCCCCGGTCCGTCGCCCCGGCTGATCGCGGTCGATCGCGGCGGGGGCCGGTCCCATCCTGTTGGACCGGGGAGATGGGCGACATAACCCGCAGTCCGGGTGGTCGTGGGCGCTCTTCTCTCCGTGGCGGCGGTCGGCTCTTGACCCACACTGTTCTCCTCTCGGCTTGCCCCGGCGGTGGGCACCCACGTTCTTGGGCCGGGCGCGGTGGCGGTCGCGGGCATCAGCGTGAGTCGGTCGCCACGGCGGCCGGAGCGCCGGACCCGGCGGGAGGGCCGGGTTCGGGTCGGACGAGGAATGACGCGACGAGGTCGGCGGCCCGCGCCAGCCAGTCGGGTCGGGTGACGTCGACGGGGACCAGGCGGGGGTTGCGGCGAAGCCACGTCTCCTGGTGGCGGACGTAGCGGTGGGTGTCGGCCACGATCCGGGCGGTCGCCCCGGCGAGGTCGGCCTCGCCCCGCAGGTGGGGCAGGAGCTGGCGGTAGCCGAGGCTGCCCATGGCCGGCGTGTCGGGCGGCACGCCGAGCGCGAGCAGGCCGCGGACCTCGTCGACGAGCCCGGCCGCGAGCTGGGCCGCGACGCGGTCTTCGACGGCGGCGCGGAGCCGATCGCGGGGCATCGTCAGCCCCAGTTCCAGCGCGTCGAACGGCGGCGGCCCCTTGCCTTCCTGGGCCGACATCGGGGTTCCGGTCTTCTCGTAGACCTCGAGCGCGCGGACGACGCGCCGCAGGTTCTGGCCCGAGCGGGCGGCGGCGATGGGGTCGACCGCGGCGAGGCGGGCGGCGAGGGCGGGCAGACCGTCGCACCCCGCCTCCGCCTCGAGGGCGGCCCGGAGGGCGGGATCGGGCGGCACGCGCGGCACGCGCCACCCTTCGACCACGGCGTTCACGTAGAGCGGGGTGCCCCCCACCAGCAGCGGGAGCCGCCCGCGGGCGTGGATGCCGGCGATCGCGTCCATCGCCAGATCCTGGTAGCGGGCCAGCGACATGTCCCCGTCGGGCGGCAGCACGTCGATCAGGTGGTGGGGGACCCCCCGGCGCTCGGCGAGGGAAGGCTTGGCGACGCCAATGTCGAAGCCGCGGTAGAGGTAGCGGGAGTCGGCGTTGACGATCTCGCCGCCGAACCGCTCGGCGAGGGCGATCCCGGCCGCGGTCTTGCCGACCGCAGTCGGACCGGCGACGACGACCAGCTTCCGCCGCCCGTCGGGCACCAGGGGCAGCGCCGGGATCTCGGCGCCGGGCGCGTCAGGCGACGTCCAGGGGGACGAGTTGGGAGGACGTCGTTCGACTCCAAGGGGCACGCCGCCCGACCGGGGGCGGTGGTCCGGAGGGGCGCCGTCCTGGTTGACGCCGGAGCCGCCCACTAGAATGGAGCCCCAGGGAGCCGTGTGCCTTTCCCATCCCGCTCGGCGCTGCCCGCGTCGCCGGCGGCGACCCGCTCCGCCCCCGACCGGCCCTGGCGCCCCCGAGGAGATCTCCCCGTGCTGCGGATGACTGTCCAGTCGCTCAAGGTCGTCACCATCGTCGCGGTGGCGCTCGCCGCCGCGGTCGGCGGGCGCGTCTACTGGGACTACACCCGGGACCGCGTCGCCGATCCCAACGCCGGGCAACCGGTGCCCTTCACGGTCAGCGAAGAGGACGACGGCGACACGCTGGCGGCCCGTCTGCGCGACGAGGGGCTGATCCGCTCCGAGTTCTACTTCGCGAACCAACTCCGGCTCGGCGGCGCGCAACTCCGTCCCGGCGAGTACACGCTCGTCCGCGGGATGAGCGTGTCCCAGATTATCGACCGGATCACCGACGACGGCGACGCGGCCGAGGACGACCAGGCCAACGAGCAGGCCGGCCGGGCCGAGGAGGCCGTGGCGGAGCCGCGGGATGTCCTCGTCGTCCCCGGCTCCCGCCTGGAGCAGGTGGCCGAGGCGTGGGGGGAGGCCGGCCTGGAGGGCGGCGCCGAAGCGTTCATCGAGGCGACGGGGGCCGACTTCTCCCAGCAGTTCCCGTTCCTGGCGGAGCGGCCGGAGGGCACGACCCTCGAAGGCTACCTCTTCCCCGACACCTACACCCTCGGTCCCGACACCGCCCCGGAAGACGCGGTGCTGGCGATGCTCCAGAACTTCGACCAGCAGGTGAGCCAGGAGATGCGCGACAGCGCCGCCGCGCAGGGTCTGTCGCTCCACGAAGTGATGACGGTGGCCTCGATCGTCGAGCGCGAGGTCCAGGTCGCGTCGGAGCGACCGGTGGTCGCCGCCGTCTATCTCAACCGGATCGAGCAGAACATGAAGCTCGACGCCGACCCGACGGTCTCGTATGTCCTCGGCGGCCCTGACGAGTGGTGGCCGGTCCTCCAGCCGGACCAGCAGTACTCGGAGGAGGCCCAGAGCCCCTACAACACCTACGAGAACGACAACCTGCCGCCGGGCCCGATCTGCAACCCGAGCGCCGCCTCGATCGCCGCGGTGCTCGAGCGATCCGACGTCGAGTTCCTCTACTTCGTGGCCAAGAACGACGGCAGCGGCGAGCACGCGTTCGCCACGACGCTGGAAGAGCAAGAGCAGAACATCGCCTTCTACCTCGGCGGTGGGGCCGAGGGCGGGGCGGCGCCGACCGAGACCCCCGCGCCGTGACCGACCCGAACGAACCGTCCGCCGACGGCCAGCGCTCGGCGTCGCCGGCGCTGCCACCCGGCCCGCTTCGGCTCGGCGTGATCGGCGACCCGGTCGGCCACTCGCTCTCGCCGGCGCTCCACGGAGCGGCGCTGCGGGCGCTCGGGCTGGACGCGACCTACGTCCGCTGGCACACGCCGGCCGCCGAGCTGCCGGCCCGCGTCGCCTCGCTGCGGGCGCCGGATGTGCTCGGCGCGAACGTGACCGTGCCCCACAAGCAGGCGGTGATGGCGCTGCTCGACACGGTCTCGCCGCTCGCGCGCCGGGCGGGGGCGGTCAACACCGTCGTCCACCGCGACGGGCGCCTGAGCGGGGACAACACCGACGTCGCGGGCTTCTCCCTCGCGCTCACCGAGGCCCGCGCCGACATCGCCGGCCGGGCCGCCCTTGTGCTCGGGGCCGGGGGCGCGGCCCGGGCCGTCGTCCTCGCGCTCGAGGGCCTGGCGGTGGCGTCGATCACCGTCGCCAACCGCGACCCCGAGCGGGCGCGTCGCCTGGCGGCGGACCTCGCCCCGACCCCCGTCCGGGTCGTCGGGACCGATGCCACCACCCTTGCCGGCGAGGTGGCGCGCTGCTCCCTGCTCGTGAACGCCACCGCCGCCGGCTGGCATGCGGACGAGACGCCCCTGCCGCTCGACCTGCTCGATTGCCTGGGTGGTGACGCCGTCGTCTACGACTTGACCTATCGGGATACGGCGCTGCTGGCTGCGGCGCGTGCGCGGGGACTGGCCGCCGCCGACGGCCTGGGCATGCTCGTCCACCAGGGGGCGAGGGCGCTGGAGCTCTGGACCGGGCGGTTGGCGCCGGTCGCGGCAATGCGGGCGGCGGCGGAACAGGCTCGCGACGGAGGCGGCACCGGCGCGTCGGCATCGGACCGGGACCGGGCGACGACCGGCTGATCCGACCGTCGGTGCCGCCGACCCGACCGCGCCGCGCTACGCTCCGCGGGGAGACGTCCGAGCCAGTCCGCCGAGGATAAAGGCGCCGCAGATCCTGGGCCGGGGTCGACGCGGAGACCTGCGGGTGCTCGCGTTCGGATCGCGGTCCCTGCCAGAGCACGAACCTGATCGCCTCCGCAGGGAAACGACGTGTGCCCAGCCGGGACCGTTCCGGACGACGGTCGGTCCTCCCCGTGGTCGCCCGCTGGTTCCCACCGGGTCATGATCCGAGATCGGGAAACCGTCTGATCAGGGGAGGAATCCGGGGACGCGGGGACAGCCGGGCCCGTCCGGGGCCGAGCCCGGGGCTCGGCAGCAAACCCGGCCAAAGCCGGCTGCGGTTGGCAGGTGCCGACGCCACCGCAGCCGCCCGGGGGCCGCTCGACCCGAGGTCCGGGCGGCTGCGATGGCGTCGCCGGGCGGGTCCGCAGTCTGCTCCCGCCGGAGCGCCCCCGACACCGCCACCGAACAGCCGGATCTCGTGTTGGCGGCGCGACGCGGCGGTCGGCGGCCGGCTCCCCTGGCACTGGGCGAGCAGCGATCCGCCCTCGCGCCGAGGGGACGGGTCAGAGGCCAGTGACGACCGCGAGCAGCTCCTCGGCCGACGGGGTGTCGGCGGCGTGGGTCGCGGGGTGGGCGTAGCGCAGGGTACCGGTCTGGTCGACGACGAAGGCGCCCGGGAGCTGTCGGGCGTCGCCGACCATCCTTCCCCCGCCAGCGCCGCCGAGGACCGCCCGGAGGTAGCCCCGGCCCGCCGCCGGACCAGCGAGCGCCCCAAGACCCCCCGTGACCAGCCCATAGGCGCGGTAGGCAACTCGGTCCGGGTCGGCCAGCACCGGGTAGGGGAGCTCCAGGTCGGCGGCGAAGCGGGCGGTGTCGTCGGGCGAGCCCTGGCCGACGGCGACGATCGCCGACCCCGCCGCCTCAAAGCGGCCGTGGTCGCGGCGCAACTGCGCCGCCTGCTCGCGGCAGAGCGGTCAGCCGAAGTGGCGGAAGAAGACGAGGGCGGTCGCCTTCGGCGCGGCCGGCCAGAGGTCGGCGAGCCGGACCTCGTGCCCCTCGCCGTCGCGAACCAGGGCATCCGGCGCCGGGCGCCCGGGGACGAGGCCGTTCACCGAGCGGCCGTCTGCCGCGGTCAGCAGCCCGCGGGGGCTGGAGGTCCGTATCTTGATCACCCGCCGATTCCCCTCGTCCGTGTCGATCGACCCGATGGCGTCCGCCCCGGCGCCGGCCGTGGGGGTGCATGCCCCGTTCCACCTCGGGGCACCCGTTCGTGCAGACGCGACGCGCCGGCCCAGGGGTGGGCCGGCGCGTCGGGGTCCGTATGGAATCGGAGACCTGGTGGTCGTCGTTGGGATGCCCGTGGCGATCGATCGACGAGTCGTGGTGCCGCGGTACGCCCCGGCTGGGCGTCCCCTTGGGGGTCACCCTGAGAGGTTCACCGGCCCGGGACGGAGCCGGTTCACGTCCGGCTCCGCACGGCGGCGACGAAACCCACTGGCCGGTGGGTGCTCGGTTCAGGCCTGGAGGTGCTCGGCGAACCAGGCGAGCGTGTCGGACCAGGCGACGAGCGCCTGGACCTCGTTGTAGCGCTGCCCGGTGTCGTTGTGGAAGGCGTGCTGGGTGCCGGGGTAGACGCGGATCTCGTGGGTCACGCCGGCGGCCTCGAGCGCGGCGGCCAGCTCGTCGCGGCCCTCGTTGGCGAAGTCGTTCGGGTCCTCGGCATAGACGCCGAGCACCGCGGCGCTGATGTTCGGCACCTGGTCGAGCGGCGGCGGTGGGCCGTAGAAGGGGGCGGCGGCGCGGATCTCCGGCGCGGCCTGGACCGTTCGCCAGGTGATCCCGCCGCCGAAGCAGTACCCGTTCATCGCGATCCGCGTCGCGTCGGCGTCGGGAACGGTCTGGTAGTGGGCGATGGCCGCCTGGAAGTCCGCGACGTGGCGGGCGGGGTCACCGTCGCTGAGGATCCCGGGGATGGCGGACGGATCCGGGACGGCGGCGGTGCCGCCCTCGCGGCTGAGGAGGTCGACCGCGCAGGCGAGGTAGCCGGTCGCCGCGAAGCGGCGGGTGACGTCGCGGATGTGGTCGGTCAGCCCGCGGTTCTCGTGGCAGACCAGCACCACCGGAAACGGGGCGCTCCCGCCGGCCGTCGGCGTGCCGGGGGCCGGCGTCGCGGCGGCGGACGGCCGCGCCTCGTAGGCCATGATCGTCGCGCCGTCCGGGCCGGCGAACGTGATGTCGCCCGCGCTGACGCGGGGGTCGTCCGCGGGCACGGTGAGCGGGCTCCGGGGATCCGTGGGCGGGACGGGCGTGCCGCCGCCCTGCGCGGCGGCGGCCGATGCCTCGACGCCGAGGGTGGTCAGGACCGTCGCTGTGGCGGCGACGCCACCGGTGATGTGGAGGACGCGGCGGACGAGGTCGCGCCGGGACATGATCCCGTCTTCGTAGTCCTCGACGAACTCGTGGACCAGGTAGCGCTGGATCTGGTTGAGCTCGGCGAGGCGGTGGCGTCCGTCCATTCGGGCTCTCTCCGGGGTGGCGCCGGCGCGGCGCGTGGGCGTCGTCGGGCCGCCCAGGGTGGCGACCCACGGACCAAGCTGCCGCACGGGCCCGGCCAGTGCCCGTGCGTTGGCCACACTCTGCGTGCGTTGGCCACACTCTGCGTACGCTGGGCGACACTCGCGCGGACTTCCCGGGCATCCGTGGCCCCCGACGGAACCTGCCGCGGCACGCCAGCGGGGGAGTCGGCGGCGACCGGCTACAAGCCGATCGACCGGTCAGAGTGAAGGTCGGCCGGGCGACGGACGTCGAGGGGCAAGGGGGCGGCGCAGACGGCGGTGATGGTCGGGAGCACCGACGCTCGACCCGAACCGTCGGCGGGGGCGCCCGCCGATCGCGACGGGAACCCGATCCGCGGGCAGGGTGAGGACCACGGCCGGACGCTGAACCCCTCGGCTACGTCTGGGCGTGGCGCCGGGTGGGTCACGACGACGCGCCGAGCGATCCTCGCCCCCGGCAGTCTGGCACTCGCGCTCGGCGCTGGCGGCGGGCGACCTGTCGCCGTTGGGGGGCGCGGGGTCACTGGCGGGGCACGAACGCGACCGCGCGCCCTGGGCCTCCGGACGACCCGGCGACCTTGACAGGGAGGAAGACGAAGAAGGCGCCGCGGGCCGGCAGGCGATCGAGACCGCTCAGCTGCTCGACGAACAGCATCCCGCGGCCGAGGCCCCACTGGTGGAGCGGACCGCCGTTGTGGGACGAGCCCATGCTCGCGCCGTCGATGCCGACCGTGCGTACCCCGCGCTCGAGGAGGTGGGCGAGAAGTGGGATCTCCGGCGTCGGCCACCCCGGCCCATGCCCCCGGGCGACGGGATCGGCGCAGAAGGCGGCGCCGCCCTCGGTGACGGGCCGGTAGTGCGCGTCCCAGCCCGTGCGCAGCAGGACCACCTCGCCGGGACGAAGCGCGCCGTGGCGCTCCTCCCAGGCGCGGACGACCGCGACCGGGATCTCGGGGCTCTCGCCGGGGGCGCCCTGCCCGAAGAGGTGGCCGGCGTCGATCACCGCCGCCGGCCCCACGAGGCGGTCGAGGGCGACGCGGTCGCCGGTCTCGAGGCCGAGCGGCGAGGCACCGGGGAGTCCCGAGTCGGGCGGCGGGACGAAGTGGGTCGCGGCGTCGAAGTGGGTGCCGGTGTGCTCGTCGATCGTCCACCAGGCGGTCTGGTAGCCGCCGCGGAAGCCGTGGATGGGCTGGATCTGGTCGGTGCGGCTGGCGTACCAGTTGAAGACCTTGCGCTGGAAGGGCATGTGGCCCGGCCAGGCGGCCGGCATCTCCTCGGCCAGCGTCACGCTGAGGTCGATCATCTCGGCGCCGGTCAGGGCGGCGGCGAGGGCAGAGGCCTGGGGACCGTGACCGTCCCCGTCGGGCGGCGGTGCCGATGGACGCTCGGTTTGGGGGATCGCCACGGTGTCCTCCCGCTTCCGCCGGGTTGGACCATGCCCGGCATCCGGCCGCGGGACCGGCATCGGACAGGTCGCGCTGCCACCCGGCGCGCCCGCTCCGCGCACGGTCCCGGTCGTCGCCGCCGAATCGCCGGGCGGATGCCGGCCGCCGACCGTCGGCCGGAGGTATAGCAGAACGGTCGCCCAGGCGACAGACCCGCAAGCGGGTCCGGTCCCCGCCACGGCCGCGGATCGGCTCGCCCATCGCTCCCCACGGTGGCCGGTCAGGCGTCCCATCGACAGGGCGAACTGCCGCGTCGGTCGGCTCGCCGCGTTCAGCTCAACCCCGACCCTGATCCGGATTCCGGTCGTACCGCGGTATCGGGGCCCCGCTCGTCCCCGGGACCGGCCGGGGCAAGCTCCGCGGTTGGAGGCTGGGCACGAAGCCGACCGATGCCGGCCGATGCCGGCCGCGGAGCCGGCGGGCGACGACCCGGCGGTCACCCGGATTCCTCGTGCTAGGAAAAGCCCCCTCTCCCGCGATCGGGAGAGGGGGCTTCGCTCACCCTGGTCCAGGATGGACGCCACCCCTGGGCCGTCTGCCGGGGCCGGCGACCTACGACCGCCGCAGCTCCTGCCCGCCGGCCAGCGCCCGCTGGTAGAGGTGAAGGGCTTCCGCGACGCGGCCCGTCCCCCGCGCGACGCAGGTGAGCGGGTCCTCGGCGCGGTAGACGGGCATTCGGAGCTCGTTCTGGAGCCGGCGGTCGAGCCCGAGCAGAAGCGCGCCGCCGCCGGCGAGGGTCACGCCGTGCTCCATGATGTCGGCGACGAGCTCGGGCGGGGTCTCCTCGATCGCGGTCTTGACCACCTCGATGATCGTGTTCACCGGCTGGGAGATCGCGTCGCGCAGCTCGACCGAGGAGACCTCGACCGACTTCGGCAGCCCGGTCAGCAGGTCGCGCCCGCGCAGCATCACGCGGACCTCCTCCTCGAGCGGGTAGGCCGAGCCGGCCGCCATCTTGGCGTTCTCGGCGGTGCGCTCCCCGATCACGAGGTTGTGGTCGCGGCGGGCGTACTGGACGATCGCGTCGTCGATCTCGTCGCCGGCCACCCGCAGCGAGTGGTTGACGACGATGCCGCCGAGCGAGATCACCGCGACCTCGGTCGTGCCGCCGCCGATGTCGACGATCATGCTCCCGATCGGCTCGTTGATCGGCAGCCCGGCGCCGATCGCGGCGGCCATCGGCTCCTCGATCGTGTAGGCCTCGCGCGCGCCGGCCGAGAGCGCCGCGTCCTTGGCGGCCCGCTTCTCGACCTCGGTCACCCCGCTCGGGATCCCGATCACGACGCGCGGGTGCGGCGCCATCAGGCGCTGCATGTGCACCTTCTTGATGAAGTAGTGGAGCATCATCTCGACGGTGTCGAAGTCCGCGATCACCCCGTCCTTGAGCGGTCGGACCGCGATCACCGACTCGGGCGTCTTGCCGACCATGGCCTTGGCTTCGACGCCGACCGTGATCGCGCGGCGGGACTTGGTCTCGATGGCGACGACCGAGGGCTCCGAGATCACGATCCCCTTGCCGCGGACGTAGACCAGCGTGTTGGCGGTGCCGAGGTCAATGCCCAGGTCCCGGCTGAAGAAGCCGAAGAGCATGGACAGCGGGCGAAACATCGGCACGAGACCTCCCGGGGCGAGTGGAGCGGCTGGTACGGGTGGCCGCGGTGGTTTGTGGGCGGTCTGGCGGCCACGCTCTGGGAGCCGGTCGGCGCGTGCGGCCGGTGGGCGCGACGGGTTCGGCGGACCGGGGACGCCGGTGAGTATAGCATGGACCCCGGTGCCCCTCGTCCGCGCGGACGCCTCCCCGACGCGCCCGCTAGAATCGTCCGGGATCAGGAGGTCAGACGCGATGGTCGCGGCGCGGCGGGCGGCCACGCCGATCACGGGGGCAGGCGGTGACGAGCGACGGCGTGGGACGGGACGGGGCGGCGGGGCTCGGGGGTGACCCGGTGGCCGGTGACCTGCCCGAGACCCCCCATGAGCTGCCGATCGACCGGGCAAAGGTCGACGCGCTGGTCGACCGCGCGCGGGCAGCGCAGGGGAGCGGCGAGCGCGTCGACCTGCTCGATGGGTTTCTGGGGGCGGTCGACTGGCGGCGGGCCTTCGGTGGCCCGGGCGGCGAGCCGCTGACAGCGGAAGAGCTGGCGCGCCTGGTGGCCTACTACCGCGCGAAGTTCGCCGACGTCGGTCCGCTCTACCTCGCCGACCTGCTCTCGACCGAGTTCATGACCGAGCTGCGCGCCCGCGGCGACGTCGTCTTCTCCGACCGCCTGCTCGCGCTCGGCCGAGACGATCCCGCGCTCTGGGCCGAGATCCGCGCCTTCTTCCGCCGCAAGGAGTTCGCGACGGGGCTCCTCTTGCTGGCCTCGCTCCCGCGCGATCCGGTGGCCGAGTAGCCCGTCCCAGGCAACCGCCACACGCGGCCCTCCGAACCGGGTCGACGCACCGGCGCCGGCCGGCCGGCCGCCCCGCGGCCGGCGTCGGCCGGATCTGATCCTGAGCTCGGGGCCCGCCCCGGGCGTTCCCGGCCGTCCCCACGCCCGCGATACCGCCGAACGACCCGAGTGCGGATGAGAGGGCCGCTCTGGTCCCCGGCGAGCAGCAGCCCTCAGATAGTCACACCGGTCGAGAGTAAGAGGACCGTCGGGCGGGCAACCACCGCCGTGCTCGTGGACGTCGACGGGGCACCGGCTTTGTCGGTGCGGGCCCGTCCTCGCGGCAGCATGTCCGCGCCAGGCCCGACTGGGCTACCGGTCCGTCAGGTGACCTGCCCACCGGACTGAGGGCGCGGCCCGTCCGACGGCGGCCGCCGAGCCGCTGGTGCCGGCCTCCCGCCTTCATCGGATCATCAGGTTCGGTTCAGCTAGCGCTCAGGCTGCCCTCAGCCCGCCCACAGCGGGGCGGACGATCATCGTATCCGGCGCCTCGACGGCTTCGAAGGCCGGGCGACCGGTCCGCTCGATCGACTCGGGCACGGTGCCGGCAGCCGGTGCTGACACCGTGGTCCGACGGCGGACCGCTGTCGTACCTCTGGCCGATGGGAGGCGAGGTCAACCGGGTTTGGCGCCGGGCCTCGGAGCCCGGCGCGGCGTCCGATGTCATCGCCGGCCAGGGCGGGTCTGCCCGCTGGGCCAATCGTTGCCCGACGCCCATGGCTCGACCGTCTCCTGGCGAGACCGCCTCCTGGCGACGCCGCCCCGGCCGCGCGGTCGTCCGCCGGCCTTGAGTGCCGTTCCAACCCCGCGATCGGAGTCCGGATGGTCACCCTCGCCGCCCGCCCCCTCGTCGCCGAGCCGCCCGCCCGGTCCGACCGGGAGGTCGACATCGCCGCCCTCGCCGGGGTGGCCCAAGGCGACCCGCGGGCGCTCGAAATGCTCTACGACCGCTATGCCCGGCTGGTCCTCTCCTTCGCGCTGCGCATCGTCGGCGACCGCCCCGCCGCCGAGGAGGTGGTCCAGGAGGTCTTCATCCGGGTCTGGCAGCGGGCGGGGTTCTATCAGCCCGGCCGGGGAGCGCCGGTGACCTGGCTGCTGAGCATCACCCACAACCTGGCGATCGACGAGGTTCGCCGGCGGCGGCGGCGGCCGCAGACCGCCGACGGCGAGGACCCCGGCCTCGCGCTGGCCAATGCCGCCGACCCGGCGCCGAACGTCGAAGACGAGGTCTGGCTGCGCGACGTCGGCGCGACGCTGGCGTCCGCGATGGCGCGTCTGCCCCCCGCGCAGCGGGTCGCGATCGAGTTGGCCTACTTCCGTGGCCTCTCGCAGCGGGAGATCGCGCGGGAACTCGGCGACCCGCTCGGCACCGTCAAGACCCGGCTGCGGCTCGGGCTGCGCAAGCTCGAGCTCGAACTCGGCGCCGACGCCGGCCCGGGGTTGTGAGCGGCGGCATCCAACCGGTGTCGGCGCCGCCGGGCGGCACCGTCGGGCGGCACCGCCGGGCGGCACCGCCGGGCGTCGGCGTCGCGACCGGGTCGGTCGACGACCCCCGAGCGGCCGACCGCGGTCGTCTACACTGTGGCTGGGACGCCCCCGATGTGGGCGCACCATTGGGGCAGGTGCCCCAACCGGGCCAGCCACGGACCGCCAGTAGGAGACCGCGATGCAGAAGGTGGGTGCGCAGTACCTGGTCAAGCGCTTCGCCGACCAGCTGATGGCGCCGCCGCCCGCGCCCGCGGACTCGGACGAGGCCGCCGAGTCCAACGCGCCCGCGGTCGCGCCCGCGCCGGCCGGCGACCTCGACGGCCAGGTGGTGCGCGACGAGTCGGGACGGCGCCTGGGGATCGCGCGGCGGGTGCATGACATCGCCGTCTACGTGATCGCCGAGGCCGGGGCCGACCGAGAGCAGGCGCTGGCCGACTGCTTGGAGGACCCCGGGATGCAGGTCCTCCTCTCGACCACCGACGACCACCTCACCGGGCTGATCTACGTGCCCGACCCCAGCCGCGGCCCGCGCCAGGTGGAAGGCACGCGCGCCGACGAGGTCTGAACGGCGCGCTCGTCCGACCGGTCGACGCGAGCGAAGAGCCGACCAGATCACCGCGAGCGGCCGAGACAGCTCAGCGTGAGCGGGCGAGACAGCACGAGGCTCCCCGCCGCGTTGCCGCCCGCGGCCGGAGCCGGCGCCTCGCCACGGTCGCCTCAGAGCCGATGGCTCGCCCCGGACCGAGCCCCACGGACGAGGCGCGGTCGGCGGTCTCATGCGGTAAGCGGGTGAACGCCGGGGCATCGCCCGACGGGGCCGCAGCCGGCTCGAGCCGGCTCCGTGCCTGCGCCCGGGGCTTGCCCCGGCCGGGCCTGGGAGGACCCGGCCGCCGCTGTGCCTTCCGGTGCCACCCACCAGACAGCCGGATCCAGGATCAGCCCTGGCGGTCGACGATCAGCTCGCGGACCCGGAGGCGGCCGACCTCCAGGTCGTCGATGGCGAGCTTCGCCACCCGCCCGTCCTTGATCGCCAGGCGCCGGATCGCGACCGCGCCGATGGCGACGGCCCCGACCGCGGCGGCGGCCGTGCTCACCAGGGCTAGCGCGGTCGCCACCCGCGCGAACGCGACCTGTGACGCGAACTCCGATCCACTTTCCCCCCGGCCAACCGCCATCGTCTTCCTCCTCCCTGATGTGACACGTCGCCCGCCCGAACGTCCGGCGGCGGCGCGATCGGGTCGAGCCCGGATCCGCGCCGCCGTCGGTCAGGCCGTCGCTCGGCCGGCGGCCGCCAGGACGGCCCGCGCCGAGAGCCCCCGCACGATCCGTCGCCGGTAGTCGGCGCTGGCGTGGAGGTCATCCAGGAGATCGATGCCCTCGTCGGCCGACGCGCAGGCGGCGGCGACGGTCGACGCGTCGAGCGGTCCGCCCACCAGCGCGGCCTCGGCGGTCACCGCGCGGGCCGCGTGGTCCCCGGCGCCCGTGACGCCGATCCGAACCGCCTCGCAGGTGCCGTCCGCGCCGACCGTGACCACCGCGGCCACGCCGACCACGGCGTAGCCGGAGGCCTGGTTGGCCAGCTTCTGGTACTCCATCCCCGTCCGCGCCGGCGTGACCGGGATCCGGACCTCGGTGAGGACCTCGTCCGGCGCCAGCGCCGTCGTCAGGAAGGCGACGAAGAAGTCGTCGGCGGCGATCGTCCGCTCGCCGCCCGGCCCGCGGGCGACGATCTCGACCCCGAGCGCCAGGACGCCGGCGGGGTAGTCGGCCGCCGGGTCGGCGTGGGCGAGCGTGCCGCCGAAGGTGCCCCGGGCGCGGACCTGGCGGTCGCCGACCCGGCCGGCCTGCTGCGGGAGCAGGGGACACCGCTCCCGCAGGGTCGCGTCGCGCTCCAGGTCGCGGTGGGTCGTCAGGGCGCCGACGGTGATGGTCGACCCGTCGAGGCGAACGCCGCGCAGGTCGGCGTCGGTCGCGCCGGAGAGGTCGATCAGGTGGGCGGGCTCGGCGAGGCGCAGCTTCATCACCGGGAGCAGGCTGTGCCCGCCGGCCAGCAGCTTGGCCTCGGTGCCCTCCGCGGCGAAGCGGCCGAGCAGGCCGATCGCCTCGTCGACGGAGCCGGCGCGGTGGTACTCGAACGTTGCCGGGTTCACGTGA
Source organism: uncultured Thermomicrobiales bacterium (assembly GCA_902806335.1). Lineage (GTDB taxonomy): Bacteria > Chloroflexota > Chloroflexia > Thermomicrobiales > UBA6265 > CADCWG01. The sequence continues at coordinate 24,261 of CADCWG010000329.1, read as the reverse complement.
CCTCCTGGTGACGACGCGAGGATTGGCCGCCGATTTCCGACCGCTGCCGGGCGAATGACCGGACGCACCGCGTCACGTCTGACCCTGCCGGCCCCCGCGGGGCCCTGGTCGGAACGCGACGACCGCGACGGGAGAACGGCGCCGGAACGCCGGCCGGGGCTAGGACCGTCGGAGGAGCGGCTCGGGCTGGGCCCCTTCGGCCATCCGCGTCGCGGCGACCCGGACCGATTGCACCACGCTCTGGTAGCCCGTGCAGCGGCAGAGGTTGCCCTCGATCGCGTGCCGGATCGTGTGGTCGTCGGGGTCGGGATCGTCGCGGAGCAGGGCCTCGGCGGTCAGGACCATGCCGGGGGTGCAGTAGCCGCACTGCAGCCCGTGCTCTTCCCAGAAGGCGGCCTGGACGGGGTGGAGCGTGCCGGCCGGGGCGAGGCCCTCGATCGTGGTCACGGCGTGGCCCTCGGCCTGCACCGTGAGGACCATGCAGCTCTTGACCGCCTCGCCGTCGAGCTGGACGGTGCAGGCGCCGCACTGCCCGGTCTGACAACCGATGTGGGTGCCGGTCAGGCCGAGCTGGTCGCGCAGGAAGTAGACGAGCAGCGTCCGCGGCTCGACCTCCGTCGTCCGCTCGGTGCCGTTGACCGTGACGGTGACCGGGACCGTCGCCAAGGGGGACCTCCTCAGGGGTGCCGTGCGCCAAATGTCGGGTGTCGGGTGCTGAGGTGCTGGTGCTAGCCGCTGACCGCCTCACCGGTCGGTGTCGCGACCGTCTTGCTCTCGAGGCACTTGAAGAACTGGCCGACGATCATCTTCGCCGCCGGGAGCATCACCCGGCCGCCGACGCGGGCGATCGTGCCGCGAACGTTGGCCTCGCCGTGGTACTGGACCACCGTCTGCTCGCCCTCGTCGCGCAGGGTCAGGCTGCCCTCGCCCGAGACCTGGCCCTGGGCGCCCTTGCCCTCGACCAGCATCCGGTAGGACTCGGGCTCGACCTTGTCGCTGATCTTCACGCGGCCCTGGAAGGTGCCACGGATCGCCGCCACGCCGATCTTCATCGTCGCGGTGTACTCGTCCGGCCCGGTCAGCTCCAGCTTCTCGCACCCGGGCAGGCACGAGCGCAGGACCTCCGGGTCGAGCATCATCTCCCAGACCCGCTCGCGCGGCGCCGCGAACGTATGGTCCCCGGTCAACTCCATCGATCGTCTCCCTCTCCGGCGAAGGCGGCTCGCCTCCCGGCCGGCAGTCTAGCAGGGGCGTGGGCTCGGATGGGCGGCGCGCCGGGCGGCGGCGGGCGGGGCGGGACGCGCCCGCCGCCGCCGCTCCGTCACCGGGACCCATCCTGGACAGCGACCCCGTTGCCCAATCCTCGTTGCCAGTCGGCCAGGATCCGGCCGTCGTGGGGGAAGGCGAGGTCGGGCAGGGCGTCGAGCGCGAACCACGCCACCTCGACCAGGTCGTCCCCGGCGCGCGCGTGCCCCTCGACGCGGGCGGCGGCGTAGACGGCGAGCACGACCGTCTCCTCCGGCGCCGAGTAGAGCCCGACCAGGGGGCCGAGTTCGACGTCCAGCCCGGTCTCCTCGCGGACCTCCCGGACGGCGGTCGCCTCGACGGCCTCGCCGCGCTCGACGAACCCGGCGGGGAAGCTCCACTTTCCCGGGGCCCGCGTGTGGTGGGCGCGCCGGCCGAGCAGCACCCGCCCGTCGCGGGCGATCACGACGGCGGCGGCGAGCTTCGGATCGAGGAACGTGACCGCCCCACAGTCGGAGCCGACGCAGACCGGCCGCGGGCGGCCGTCCACTTCCCGGATCGCGGTCGGGCTGCCGCAGCGCTGGCAGTAGGGCGCGTGGTTAGCGTTGGACATCGGGGCTCCGGGGCGGACAGGCGGGCGGGCCGGCGGGCGACGAGCGTTGCCGCCACCGGGGCGGACGACGTGCGAAGGGTACGGGCGGCCGCGCGGGAGCGCCCATCGTCGCCGGACGGAACCGCCGAACGCGCCCGGTTGGTGGTGGCGCGGCGTCACCCGGCGTCGCGGTCGGACCGTCGGTGAGGCCGCGATGGCCCCTACAATGCAGTCGGTCCCTCGACGTTCCGACCCCTCTACCCCTCACCCGGACCAGGGAGCCCCGACGAGCATGGACGATGGAACGCAGCAGTACGACGCGATCGTGATCGGCGCCGGGCAGGCCGGCGGGCCGCTCGCGACCGCCCTCGCGGGGAGCGGCCGCCGGACCGCGATCGTCGAGCGGGAGCACGTCGGCGGCACCTGCGTCAACGAGGGGTGCACCCCCACCAAGACCATGGCCGCCAGCGCCCGGGTCGCCTATGTCGTCCGCCGTGCGGCCGACTACGGCGTCCACGTCGCGGGCGAGGTGACCGTGGACCAGGCGAAGGTCCGCGCGCGCAAGCAGGCGATGGTCGACCGCTTCCGGACCGGCAGCGAGGGGAGCCTGACCGGAGTCGAGAACCTGGATCTGCTCGACGGCGAGGCCCGCTTCGTCGGCCCCAAGACGTTCGCGGTCACGATGACGGGGGGCGGGGAGCGGCGGATCGCCGCCGACCTGGTCTTCCTCAACGTCGGGGACCGGCCGACCGTGCCGCCGATCGACGGCATCAAGACCGTGCCGGTGCTGGACTCGACGACGGTCCAGGAGCTCGGCGAGGTCCCCCGGCACCTGATCGTGATCGGCGGCAGCTACATCGGCGCAGAGTTCGCCCAAATGTTCCGGCGCTTCGGCGCCGCGGTCACGATGGTCGTCCGCGGTCCGCAGCTCCTCGGGCGCGAAGACCCGGACGTGGCGGAGGCGCTGACCGACATCCTCCGCGAGGACGGGATCGAGGTGCTGCTGGGCTGCGAGCCGAAGCGCGTCGCGCCAGGGCCGGGCGGGGGCGTCCGCGTCACGGTCGGGCCCAAGGGCGAGGGCCAGACGCGGGAGCTGGACGGCAGCCACCTGCTCGCCGCGACGGGCCGCGTGCCCAACACCGACCTGCTCGACCCGACGGCCGGGGGGGTGGAGACCGACGACAAGGGGAACATTCCCACCGACGCCACCCTGGCGACAAACGTCCCCGGCGTCTACGCGCTCGGCGACGTGCGCGGCGGCCCGGCGTTCACCCACGTCTCGTACGACGACTTCCGCGTGATCCGGACCAACCTGCTCGAGGGCGGCCATCGGACGATCGACGACCGGATCCTGCCCTACACCGTGTTCACCGACCCCCAGCTCGGCCGGGTCGGGATGAGCGAGCGGGACGCGCGCGACGCCGGCAAGCGGTTCAAGGTCGCCAGGATGCCGATGGAGCGGGTGGCCAGGGCGCTGGAGCTCGACGAGCCGCGCGGACTGATGAAGGCGGTCGTCGACGCCGACACCGACCGGATCCTGGGCGCGGCGGTGCTGGGGATCGAGGGCGGCGAGGTCGCGTCGATGTTCCAGATCGCGATGATGGGGGACCTGCCCTACACCGCGCTGCGCGACGCGATGTTGTCCCACCCGACGCTCTCCGAGTCCCTCAACAACCTCTTCGCGTCGTTCGAGACGTAGTCGGGAGTCGAGGGACGAGCGGACGCCCCCGGTCCGGTCGGGGCGAGACGGGCCCGTGCGTCATCCCATGCCGGAGCGGTCCCGACGGCGAGGCGGAATGCGGTCGGCATGGAGGGCATTCGGGGTGGCGGGGCGCAACACCCTGGGCGCGCTGGCCCGGCGCCGACCGTCCGCGCATCCCACACCGAGGTTGCCGTGACGCCGCTGGTGACCGCTGGGCTCCGTCTGGTGCCGTTCACGCCGGACCTGCTCCGCGCGGCAACCGAAGAAGACAGGTCCGCGCTGGCGGGCCTGCTCGGCGCTCGGGTGCCCGACGCCTGGCCGAACCGGGACTTCGCCGACGCCCTCCCGTCCATCGCGGCCGACGCGGACCGCGACCCGACGCTCGCCGGGTGGACCTTCTTCATCGTGCGCCGGGCGGAGGACGGCCCGGACGAACTCGTCGGGGAGGCAGGCTTCAAGGGCCCTCCCGACGCCGGGGGTGGGGTCGAGGTGGGCTACGGCCTGGTCCCCGCGGCGAGGGGGCGGGGCCTGGCCACGGAGGCGGCCGGCGCGCTGGTCGGCTGGGCGCTCGGGCGCCCCGACGTGCGCCGGGTCCTCGCCGAGTGCGAACCGGACAACACCGCGTCCGCCCGGGTCCTCGCCCGGCTGGGATTCCGGCCGCTCGCGCCGGGCGACGACGGCCTCCTCCGCTTCGAGCGGACCGCGGCGGCGGCGAGTTCAGGGGGAGCGGTCGCTCCAGGCGTGGCCGGCCCGGCGTTGGGTCGGACTCGATCGGGGTACGGTGACTGATCCGCGATGCCGCCCCCAACCCTGTGCCCGAGTTCGGGTGGTCGGGGGAGGAAGCAGGACTCGGGGGCCGCGGTCCCGCCCGATACCTCCACCGATCACCCGGATTCCGTCGTCGGCGGCGTGAGCCAGACTCTCCCGCGACCCGGCCTACCTGAGGCCCGATCCCCCTCCTGGACCGGTCCGACGCCAACGCTGCCCGCTCCGTGGCGTGGACGCTTGTCCGGCGCGACCCCAGCGGCCGAGGACCCGCGCCCGCCGACGCGGCCCTGGCGGGCGGGGCTGGACACGGATGCGAACGGGCGCGCCGGGGGCGAACCCCGGCGCGCCTTCGAGGACCAACGGATCCGCCGGGTCCGGGTCAGGAGGTCGCGGGCCTCGTCTCGTTCGACGGGGCGACCCGCCGCGCGATGCGCTGGTGCGACGGGAGCTGTCGGCGGCTGGTGTTGACGGAGCGGCGGATGCTGCGGGTGAACGCCGCCGACCCGGTGGCCGTCGCGCCCATGACGCCCAGGGGCCGTCGCTCGGTCTTCGCTCGCTCCGGTGCCTCCGGTCGGATCCCGGGAGTCCGGTCACCGACGGCGGCCGGCTGGGCGACCGATGGGCCAGTCGGGGAGGCGGCGACGATCGGCGCTGTCGTCGCTGCCGCGATCGCCGCCGCGGGGACCGCGGACTCGGCCGGACCGCGGCGCGCTGGGACGGGCTGCGGCGGGTCGACGAGCCATTTGCGGGCGTCGGGGGTGCCGCGGGCCGCGGCCCGGGCGATCAGCCGCGCCCGGCGGCGACGGCGGGCGACCAGGAACGCCGCCGCCGCCAGCAGGGCCAACCCGCCGATCGGGGGCAGCCACCAGCGGAGCCCCGCGGCGGTCGACTCGGCCGTCCCGGCGGCAGACCCAGCGGGCGCCGGCTCGGCGTCGACGCGGGCGACCCGTCCCGTCGCCGGGTCGACCGTGACCCGGACCCGGTCGCCGGCCACGACGGCGGCCGAGTCCACGGGCTCGCCATCCCGATAGACCGGGGCGTCGAGCAGGCGGAACGCGGTCGCCGCGCCGTCGCCGTCGTCGACGGTGAGCCGCCCACCGCCCGCCCAGACCACGGTCCCCAGGACGAGACCGGCGATCGGGGTCCCGTCAGGCGAAGCGACCGGGCTGGCGGCCACCGGGGAGGCAGCCGCCGGAGAGGCCGCCGGGGAGGCGGCAGCGGGCGAGGCGGCCGGGGGCGAGGCGACCGCCTCGGAGTCGGCGCCGGGCGAGGCGTCGGGGGACGCCCCCGGCGAGCCGACCGGCGTGGCGGCGACCATGCCGCCCACGCCCAGCTCTTCGCGGTCGTCGCTCCCGGTGCCGCGGAGCCGAACGGTGCCCTCCGATGCGTCCTGCTCCGCCTCCCATCCTTCGGCGAAGGTGCCCCAGTCGAGGTCCGCCTCGCCGAGCCGGACCATGAGGTCGACGAGCTCGGCGCGCGATGCCGCCGGGATCTCCGCGTCGTCCGCCGCTTCCTGGTCCGAGACGATCCGCCCGATCTCGTCGGCGTCGGTGACGCCCTCGGCCACGACGGCCCGCTGGGTCCCGAGGACGATCCGGGTGGCTCGGGCGACGCCGTCGGGTGCGCCGAGCGCCTCGCCGATCGCGGTGGTCAGCGCCAGCTCCTCGAGGGCCAGCCCCTGGCGGTCGGCGTCGGTGGCGGCGCTGTCGCAGTCGGCCGTCTCCCAGGTCAGGAAGACGCCCGTCAGGGCGGTCATCCCGAGGGCGGGAGCCGAGGCCGGGGCGGCGATGCGGAGGGACCCGTCGTCGATCCCGGCGGTGAGGAGGGCCATCGCGTAGAGCGTCGGGGTGACCAGCTCGATGTTGCGGGTCGAGACCTCGAGCCCGTCTCCCGCCTGGCCACAGGTGAAGGCGGTCGAGGAGTAGGCGGTGTCGACCCCCGAGAGGTCGTAGATGTCGCCCATCGCCTCGGCGGTGTCCGCGACGGAGACCGTCACCACCTCGTCGTCGTCCGTGGCGCCAAAGTAGTCGAGCAGTTCCTCGACCTGTCGCGGGTCGTTGCTCTCGCCGACCGTGACGACGACCGGCGGCCGCGACTCCTGGGCGGCCAGCGTGCCCGGCTGGGCGACCGCGACCAGCGCCGCGAGGAGCGCGAAGACCGGTGCCAGCGCCCGGCGCCGGTTGGGCCGGACTGGAACGTGGCGACCGGCGTAGGGACCCGTGACCATGCCTGATGTCTCCCTCGGGCCGGAGCCCGTTCGACGCTTGGGACAGCGGTGGCACGGGGCGTCCTTCCACCTGGGCCTTAGTGTACGTACACTCCCTCGCTGTGCCAAGGGGGCACCACCCAGTCTGCCGTCTCGTCGGCGTCAGGAGGCAGTGTTCGGCGCGCGGCCCGGGCCGGTGACAGAGGAGTTGCCGGGCGGGGTTGGGCCGACGCTTCTGGCGTCCGGTGCCGGGAGCGAGGCGACGAGCGACCGGCCCGCGGTCTGCCGTCGGCGCCGGGAAGGGGGCGTGCGGGCCGGCCGCACCGAGCCGCGATCCAGGGTATCGTGCGGCCGCGCTGGTGCCGCTGGCGCCCTGGGTCGGGAAGCGAGGACGTCCGCTCGAGCACGCGGGACGAGGGCCGCCAGCGCGGCGGCCGTCGGTTGGGGGCGCCGCCGGTATTGGCAGGTCGCCCGAAGGAGGGAAGGTCGATGGTCCGGCGGATGGTCCGCGCGTCGCACGTGGTCGCCTACCAGGACGGTGGGCACCGTCACCTGCGGGACGGGGCGGTGGTCTGGGAGGGGGGCACGATCGTCCACGTTGGCCCCGCCGGATCCTACGATGGCACCGCCGACGAGGTGATCGACGCGGGGACCGGGGTGGTCACGCCGGGGCTGATCAACACCCACGCCCACCTCTACGAGTCACCGCTCGACAAGAGCTTCGTCGAGGACAAGGGGAGCCGCCAGTTCGGGCTCTCGGGGCTGTTCGAGTACCTTCCCGCGCGCAGCGCCGCCTCCGACGACGAGGCGTCCCGCGCCTGCATCGCCTTCAGCATGGCCGAACTCCTCCGGACCGGGACCACGACCGTGATGGAGATCGGGTCCTTCGGCGACGACGTGGTCGCCCAGGCCGAGCGCTTCGGCGTGCGCGCCTACGTCGCCCAGGGCTACCGCTCCGGGCGGTGGTACACCGACGACGGCAAGACCGTGAAGTACGCGTGGGACGAGGCGGCCGGCGAGGAGGGGCTGCGGAAGGCCGTCGCCTTCGTCGAGGCGAACGAGGGCCGAGCCAACGGCCGGATCCGCGGCTTCCTCTCCCCGGCCCAGGTCGACACCTGCACCGAGGACCTTCTGCGGCGGTCGAAGGACGCGGCGCGCGCGCTCGGGGTGCCGCTGGCGCTCCACGCCTCGCAGTCGGTGCCCGAGTTCTGGGAGATGACCCGTCGCCACGGCCGGACGCCGATCGAGTGGCTCGGCGACATCGGCTTCCTCGGCCCGGAGGTGATCCTCGGCCACGCGATCATCCTCGGCGGGGGCACCTGGGCCAACTACCACGGCGACGACATAGGTCTCCTGGCCGACACCGGCACCAACGTTGCCCACGCGGTCTGGGTCTTCGCGCGGCGCGGGATCGCGATGGAGAGCTTCTCGCGCTACCGGGCGCGGGGCGTGAACATGACCCTGGCCACGGACACGGCCCCGCAGAGCATGATCGAGACACTGCGCTGGGCGGCGGTGCTGAGCAAGGTGGTCGACCGCCAGACCGAAGCGACGACCGCGACCGACGTGTTCGACGCGGCGACGCTGGGTGGCGCGAAGGCCCTCGGCCGGGACGACCTGGGCCGGCTGGCACCGGGGGCCAAGGCCGACCTGCTGGTCTGGGCGGGCGAGAGCCTGACGATGACCCCCCTGCGCGACCCGATCCGCAACCTGGTCTACAGCGCCCAGGGCGAGGACCTGGCGACGGTGGTGATCGACGGCGAGGTGGTGATGCGGGACCGGGTCATCCCGGGCGTGGATGTGGCCCGGCTCGCGCACGACCTCCAAGCCGCCGCCGAGCGGATGTGGCCGCGGATCCCGAACGGCGACTGGGCCGGTCGGACGGTTGACGAGCTCTCGCCCCAGAGCTACCCGCCGTTCGCCGGCTAGGCGCCCGGCATCGCCGGGGCGCCTGCCGGGGCGCCTGCCGGGGCGCCTGAGGGATCGTTGGGGACTGCCTACCGGATGCCGGTCCCCGCGGCCGGGGGCCGATCTGCCTGGAGCGGGGGCGAGACCGGGCGCCAGGGTCGCCCCCGTCTCGACCGGCAGCGCCGTCCGGGACACTGGCGGGCGCCTCTGACCTGAAGCTGACGGTGTGGGGAAGGGGCGGCGCGGCCACTGGCCGCGCCGCTCTCATGATCCCCGGAAGCCCGTGTCATCGATCGGCGGGACCACCGAGACCGTCGGACAGGGAAGGATCGCGACGCGGCCGTGTCACACGGAATCCGTGTTCTACGTGTTGGTGTGGGGGGGCGCTGGCGACTTCGCCAGCTCAGGGGAAGCCCATAGGTCGTCGGCTCGGGAACAGAGCCGGTCGGCGCCGGCTGCGGATCGGCCGGCGACGCTTCGGGTGATCAGCCGGCCCCCGAACGAGGAACGACGCGCCTCTCGGCGGGAGGTCCGCCGGGGCACCCCTCATCAACCGCCGGTCAGCCAGGACCGAGCACTCGTCGGCCGTCAAGGCCCACCGGCGGGCCCCACACCGATCGTCGCGCCCGACCCTTGAGTCCCTCCCCGGCGCCTCTCCAATCACGGCGCCCCGGGCCCGCCCGTCGAACCGGCCCCCGATCCCGCGCGGCCTCCTGGCGACCACCACGGGACGACCGCCCGCCCCGATTACTCAGTCGCCCCGGGAACTGGGCAATCCGTATAGGCAATCCTCCGGATGGCCACGCCCCCGCCGTGCGCTAGGGTCGAATTGTCCATCCGTCTGAGCGCCGTGGCCGACCGCCGCGGCGTGGGGCTGCCTACGCCCCGGAAGCGGGATCCTCGGCCGCGGGTGCGACCCGCGGGCGGGAGATGCGGGTCCACGCGACCGGACGTGACGGTCGCCGCCCGTGGTCGCGGCGGCCCGGGCGCTGGGCAGCCCGCCCGCCCGAGACGCGGCGATGGGCATCGTCGATCCACCTCAGTCGTCGCGCTGGCCCGTCGAACCAGAAGGGAGGTCTCGCAGCCGTGTGACCGGGGCATCGCGGCCCCGCTCGTCAGTCCGGCAGGTCCGGTCCGTCGAAGGTCGGACGTGTCTCCACGGAGGAACCAGCTATGGCTTCGCCGCGCCCCGCGCGTGCCAGATCCCGGCCGGGTGCCCGCGCGCTCTCGGTCTTTGCGGCTTTCCTCTTCCTCCTCTCCTTGTTGAGCCCGCTCGCCGCGACCGATGGGCTCGCCGTCCAGGGCGATCCAGACTGTCCCGAAGGCGAGGTCTACGACGAGTCAACCGGCCAGTGCCTGCCCGACGAAGGCGAAGCGCCCAGCTGTCCGGAAGGCGAGGTCGTCGACGAGGTGACGGGCGACTGCGTGCCCGCCGACGGCGGTGAGCAACCGACCTGCCCCGAAGGCGAGGTGCTCGACGAGACCACCGGCGAGTGCGTGCCGGAGGGCGATCCGACCTACACGGGCGAGCAGGAGCCGACCGAGGACGCCTCCCAGCCAACGGAGGACGTCTCCGAGCCGGCGACGATCTACATCGTCAAGTACCTGTGCCCGGGCGGCTACGACCCGTTCGCGTCGGACTTCGACGGGCTGGCTACCGACTGCAACGAGGAGCCGGAGCCGTTCTCGTTCGACGTCGCCGGCGAGACGGACGGTGACTCGGGTACCACATCGGGGGGCAGTCCGAACGACGTCGAGTTCTCGGGGCTGACCGCCGACGAGAGCTACACGATCTCGGAGTCGCTGCCCGCCGAGTACGGCGAGCCGCGGGTCTTCTGCTACTCCACGGTCGGCGGCCAGGAGGGCCCCGTCGAGGAGTACCAGGCGAGCGGCGGGACCATCTCCCGGACCCTCGAGTCGGGCGAGTACTTTTCCTGCTACTGGTTCAACTTCCCCGGTGGCGGCTTCGGCACCATCTACATCCAGAAGTACTTCTGCGACCCGGCGTACGACTGGTCCGTTGAGGCCAGCTACGACGAGTACGGGCAGAACTGCCAGGAAGAAGCCGAGGACCCCGCGTTCTTCTCCGCCAGCGACGAGACCGGCGAACTCGCGAGCGGCCCGACGTCCGGTGGGCCCTCGTACCAGATCGAGTTTGCCGATCTGCCGGAGGGCGCGATCACGATCTCCGAGGACCCCTTCGAGGGGTACACCGGGATCGTCGTCTTCTGCCAGATCCAGCGTTACGAGGAGCAGGACGCCGGCGGCCAGTTCGAGCCGGTCGAGGTCTTCGACGGCTACAGCTTCCGCTGGGATCTCCGCGCGACCGAGTACGTCTCCTGCGACGTCTACAACATCCCGCGGCGGGGGATCGATGTCTGGGTCTACAAGTACTACTGCCCGGAGGGGACCGGGTACGAGTACGGCGACTACGATGCCTACGTCGGGTACTGCACGGACCCGCACGAGGGCATCGACTTCTCGCTGACCCAGGAGGGAGGGGAGTCGGCCGATCGGACCACCGACAGCGACGGCTTCGCGTCCTGGGAGAACCTCGACGGGCGCCCCTACACCCTCGCCGAGTCGATCCCCACCGGTTACGGCGATCCGGTCCTGTTCTGCCGCTACGAGATCGAGGGCGACGCCACCGACTGGGACCGCTACGAGGCGCCGGGCGGCGTCTACGAAGGCCAGGTCGACGCGCAGTACGCCGGCGGGTACCGGTACGTCTGCTACTGGTTCAACATCCCCGGCGGCATCGACATCGTCGTCTACAAGTACCTCTGCCCCGAAGGGACCACCGGCGACGACTACGCCACCGTCGAGGAGTACCAGAACGCCTGCGCTGATGCCCACCCGGGCGTCGATCTCCTCTACGGCGTTGAGGGGGCGCCGGCCGACGTCCGGACCACCGGCAGCGACGGGGCGGCGACCTGGGAGGACCAGGGGTACGGCACGTTCAGCCTGACGGAAGAGCTGCCGGAGGGGTACGGCACCCCGGTCGTCTACTGCGACTTCGACTACGACCCGGAGTCGTTCGACTGGCGGCGCGTCGAATCGCCGGACGGCGTCTACACCGACGAGCTCGCCGAGCAGGAGGGCGTCCAGCAGCCGTCGTTCGTCTGCTACTGGTTCAACCTGCCCGGGGAGCGCAGCACGGTCGTCGTCCGCAAGTGGGACTGTCCGGAAGGGACGACGTACGAGGATGAGACCCTCGAGCAGTACCTGGGCGCCTGCACCGAGGTCTACGGCGGGATCCCCTTCACCCTGACCGACAGCGACGGGCCGTCGGAGTCCCAGGAGACCGACGCGAACGGCGAGGCCACCTGGACCGGGGTCTCGCTGGGCCTGTTCTCCCTCGAGGAGACCATCCCCTTCGAGTACGACGATCCGGTCGTGTACTGCGGCTGGACCGCGACGGTCGAGGGCGCGGAGGAGAGTTCTCCCCCGGCGCGGGTCGAGACGCCGAGCGGCATCCACGAGGGCGAGATCCTCTACCCCGGTACCCGGTACGTCTGCGACTGGTTCAACATCCCCGGGCAACCCGGGACCCTGACGATCTACAAGTACACCTGCCCCGAAGGCTACGACCTCTTCGGGCCCGGCGCCGACCCGCGGGCCGACTGCCCGGAGGCCACCAACGGCATCACGTTCACGCTTGACGTGCCGGACGGGGCCGGGAGCGACCTGCAGAGCGACACCGGCGACTCGATCGAGGGTGCGGTGACCTTCGGCGGGCTCACGCCGGGCACCTACACGGCCGCCGAGGAGGTGCCGCCCGGCATCGTCCAGGTCTTCGTCCTCGACTGCGTCGGCGGTCGGCTGCCGTACCTGCGACCCTACCCGCTCCACCTGGGCAACGAGCTGGCGATCGACGTCGCCGGCGGCGACGAGATCACCTGCTACTGGTACGACGTGCCGGAAGACCCGCGCGGGAAACTGACGCTCTACAAGTACCAGTGCAAGACCACCAAGTACGTCACCGCCACCGACTGCGAGGTCTACGAGGCCGGCCAGGAGTTCGACCTCCTGTACTGGACCGGCTCGGAGTGGGACGTCGTCGACACCGACACCACCGACGCGACGGGCCGCATCCAGTGGAACCAGCTCGAACCCGGCGCCTATCTGGTCCGGGAAGAGGGCAAGAAGTGGTGCATGGCCGTCTCGCCTGACTTCGACGATGGCTCGATCGCCGTGACCGCCGGCGCCGAGGCGGAGATCCAGATCTACAACTGCACTGTGCCCGGCACGGCGACCCCAACCACAACCCGGCCGGCCACCACCTCCACGCCCGTGACGCAGCCCAAGAAGCCGGGCAAGTACCCGAACACCGGCGTCGGCCCCGGCGCGGCCGACGCGCCGGCGGCGCCCGCCGCCGGGGAGCAGCCGGCGGAACCCGCCCCGACCCCGGATCCCGTGGCGGGCCCGAGCGAGGACGATGGCTGGATCGGCAACGCCCTGGCGCTGCTGCTCCCGGCGCTGGCGACGCCGGCGCTGCTGACCTTCGGCCGACTGCGCCGACGCGGCACGCGCGGCGGACGGCACCTGCTGGGGACCCTCGCGCTCGCCGCCGTGATCGGGCTGAGCGCGGTGCCCGCCGCCGCCTTCACCCAGGACGACGACGATCCGCTGGGCGACGACCAGCAGATCGTCACCGAAGCGCCTCCGGTGGACGAGGCCTGCTTCGAGGAGGGCACGACCACCCCGGAGTCCGACGATGAGGAGGATGCCGAGGCGGAGGATGCCGACCCGACGGCCGAGGCGACGAGCACCGGCGATGACGACGAGTTGGTCTGCCCGACCGGGGACACCCCGGTTCGCCTCCAGATCGAGGCCCTCGACGTCGAGGCCGACATCGAGGTGCTGGAGACGGTCAACGGGCTGATGCTGCAGCCGACGAACGAGTCCGACGTTGCCTGGTACAAGGACACCGGCCGTCCGGACGACGACCTAGAACACCAGAACGTCGTCCTCGCCGGCCACCTGAACTGGTGGAACACCCCCGAGGCGGTCTTCGCTCGGATCGACCAGCTCCGGGCGGGCGACGAGATCGTGGTCACCGGCGAGTCGGGTCAGACCTACACCTACGAGGTGGTGGCGGTCAGCCTGGAAGACGCCACGGTGGCTCCGGCCGACGAGGTGGTCGGGCCGGCTGGCGAGCCGAGCCTGACGCTGATCACCTGCGGCGGGCAGTGGGACCAGCAGGCCAGCGAGTACCTCAAGCGGACCGTGGTCCGCGCGGTACGGACCGACCCGGCTCCTCCCGAGCGAGAGGGGGCAAACGACTAGCCGATCCGACGCGATCCCTCGCGAGACATGCCGCGCGGCCGGGGCACAAGCCCCGGCCGCGCCTCGTTGCACCGGGACCGGGTCATCGGTGTGGGGATCGGCGCCGCGGGAACGGCCAGGCCCGCGCCGAGGCAAGCCCGGAGGTCAGCGGCTCGGAGACGACTCCGACTCACGCCGACTGGGGACCGCGGCGCGGGCGCGCCACCATGCGTCCGGACCCCGTGCTGGCCGTGGCCGTGGCCGCGACCGCGGGCGACCGTCCCCATGCGCGCCATCGAGCACCGCCGGCCCGGCGGTCATCGCGGCGCGGACTTTGACGACCCTGGCTGGGCCAGGGGCACCGATCCTCCGATTCGATGCTCGATTCGGAGTGGTCGCCCACCGCCCCCCGCCGCCGGTCGGGCACCCACCCGTTCGCGGACGGGGCCGGGCCGGCGCGTCAGCGTCCCGTTGCCGCGCGGTCGTGCCGGGCGATCAGGTGAGCAGGCCGAGGAAGCCGTTGAGGATGAGCGTGAGAAAGATCGAGGCCAGGATCGAGATGACCAGGCAGCCGGGGGAGCAGCCGTAGACCTGGACCCGACCCCCGGCCATGCTCCGGGGGCCGAACAGCCCGCCGCCCAGCCCCCGGCCCGACCCGAACGGCCCGCCGGCGAACCCCTGGCCCTGTGGGCGGTCGTCCGGCTGACCCGGCTCGACGACTTCCCAGACGGGTTCCGCATCGGGTCTGGCGGCACCCGGTGCGGCCGGCGGGGCGCCGCCGGCCGGCCGGCCGGCCGACTCCCATCCCTGCTCCGGGCCGCCGCCCGTCGGTGCCGCGCCAGCGGGCCGGCCGGCCGCGCTCCCCCCGATCTCCGGGCCGTCGCCCAGCGGGCCTCCCCCGCTATCGCCCGACCGCGGCGCCTCCGACCAGGGTCTGCCGCCACCGCCCTCGCTCGCCATCGTCGTCTCCCGTCCGCGCTCGCGCCCACCGGCGGTGCCCGCCGGCCCACGGTGCCGAGAAGGCAGGCAGCGTGCCAACCGTCCGGCCGGCCAGCGAAGACGCCGCGCGAACGGCGGGCACCGGCCGGCGTTTCGGCCGGCCTGCCCTCCGTCGCGCCGGGCGGACCGCTCGCCGATCGGGTCGTGCTGACCCCGCGGGAGGGCGACGGTCCCGGCCGCGAGGCACCGCGGGAGGGCCAGCGGGGTCGCCTGGTGCCGAGCGTCGGCGCGACCGTCCGTGGTGTCGGGCCCGCGAACCGGACCGAGCGTGGTGGGACCAGGCGGCCCCCCGGAGGCGGGGTCCACCCCCATCACCGTGCTATCCGGGCAACCCCGACCCTCGCGGGTCATCACCGGCTCCGCCCGGCGGGTCTGCGGCCGGCCCGGGCCGGCCGCGTGCCCGGGCCGATGACCTCGGGGCCCGTCCCGGGCGACGTCACCGGCGCGACCCGCCAGGACCACCACCGATCAGCAGAATTCCGTATGAGACGGCCGCCCCAGGGGGCGGCGCCGGCCGCCGTAGGGACCGGGAGCACTGGCGATGCCGACCGGTGGTCGCGCTCCGGGGGGCGGAGAGACTCCTCATGGACCGGAGGATGGTTTCATGTCTGAGGGGGCGGGCGGTCCCACGGCACGCGACGTCTCGGCCGGATCGCCGCTCCGGCCCGCGTGGTACTTGGGGTCGTTCCGCGGGGATCGGCGTGGGACGGGCCGGGCGCGGTGGGGCCGAGGGGGGCGATGCGGGCTCGGCGACCGGGGCGGCCGGTCCCGCGGCGAACGCGGCTCCAGCCGGTGGCGCCGAAGACGGCCAGCATCGCGACGGTCGCGGTCGCGCTGACCGGCACCCCAACGCGCAGCGCCGGCGGCTCGTAGCGGAACTCGACGGTGTGCTCGCCGGCCGGGATCGGGACGCCGCGCAGCGCGTAGTTGGTCGGCAGGATCTCGGCCCGCTCACCGTCGACGTAGGCGCGCCAGCCGGGATCGTAGACCTCGCTGACCACGAGCAGCCCGTCGCTGAGGGCGTTCGCCCGGATCGTGATCGCGTCCGGCTCGTACCTGGTGATCCGGGCCGCCTCGGCCGCCGCGTTCGGCGACTCGACTAGCGATAGGGGCGGCCCCTCGACGACGGCGGTGCGGCGGAAATCGACGGTGCCGCTCGTCAGCAGCGCCAACGCCTCGTCGCGGGAGGCGACGCGGGCGTCGTGCACGATCCAGGCGTGGCCGACGGCCGGGTCGCCCTCGAACACCGCCACGGACGCGTTCCGAAAGACCTCCCGCCGCCCCGTGGTGAGAACCCGAACGTCCTCCCGCTCCGGGGGCAGCGTGGCGTCGACGAGCACGTACCGGACGTTGAGCAGTCCGAACATCGCCGACCGCAACGCGGGGAAGGTGACGTAGGCGACGTGGTAGTCGAGCACCCGGCCGTTGAACGCGGCCATGAACTCGGCGTAGCGAGCGAGTTGGAGCGGGTTGTAGCCCTGGATCTCGTGGAGGCCGAGGGCGATGGGGCGCCCGTTGACCAGGATCCCCTGGATGTTCGGGAGGAGTCGTCGTTCCATGTAGCTCGGGAGGAGCGGCTGGTCCTCCGGGTAGCCGATGCCGCCGTAGCCCACGTAGCGGAACGGGCCCTCGGCGCTGAGGCGGTCCTGCAGGAAGGCCCCGGCCCCACCGGGATCCTCCTCGGCGAGTTCGACGCGGAGCGCGTTGGCGGCGACCGGGTCCTCCCGCCAGTAGGGCGCCCAGCTCGGATGCTCACCCCAACCGAGCCACGACCCGGCGAACTCGAGCCCCGTCGGCTGCAGGACCAGGACCGCGAACGCCAGGATCGTCGCCCGGCGCGCGAGCAGATCGGCCCAGGCCCGCGCCTGTCCCCTGCCGGAGACTCCCCCGCGCGGGATCAGCACGACCAGGGCGACCACCCCGGTCATTGCCGCCGCCGCCAGCAGCGACGGCCAGCCGACGAACTGTTCCACCTCCCGCAGCGTCACCGCCACGACCGCGATCAGGAGCAGGGGTGCGACCACGAGCGGCAAGAGTCGCCGCCGGCCGCGCCAGGCCGCGAGCGACTCGACCGCGGCGCCGCAGAGCAGGGCCGGGCCGATCGTCGCCAGCGCGAAGGTGCGCCACGGGTCGTGCTCGTGGAGGGTCTGGTACCGGGGGATCAGGTAGAACAGGCGATGGACGGGCGTGGTGTCCTGGGTCAGGGTCAGGGCGACGAGGGTGAGACCGGCGAAGAACGGGACCCCGAAGCGGCGGCGGGCGAGGAACGGCGCGAGCAGCGCGAGGACGATCACGCCGCCGCCGAGCGAGGCGCGCCGCTCGGCGTTGCCGTTGCCGAGGAGCTGGGCCAGCAGGTAGTCCGTCTCCCAGGGCGGGTTGAGGATGCCCCCGTCGACGAGGTCGTAGTCGCCGCCGGCGAGGGTGGTCTCCGCGTTGACGGCCAGCCGGGGCAGGATGCCGGCCGCGCCGAGGGCGAGCCCGAGCCCGAGCGCCGCGGCGACCGTCGCGGCGCCGACCGCCAGGCGGGCGCGGGGAGGGACCCCAGGCAAGGGCATCAGCAGCGTGCGGTAGCCGGCGTAGGCGGCGACGAGGAGGACGGCGTAGATCCAGCCCTCGCCCGCCCAACCGGCGAACATCTGGCTGACCGCGAGGCCGGCGACGAACCACGGAGCGACGCGGTCGCGCCACCCTCGGGCGCGGGCGGCCAGCTCGACGCCGAGCAGGGCGAGCGGGATCCACGTCCCGAACTGGGCGAAGATCAGGCAGCAGTAGGTGGTCCACTGGGCGAAGGGACCGAAGGCGAAGACCGTCGCGGCGACCAGCGCGGCCGTGGCGCCCATCCCCAGGACGCGGGCGAGGCCGTAGGTCGAGAAGGCCGCGATGGCGAGCTGGAGGACGACCATCGCCTTGAAGGCGGCCGCCGGGGGGAGGAGCGTGAAGGCGAGCATCGCCGGCAGGTACATCCACCCCGATTCGGGGTCGCCGGCGAACGGCGTCCCGCTGAACAGGGACGGGTTCCAGCCGGGGACGTCGCAGGAGCGGAGGCGCTCGCCGAGGAAGCCATACCAGGGCAGGAAGAAGGTGAAGAGGTCGAACCGCGGCAGCCAGGCGTCGAAGGCCAGTCGGTTCCACCCGACGAGGGCCGTCAGCGCCGAGAGGACCGCGACGGCCAGGGCGTCGGCTCGGGGAATGCCGCGAAGGGCGCCGCGCCGCCGCGAGGCGGCCGAGGGAGCAACGCGCCGAACGCCGGTCATGGGGGCAGGCTCCGGATCGGCCTGACGGCCGATCGGTCGGGCAGCGGGCGCGATCCGCCACGGACGGAGGGGACAGGCACCGTAGGCGGCGCTGACGACGGGCGGCCGAGTATAGCCAGGCGGCGCTCCCCGCCGCGCCATCCCACCGTGGATGGAAGGCCGCCCGGTCCCCCGCAACGGGCTCCGGAGCGGTGTTTCCCGCGGTCGACCCTGGGGCATGGTCGCGACCGCTACCGGCGGCCGCTCTCACCGGCCGAAGGGTCGCCGGTGAGCGGACGACGCCGGGTAAACCTGACGCATCGAAGCGGCGCCGCCGTAAGACAGGGCGAGGGGGCGGCACCGCGCCGCCCCCTCGCCCTGTCCGTCTGCCTCGCGATGTTGGTGCGCAGGCAACGCGCGGGTAGACGCGGGGTCGCTACCCCTTGATGCCCGTGCCGGCGATGCCCTGCACGATCTGGCGCTGGAAGAACAGGAAGACCACCAGCAGCGGCAGACCGCCGAGGACGGCGGAGGCCATGATCTGGGCGTAGCGGATGCCGTACGCCGTCTGCACCTGGGACAGGCCGACCGGGAGGGTCATCATGTCCGGGTTGGTGATCACGATGAACGGCCAGAGGAAGTTGTTCCAAGCCGCGACGAAGGTGAAGATCGAGACCGCGGCGATCGCCGACCGGGCGAGCGGCATCCAGATCTCCCAGTAGACCCGGAGGCGACTCGCCCCGTCGAGCGTTGCCGCCTCCTCGAGGTCCCGCGGGATGCCGTCGAAGAACTGCTTGAAGATGAAGACCGCGACCGGCGAGGCGACCTGGGGCAGGATGATGCCCCAGTAGGTGTCGACCATCCGGAAGGCCTGCATCTCGGTGAACAGGGGCACGATCAGGATCTGCCCGGGCACCATGATCCCGGCCAGGATGATCCAGAAGATGACGTTCTTGCCGCGGAAGCGGGTGCGGGAGAAGCCGAAGGCCGCGAGGCTGGAGAGCAGCACCGTGATCACGGTGATCGCCAGCGACGTGAACGCGCTGTTGAAGTACCAGCGCGGCAGGTTGCCGGCGCTGAGCACCGACTGGAACGAATCCAGCGTGACGCGGGAGGCAATCCACTGGACCGGGACGTCGGTGGTCTCCGACTCGGGCTTGAGGGCCGTGGCGATGGCCCAGGCGATCGGGACGAACCAGAGGGCCGCGAAGAAGATCAGCACTCCGAAGGCGATGCGGTCCCCGAGCTTCCCCCCTCGCTCCTTTGTTCTCGTGCCGGCGGGGTTCGCGCGGACCGTATCGAGCCCGACGCCCGGCGCGGCGCCGACCTGACCAACCTGACTAGCCATTGGCGCGCTCCCTTCGGCGACCGAGCAGTGCGAACTGGCCGAGCGAGACGACGAGGATCAGGAGGAAGAAGGCGTAGGACATGGCCGACGCGTAGCCCACGCGGTAGGTGGTAAAGCCCTGCTCGTAGATGTATTGGATGACGGGACGGGTCGAGAAGTTCGGTCCGCCGTTGGTCATCAGGAAGATCTGGTCAAAGACCTTGAGCGAGGCGAGCACCTGGAGGATGAGGATCAGCGTCGTCGTCCTCGCCAGCATCGGGAGGGTGATCGAGCGCACCTGCTCGAGGCCGGTCGCCCCGTCGAGGGCCGCCGCCTCGTAGATGTCGCGCGGGATCTCCTGCAACCCCGCGAGGTAGAGCACGAAGTTAAACCCGATCGTCCACCAGACGGTGGTGATCACCACCGAGATCATCGCCACGCTGACGTCGCTGAGCCAGCCGACCTCACCGAGCCCGATGCGCGTCAGGTAGCCGTTGATCAGGCCGAACCCCGGCTGGTAGATCCATACCCAGATCAGCGCCACGACCGACGACGGCAGGAGGTAGGGGCTGAAGAACGCGAGGCGGTACAGCCAGCGGGCCGGGACGGCGCGGTTGGCCAGCAGCGCGAAGAGGAGCGAGAGGATCACCAGCGGCGGCGTGCTGAGTAGCGTGAACAGGATCGTGTGCCAGATCGACGACCAGAAGTTCGGGTCCTCGAGCGTCTCCTGGTAGTTGTCGAAGCCCATGAAGTCGGTGGTTCCGCTGCCGGTCAGGCTCCAGTTGAACAGGCTCATCCGGAAGCCCTGGATCACCGGCCAGATCAAGAAGAGGCTGTAGGCGATCAGGAACGGGAGCACGAAGGCGAACCCGGCCAGGTCGGACCGCCAGCCCGTGGTCTGTCCCGCCCGGCCCACCGGGGCCGCGCGCCCCGGCGTGCGTTCCCGCGCCGCCGGCACCGCCGGCGTCCCCACACGCGTTGCCACCCCAACACCTCCTGTCCCGTGCGGCGCCGCCCACGCGTCGCCGCGACCTTCGACCCCGCCGCTCGCCCGGTACCTCGGGGCGAGCGGCGGGGCGTTCGCGCGATGACCGCGGCGGTTAGATCGGCTCCGGCGTGTCGAGCAGGTCCTCCATCGCCGCTCGGTACTGGGAGATGCCTTCCCGCGGGCTCTTCTGCCCGTTCAGGACGGCGCCGAAGGCGGCCCCCGCCTCTTCCTGGAGCGGGGCGGCGGCGCCGCTGAACCAGGCCCGGGGGTCGTAGACGGGCGTCTCGGCCGCCGCCGCGTAGTTGGACTGGGGTTCCAGCCCCGCGAACTCGGGGCCGGTGGCCACGGGGAGGTACGAGGGGATGTGCCCGCCCTGGGCCCAGGTCAGGCTGTCCTTGAGCATGAAGCTGATGAACCGCAGCGAGGCGTCGAGCCGACCCTGGTCGTCGTCCGGCTGCTTCGGCAGGACGAAGACGTGGGAATCGGCCCAGGTCTGGTTGGTGCCGAAGACGTTGGGGAATGGCACCGCGCTGAACGGGATGCCCTCGGTCTCGAAGGTGGTGACCTCCCACCCCCCGTTCAGGTGGAAGCCGGCGCTGGCGTTGCTGAACATGGCGACCGAGGCGGGGCCGTCCTGGTTCGGGGACGCGACCTTGCTCCCGACCGTCAGGTCGGCCATGAAGCTGAGGACCTGCTCGGCCTTGGCGTCGTCGATGGTCAGCTGTTCCCCGTCGGGGGAGAGGATGGTGCCGCCGAGCTGGGCGTAGAGGCCGGAGAAGAGGCGCCAGGGGGCGACGCCGTTGGTCTCGTAGGCGAGGCCGAGGTTGCCGGTCACCGCCTGGGCGCGGCGGAAGGCGTCGATCACCGCGTCCGGCCCCTGGAGCGGGAGCAGTGTCCCGTCGGGGCCGAGCAGCCCGGCCTGCTGGCAGACGTCGGTGTTGAAGTACATGATGAAGGGATGGATATCGAGGGGAATGGCGTAGGGCTGCCCCTCGAACTGCATCCCCTCCCAGACCGCCGGCAGGAACTTGTCGGGACCGATGTCGTACTGGGTCAGGACGGCGGGGTCGAGCGGCTCGAGCAGGCCGGCCGGGGCGTAGGAGGGCAGGCGCGAGGCATGGAGCACCCCGACCGCGGGCGGTCGGCCACCGACGGCCGACATCGCCAGCTTGGTGTAGTAGGGCGGCCCCCACGCGAAGGTGACCGCGTTCAGGTCGATGTCGGGGTTCGCGGCGCTGAACGCGGCCTGCATCTCCTGGAGGCGAGCGCCGTCGCCGCCGCCGAACAGGTTCCAGAACCGGAGCTCGCGCCCTTCGGCGCGGGCCGCCCTCGGCGCGTTGGCGGCGAGGCCGGCGCCTGCGGCGAGCGCCGCGGCGCCCTGGACGAAGCGGCGTCGGCTGACCGTGCTCTCCTGCGGTCTGCCGCGACCTGGAGCGACTGCCATGGTGTCCTCCCTGGCGGAGCTCCCTCGCTCCACCTCTGGCGGTCAGCGACCTCGGGCCCGTGCTCACCGCCGTCGTCGCGGTGAGCGGTGGCGGAGCGAACGGTCCGGTCGCCCGGTGGACCGTCGCATCCGGTTCCCGTCGTGCTCCCTCCAGACGTCCCGTGTCGAAGGTCGCCGGTGCCGTCCTGGCATGGCCATCAAGCTCGTCGTCGGTCGCTGCTGGACCCCACGGTCGGCGTACGGAACGTCGCGCCACGCTGACGCCCCGACGACCGCCGTCGGGCACATGGCCGTGGTCCGCCGGAGATGCGTATGCAATTGGTGTTCCCCGTCAACGACCAGGGCGCCGACGACCGGGAAAGTCGGGCATGGGGACCGGGTACGAGCCGGCCCGGGGCTACCGAGTCGTCGCCGTGGGGCGGTCGTCGCGGGCTCGGCAGGGAGCCGGCGAGGTACGCCCGTGTCGAGCCGTGCACGGTGTCAGGTGGGTCGTCCCCTTCCAAGCGCTCGGGGAGAGCCGCTCATGTCGCTAGGTGGCACGGCCCTGAGTTGCACTCGACGCCGGGGGAAGCGCGGGGCTTGGCGTGCAGGGACGACCGCCGGGCGGCGCGACCCGGCACGTCGGACCGGTACCGGCGCTACACGCCGCCTGGAACCGCGTTCGGTCCCGGCGGAACGACCGAGGAGAGCGCCGTCGCCACCATCGCCCCAGCGCCCAGGCCGTTCCGCCCGGGAGGATTGACAGGCCGTCGCGTTCCGCTACGATGGGATGACCTCGGACACGATGATCCTCGCCGCGGTCCCCTGGATCGCCGATGCGGCGAGAGGAGTGAATGGCGAACCCGGCTGAGGCCACTACGGCCTGGCCGGGTTCTCTGTGCTCGCGCCGGCCGCACCGCCCACGGTTCGGAAGCACGACGAGGAGGCCTGATGGACGGGCAATGCTTCGACCAGCTCGCCAGGACGCTCGCGGGCACGGCAACCCGGCGGACGACGCTCAAGGGGGTGGTTGGCGGCATCCTGGCGGGCTTCGTGGCCGTCGACCGGGGTGCGGCCGCCGGTCGGCCGTGCGATGACCATTGGGACTGCCCGGGCAACCAACTCTGCCTTCTCGACGAGACGAACGAGAACCTGATCTGCCAACCCACCACGGGGCGTTATGGCCAGATCTGTAAGGCCCCGAGCGAACATACCGCGTGCTATCCCGGTTCAGACTGCTGCATCGCCCCCGAGATGCGGGATCCTCCGGGATACGTCGTACTGACGGCGAACTGCTGCGAGCGCGGCGTCACCGTCTGCGACCCGGACCGGGGCTGCGTGCCCGTCGCGTAGTCCGTCGGGCGCGATGGCCGGCCGCGCCCAGTCGGGGGCGTGTTCGCAACCGCCCCAGGGAGTGATGGAGCGCGCCCCGGGCGGTCTCCGCCTGGAGAACGACTCAGGCGGGTCCCGGTCGACCATAGCTCGGGCGTAGCGGTGCGTGGCTCCACGGCCTCGGGATCATGAGCACGGTTGCACCGGCAGCGGCCTCGCTGCGGAGCGGCCCCGCTGCGGAGTGGCTTCGACCTCAGCGGGTCCCCGACCGCCGGCGCGGCGCCGTGGCTTCGCTGGCGATCGGACCGGTGGCCCGGCCGACGATCAGGGGTATTTGCGATCGCTCCCGGACCCGCCGACGGATGGACTGCTCCGCCTACCGCCCACTGGTCCGTTAGCACCGGGCCGTCACCGCGATGAGCGCCCCCTCAATGCCGGAGAGTAGGGGCATTGTGGCGCGTTTGCGGTCAGATCCGGGAACAGGGCGTGGGAGTGGCCGGCGGGGCCGTTCCCGACGGCCATCACCTGCCCCTCGCCAAGCGGTAACCCCCCGGGGACTCGAACCCCGAACCCTCGGATTAAAAGTCTCGCCCTGCCCCATCCGTAGCGATCCGCCAACATCCACTGAGCCGATGTTGGTGGGATTTTCCGTCCGTCTGCGGCCATGCCATCCGTCGCGGTCCGCCGGCCCTGTAGTCAGTTTTGTGGTCAGGATTGGGGTCGGCTGCCAGCGGGCCCCGTGCTGGCCCTCCGCCTCTTGGAAGCCCGTTTTGAGGCACGGCGGGCCGCCGCCCGACAGTCCGGGCACTTCCCCACGCTGCGTCGTCGCTCGCAGGGGTAGGGCTCGCCGCAGTCCGCGCACCGGTTCGTTCGACGGTCGCCCGAGAGGGTTCCGACAAGCTGACCGGCGAGAGTCGGAAAGCAGTTGTGCACCACGCTCACCGCGCGGCCCGCTTGGGACCCATTGACCATGGTGATCCGAGGGCGTTCGCCGTCCCATGTGACGGCCACGCCGAACCCGGCCGGGCGAACCCAGTAACGGTCCAAGTGCGCGCCGAGGCACGACCGCTGCGCGGCGGCGGTCCTGCACCCTTCGAGGTCGCTGAAGAGTTGGTGCGGCGAGAGCCGCCAGAACAGCAGGTTGCCCAACTCGGTCAACCGCGGCGTGCCGCCTTCGCCCCGGACTATGTAGGCGGGGACATCCGGCAATCCCCAGTCTCCGGTGTCTGCGGGGAGCTCAATCCCGCGAACTCCGAGAAAGGGCCGAGGC
>CADCWG010000328.1 GCA_902806335.1 uncultured Thermomicrobiales bacterium | reverse complement strand
CCGCCGCTCGATCCGGCCCAGCGCCCAGCCGGCCGCGAAGACCGCCAGGAACCCGTAGCCGTGGGCCAGCAGCGCCGCCCCATACGCGAGCGCGATCAGGCCCAGCGCCAGAAAGTCGTCGAGCCCGACCGCCTCCGCGTGCGCCTTCCGCAGGTAGAGCACCAGGTACCCGATCGCCGTCCCCAGCAGCCCCCCGATCACCAGCCCCGAGAACGTCGCCCAGGCGCCGTCGATCGCGACCCAGCGCCAACCGAGGGTCCCGAGCTCGTGGTGCCCGAGCAGCCCCAGCCCGAGCATCACGAACGGGAAGGCCGCCCCGTCGTTCAGCCCCGCCTCGCCGGTGAGCGCGAACCGCAGCCGGTCGCGGTCCCCCGGGTTCTCGACCTGGACGTCGCCGGCCAGCACCGGGTCGGTCGGCGCCAGCACCGCGCCCAGCAGCACCGCCGCCCCCAGCGGCAGCCCCAGGCCGAGGGTGCCGACCAGCGCGACCAGCCCGACCGTCATCGCCATCGAGACGAACGCCAGCCGCAGCGGCAGCCGCCAGCGCTCGTCCCGCCCCGGCACCCGCAGCTTCAGCCCCGCCGTGAAGAGCGAGACGATCACCGCGATCTCGGTCAGCCGCTCGAGGAACCCGGCGTCGGCGATCGGGTCGAGGTCGAACAGCCCCGCCCCGTGCGGCCCGAGGAGGACCCCGACGCCGAGGTAGAGCATCGACGTCGTCAGCGGCAGCCGCCGCAGCACCGAGCCGGAGAGGGCAACGCTGATCAGCAGCACCCCGACCACGACGAACCAGACGGTGAAGATCACGCCGGCGATGCCTCCGCGTTGCGTCGAGTGAAGGTAGTCACGGGACGCCGTCGAGAGACAGCGCCCCAAGGGCCCGCGTCGTGGGCAGCCAGGCCCGCGCGGCGC
This sequence comes from uncultured Thermomicrobiales bacterium, assembly GCA_902806335.1. Lineage (GTDB taxonomy): Bacteria > Chloroflexota > Chloroflexia > Thermomicrobiales > UBA6265 > CADCWG01. The sequence goes on along the minus strand of CADCWG010000328.1, from coordinate 12,974 downwards.
CAGGGGAGCGGCCTCCCGGACCCGCGGCCGGGACACGTCGCGCCCGGCGGCCGGTTACCCCCGGCGCGGACCGGACCCTCCGGGGGGGACGGCCGAGGACATATCGGACCGCCCGTGGCCGACAGCCTCCAAAGGGGCCAGCAGCCAGCAGCCTCCCCGAGCGCCGACAGGCGGCGACCTCCCCAGGCGGGCCCTGCCTCGCCACCCGTCGCGCCGGACGTGCCACCGCGCCGATCACCCGGCAGGCGCCCTACCGAACGTGGCGCCGCCGGGAGGGCCGCTGGGAGGGCCGCCGGGAGGGCCGGCGGCGTGGGACGCTGGCGTTCCGAGGATCGAGGGCTCGCCCGGCCGGCTGGCGTCCCGGGCCGGCCGGCTGGCGTCCCGGGCCGGGCGCCGTGCTAGCATTTGGGCAGTTGTCGGCGGGGCACGACCGTGGCGCCGTGCCATTGGGCGGACCGCCAGGTGGACGCGGCGCGTTGGCCTGGCCCACCGCCCCCGGTCGACCGCCCACCGCGCCCGTCGCCGAGTTGAGTGCCCGCGGCGCGCCGCTGCGCCACGACCAGCCAGAGGAGCCTGCCCCATGATGGCCACCGCGACTGCCCAGACCCCGTCCCCGCTGCCGAAGCCCGAGGGACTGGAAGGCGTGGTCGCGGCCTCGACCGCGCTCAGCCACGTCTTCGGGGAAGAGGGCCGCCTCGTCTACCGCGGCTACGACATCCATGAGCTCGCCGGCAGGGCCAGCTTCGAGGAGGTCGCCCACCTCCTCTGGGTTGGTCACCTGCCCTCCCACACCGAGCTCGTCGACTTCCGCGCCCGCCTCGCCGCCAACCACGACCTGCCCCCGGCGGTGCTCGCCTCGCTGCGGGCCCTGCCGCCGACCGCGGCCCCGATGGACGCCCTCCGCACCGGCGTCTCGGCGCTCGGCGCGGCCGAGTCCGCCCGCGGCGACGGCCTCTTCGACGAGGAGCCCGACCTCGACGAGGCGATCGCCCTCGCCGCCCGCGTCCCGGCGATCCTGGCCGCCTTCTTCCGCCTCCGCGCCGGCGACGAGCCCCTCCCCGCCCGCCCCGACCTCAACACCGCCCAGAACTACCTCTACCAGCTCTTCGGCGAGGTGCCGTCCGAGGACCACTGGCAGCCGCTCGACACCTACCTCGTGCTGCTGGCCGACCACGGGATGAACGCCTCGACCTTCACCGCCCGCGTGATCGCCAGCACCGGCTCCGACCTCTGCTCGGCGGTCACCGGCGCGGTCGGCGCCCTCAAGGGCCCCCTCCACGGGGGGGCGCCCTCGAAGGTGCTCGACATGCTCAACGAGATCGGGTCGGCCGATCAGGTCGACGCCTGGCTGCAATCGGCGCTCGACCAGGGCCAGCGGCTGATGGGGTTCGGCCACCGCGTCTACAAGGCGGAGGACCCCCGGGCAGAGGTGCTCCGCGGCCTCGCCGAGCGCGCCAGCGACCCGGCCTTCTTTGCCCTCTCGAAGACGACCGAGGAGCGGGCGCTGGCGATGCTCGAGGAGCGCAAGCCGGGGCGACGGCTCTACACCAACGTCGAGTTCTACTCCGCGGCGGTGCTCGCCGCGGTCGGGCTGCCGGGCGACATGTTCACCCCCACCTTCGCGGTCGCCCGCACCGTCGGCTGGAGCGCCCACGTCCTCGAGCAGGTCGCCAACAACCGCCTCATCCGCCCCCAGTCCGAGTTCGTCGGCCCGACCGACAAGACCTTCGTGCCGGTCGACGCCCGCTAGGGTCGGCCGCCCCGTCGCCGCCGCCGGATAACTGGGCGCCAGCCCCCGAGGGCCGGCACCGTACCCGTCCTCTCGCCAACGACCGAGTTCCCCGCCCCCGACCGTGGGGTTGGGGTCCGACGGCGGCGGGGCGGCCGGGCGCGGAGCCGGCCCTCGGTGCGTCCCCTCGTCGGCAGCACCCGGTCGTTCGCCGTCTCGCCGTCTCGCCGTGTCGGCCCAGACGGACCGGTCGTCCCCCTGGTAAGGGATCCGACTGTTGGGCGGTTGGGTGGTGCTATCGGGATAGCGCCGGCTGCGTGCCCGAGCCCGGGGCTCGCCGCGGGCGGGCGACGCCGGAACGCCCCCGTACCGCCGAGCAGGCGGAATCCGTAGGGGGTGTCCGCGCAGGTCGGCCCCGGCAATGTTGACGGTTCGGGCCGGTGTCCGACCCTCCGGCCGCGACGGGTCCGCCGTCCGTCGTCAGCGCCCGTCGGCCTCGGTGACGAACCCGACGAGCAGGTCGACGAGCGCCACGCCGGCCGGACCGCCCAGGGGGTCTTCTGGCGACAATGCGGCCGGGAGGTCGACCAGCCGGCAGCCCGGCAGCCGGGCGGCCAGGCGCGCGGCGGTGCCCCGGACCAGCGGTGGGGCCTCCAGGCGGCAGGCCACCAGGGTCGGGACCGGCACCGCCGCGGTGTCCTCCGCGCCGACCTCCAGGCCGTCGAGCGCGTCGAGGGTGCCGGCGAGCGACGCCGCGTGGCGGCGGACGGCCCCCAGCCGCGGCCGGGCCAGCCGTTCCCGCCAGCCACTGCCCCAGCGCGGGTCGAGGTAGCGGTCGAGCGCGCGGTCGGTGAGGCCTTTGTAGGCGGCGTCCGCCGCATCCCGGTCGGAACGGCGGGCGGCGTTGCGGGCGGAGAGGAGCGCCGGGTCCGGGTCCCCGTCGAGGACGGCCGGCAGGTCCGGCTCGACGAGCACCAGCGAGCGTAGCCTGTCCGGGTAGCGGACCGCGGTCGCGAACGCCGCCGCACCCCCCAGCCCGTGTCCGACCAGGTGGGCGGCCGCCACCCCGGCCGCGTCGAGCACGGCGACCACCTCGGCGGCCAGGTCGGCGGCCGCGTAGCGCCGGTCGGCCAGGCCGGCGCTCGCCCCGTGGCCCCGTGCCTCCGGGAGGAGCACCCGCCGTCCCGCCGCCGCCAGCGCGTCGCGGGCCGCGGCCCACTCCGCCCGCCCGGCGAGCAGACCGTGGAGCAGCACGACCGTCGTGGCGGCGTCCGCGGACGACCCGTCGGGGGCCGGGGGCGGGTCGACGGCCTCGTAGGCGAGTCGGTAGTGGCGGAGCGGGGCGAAGCGGGTCGTGCCGGGGCGCGGCGGCGCCGGCGCGGCGGGAGAGCGGTCCATCCGGTGCATGATAGCCGCCCGGCACCGGCCGCCGACGGCGCGGGCGAGCGCGATGCGGGTCCCTGGAGATCTGATGTTGGATCCGGGTGATCGCCGGGGCTCCACCTGGCGGACCCACAGCCGGCTTCGTCCCCGGGCTCGGGGCTCGGCCCCGGGCGGGACCGGCCGCCGGCGAGCCCCCGATACCACCCCCGCCTTGCCGGATCCCGTAGCAGGCGCGAGCGCCCCGCGTTCCCACCGGGACCCGGCGCGGCCCCGCCGGAGGGTTAGGTCCCGGCGCGCTTCCTCACGTGGCCGCTACCCCTTCGGCGTGAGCGACAGGGGGAGCGGGCCCGGGACCTTCGCGGCGGACCTCCTCCGGCGAGCGATCGGCCGGGGCGCGATCGGCCGACCGCCATCGATGGCCACCCACGATCGCGCCGAGCACGATCAGGGCGCAGCCCAGCCAGGCCGCCGCGCCGACCGCCTCGCCGGCCGCCGCGCCGAAGACACCCGCCCAGGCCGGCTCGAGGGACAGGATCAGCGCCGCCCGGTTGCCGTCCACTGTCCGCTGGGCCCAGGCCGAGGCGCCGATCCCGAAGGCGGTCACGACCGTCCCCATCCCCAGCGCGGTTGCCCAGACCGTGACGTCCGGGACCGCCCGGTCCTCCCCGGCCGCGACACTCGCGGCCACGCTGAGCGCCGCCGCCACCGCGACCTGGACCGTCGCCATGCTCAGGGGGTCAACGTCCGGGCGGACAACCACCCTCCCGGTCACGACCACGTGGGCCGCGAGCAGGATCGCGCCGCCGAGGATCCAGCCGTCGCCCGGTCCGAATGCGCCCCCCCCACCGGCGAGCGCGAGCGCGCCGAGCCCGGCCACCGAGAGCGCGACCCCGACCAGCGCGCCCGTGGTCGGGCGCTGCCGGAACACCAGTGCCGCCAGCGCGGGGACGAAGGCGACCGAGAGTCCGGTCAGGAATCCCGCCCGGCTGCTGGTCGTGAGCTGCAACCCGGCGCCCTGCATCGCGCAGCAGGCAAAGATGATGCACCCGAGCAGGATGCCGGCGGCGACCTCTGTCCGGCCAGGTCGCCGCCCGCGCCGCCACAGCACCGCGGCGAGCACCAGCGCGCCGACGGCCGAGCGGAGCGCCAGGAAGACGAAGGGCTCCGACCGGGCGACCGCTCCCTGGGAGAGGAGGAACGACGCGCCCCAGGCCACGGTCACGAGCACCAGCAGCGACTCGCCGTGCCAGGCGGCCGCCGCCCTCACCGCCACCCTGGCGCGCCCGGACAGCGCCGGGCCCGCCCGGCCGCCGGTCCGTCCGATTCCCACCGTCCTTGCCGCCACCATCCTCGTCGCCATCGCGCGCTGCCTCCGCTCGCCGTGCCTCTCCCCGCGGGTCGCCCCGCCCTTCGGACGTGCCGAAGCGGGCCCGCCCGGCCCACGGAGGGGCGCGACGCGGGTCGGCCTGGCGGCGTGGCGGTAGTCCGATGGCCGGTCCGCGGCCGCCCTCGCGGTCGGACGTCGGCTGGGTCGAACCGGGCCACGCCCAACGGCTGGCGGGGTGTTGATTCGATGCTAGGGTGGGGGGGACGGCGGCGCGTCCGGGCGATTACCGATTCGTCGCCGTGGGCTCTAGCGTCGGCCGTCAGTAGATCTACCGCCCGCGCCGGCTCGGCCACGCCGTCCGGACGACGGCCCACTCGGCGTCAGGGCCACCCGGTGCGCGGCCCGTCGCCGTGGCGAGGCGCCGGCGCGGCGGGGCCGCGATCCGACAGAGGGCGGCCCTGCACCGAGCACCAAGCCGGACGGCGGACCGTCGGCCCTGGGCGGGGCCGGCTCGACCCGGTCCCATCCGACCGGGAGTCGAAACCCCGCGCCAGGGCATAGCGCGTGCTCCGCCGGCGCGGATGGGACAATCCATCCCGGCCCAGGGCGACCGCCACGGGGGCTGGGGAACGCGCGCTGGGAGAGGAGAAGGCAGGTGCTGCGTCGGTTGGGACTCCTGGGCGTGCTGCTCGCCCTCGCCCTTGTGGTGCTGGTGCTGGTGCTGCCGCCCGTCGCCGGCCGGGACACGTCCTCCGGCACCGCGGCCACCGGCACCGCGGCCACCGGCACCGCGGCCACCGGCACCGCGGCCACCGGCACCGCGGCCACCGGCACCGCGGCCACCGGCACGGTCTCGACCCGCGCCAGGGCGACGCCGACGGTCGCCGAGACCGTCCCCACGTACGGCTACCGGGTCGTCGCCGAGTACCCCCACGACGCCGATGCCTTCACCCAGGGCCTGGTCTATCGCGAGGGCGTCCTCTACGAGGGGACCGGCCTGAACGGCGAGTCGACGCTGCGCCGGGTCGCCCTCGAGACCGGCGCCGTGGAGCAGTCCGTCGCGCTCGACGCCGAGCACTTCGGCGAGGGGATCGCCATCGCCGGCGACCGGGTCTACCAGCTCACCTGGCAGACGGGGACCTGCTTCGTCTACGACCGGGAGACGTTCGCCCTGGTAGACACCTTCACCTACCCGACGGAAGGCTGGGGACTGGCCACCGACGGCGCGCGGCTGGTCATGAGCGACGGCACCGACCAGTTGTACTTCCGCGACCCGGAGACGTTCGCCGAGGTCGGCCGCGTCGCGGTGCGCGACGGCGGCGAGCCGGTCCGGAACCTGAACGAGCTCGAGGTCGACGGCGGCGAGGTCTGGGCGAACGTCTGGCAGACCGACCGGATCGCGCGGATCGATCCCGCCACCGGCAGCGTCGTCGGCTGGATCGACCTCGCGGGGCTGCTCTCGGCGGAGGACCGCCAGGGGCGGGAGGTGGACGTCCTGAACGGGATCGCCCACGACCCGGAGACCGGCCGCATCTTCGTCACCGGCAAGCTCTGGCCCACGCTGTTCGAGATCGAGCTCGTCCCACCGCGCTGACCGCGTCGCGCACGACCGCGTCGCGCTCCGGTCGCGTCCTTCGGGTCGCCAGCCTGGCGATGAGCGTCCGCACCCATTGGGTGCGATCGTCATAGACGGGCCGGCGACGGCCGGGCGAGGACGACCTCAGCGGTCCTTGGGACGATCCGTCCGACCACGTCGGCTGCGTGCCCCCACCGCCCTAGGCGATCCCGACGGTGATCTCGTGCCAGCCGCTGGCCCCGTCGGGCAGGGTCGGGGCGCGCTCCTCGGTCTGCAGTTCGCCGGTGCCGTCGGTCGCGCGGACGACGACCTCATACGTGCCGGGCGCCGGCGGGGGCGACCAGGCCAGCCGCCAGATGACCCAGCTCAGCGCGCTCGGGCGGTCCGTGATCGCGGCCGCCCGCCAGGTCGCCCCGCCGTCCGTGCTGACCTCGACCTTGCTGATCCCGCGGTCGCCGGCGAAGGCGATCCCGGCCAACTCGGCCTCGTCGGCGCGGACGATCCCGCGCGGCCGGGGCGCGTCGATCCGGCTCGAGGTCTTGACGACGCCCTCCTCGGTCCAGTCCCGCCGCTGCCAGTAGCCTTCCTCGTCGGCGGACGAGAGCTCGATCCGCTCCAGCCACTTGACGTTCTTGATCCCGTAGCGGCCGGGCACGATCGCGCGCAGGGGCGCGCCGTGGGCCGCGTTCAGCGGCTCACCGTTCATCCCCCAGACCAGTGCCGTCGTCGGCTCCATCGCCTTCGTGACCGGGATCGTGTCCGTGTAGCCGTCGCGGCCGTGGAAGACGACATCGACCGCGCCGACGGCGACCCCTGCCCGCTCGAGGACCGACGCCAACGGGGCGCCGCTCCAGACCGCGGTCGAGATCAGGGGACCGCCGACCTCGTTCGAGATGCAGGTCAGCGTCGAGGCGAAGTCCGGGCCGGCCATCGCCACCAGGTCCTCGCGCGTCAGATCGAGGGGGGTGCCGACCGCCCCGTCGACGCGGAGACGCCACCCGTCGCCACCGTCGCCGGTGGGATCGGCGAGGTTCTTGGAGATGACATAGAACTCGTCGGTCGGGGTGATCGGATCGGGCGCGCGGCCGGTCTCCCGGGCCTCGACGACCTCACTCGAGCGGACGCGCCGGACTTCCCGCCCGAGGGTCGTCAGCCCGGCCAGCGCCGCCACGCCGAGCCCGGTTCGGGTGAGGAGGTTCCGGCGACTCGCGTCGGTCGGCAACCCCGCGGGCGCGACGGGCGCGCCCGGCGGCGGGTCGGTCCGCCGCAGCAGGGTCAGGGCGACCGGCAGCGTGACGGCGAAGACCGCCGAGGCGCCGGCGACGGCGAGCATCGCCCAGACGAGCCGCGAGCCGCCAAGACTCCCGGCGACCCGAATCCCGCCCGCCCAGAGGAGGAACACGGCCAGCACCGCCCAGGTCACCAGGCCGAGGGTGACCGTTCGCGTCCAGAGGACCCGCCGCGCCCCGGCGGTCACGGCGGCGAAGTACCGGCCCACCAGCGCCCCCAGCAGCACCAGCCCCACGAGTTCACCCGCCAGCAGCCAGGCCTTGGCCGAGGTCCCGAACACCCGCAGCAGCGCCGAGAAGACGTCGAGCGGCATCGTGGAGAGCACGAGGTCGGCGAGCGCGTCGAGGACCGAGACGGCCTCGATCACGGTGCGGAGCAGGATCACCGCCGTGAGCCCGAGCAGCGCCGCCAGCGCACCGGCGAGGAGGCCGCGGGTCCCGTCGCGTCGGCGTCCGGCGGCAGCGCGGGCGTCGGGGGCGCCGGAGTGGGCGGGAGCCGGACGCGAGGCATCCCCCGCGGCGGGACCGGTCGGAATCGGCGGCGTGGCGGCTTTGGTGGGTGGGGAAGGCGGGGAAGGCGGGGTGGGCCGGGAGAGCGGGTCCATGGGGGCCTCGTCGTGGTTCGCGGAACGTTCGCGGCGCGGAGAGTCCCTGGCGCGGGACGTGTCTCGGGCGGCTCCTGGGTGATCGGCCCGAGGTCGATCCCCACCGACCGGCCCGAGTTCGACCTCCCGCCGACCCAGCCTTGCGGTGTCGCCGGGGGAAGGGGCGGGAGGGCTGGGGCGACCGGGTGCGGTTCCGGCCGGCAAGGGGCGTGCCGGGATGTCGACAGCGGTAGCCGACCGTGCTTCCGAGGAGGCCTCGCCCACGGTGGGGCCCCGCACGGGACGCCCGGCGGCGCGAACACTCCGAGCGCGCCGCCGGGCCCGCCGCGGGACGAGGACGGCACGGTCTTCCGTGTGGTCCCAGTGTCCACGCCCGGACACGGTCTTGGGAAGGGCCGCTCGGGTGTGGTGGACTGCCGCCTCGACGGTGTCCAGGCCACCCAGCGGACGCCGGCCGCGTTGGGCTCGGTCGGCTCCGAGTCGCTCCGATCCGTTGGCGCCCAATCAAGGCGAGCGGCGGAGCGATCGGGGGCGCGGGGACGGACCGGCTCGGCCGGGGAGGACCCCGAGGTCGGCGGCTCGGGCACCGAGCCGGCCCGGGCCGGCCGGGGCCGGCTGGCACGAAGACCGCGGCAATCATCCGGAGACCGTGCGATACGGGATCCGAGCGATCGCCTCGGCTTCGCCGGCAGATCCGCAGCCGGCTTCGTCCCTGAGCCCGGGGCTCGGCCCCGGGCGGGCGACGCCGGCGCGCCCCCGTCCCCCAACCGAACAGCCGCCGTTCATGCGAGACGGGACCTGTCCCGGCCCGGCCCGATCGCCCCGCGCCCCGCGATGCCGCTCGTCGCTGGCCACCGGGACACCGTCGTTGCCGCCGGCGCGACGGCGTGCTCGGCCACCGCACCGTTGGCGAACCGGCGTCTGGGCCGTGCCGGGGCGGCTGGTGCCGCGGCGGGCAGCGATCTCCGCCCGGGCAGGCTTGGGGCGGCGCGTTTGCCGGCGCCGGCGGTCAGACCCCCCTGCGGAGAACCCGGGAAGTCGCCCGGATCGGGGCGACGGGCTGTCCGCCGGCCGACGGTCGGGTCCGGGACCGCCAGGTCTCCGCTCCCGCGCGGGGTCGGGACGCGCGGCGGGCCGGCGGTCCGGCCACGGGGCGCGGCGCCGTGCTGCTCGGCACCGCGGCGTCGACCACCCCACGCGCTCGCCGCGCGAACGTCGGGCGGCTAAGCAGCGCCCACGCCCCCCCGGCCAGGGTGCCGACGCAGACGGCCGCCACGAGCAACACCGGCAGGTGGTAGCGCGCCCAGTCCGAGCGCATCCCGATCACGATCGCGCCGGCCTGGCCGGCGAGCACCAGCCCCGCCAGCGTCGCCCGCCCGCGCAGTCCCCCGGCCACCGCGAGCGCGAGCAGCACCTCCGCCCCCGCGACGATCGGCAGCAGGTCCAGCCAGCGCGGCCGCCAGGCGATCCCCAAGGTCCCCGCGACCTTGCTCCCGAGACGGCCGCTGACGCTGAAGCGGTCGCCCAGGGTGATCCCCACCCGACGCAGCGCCTCGGGGCGGCTGTCGACCGCCACGTTGGGCCAGTTCTCGCCCTGGCGGGCCATCTCCTCGGTTCGGAACCGGAACAGGTTCTCGGTCCGTCCGATCGGGTCCGACCAGAGGTAAGGGGAGACCGCGACGAAGGTCGCGAAGGCGACGAGCGGCATCGCGAGCAGCATCGCCGGCAGGCCGGAGCGAGCCGAGCGTGGGCCGGGCGTGGCGTCTCCCCGTCCTCGCCGGCGCGCCCACCAGGCGGCCGCCAGGAGCACCGCGCCGACGCCCGCCAGCGGCACGCTCAGCAGGAGCGGGCTGAGCTTGGTCGCCCCGCCGAGCCCGAGCAGCGCGCCCAACAGCAGCGCCCGCGGCCAACTCGGCCGGTCGGCCAGGCGGGCCGCCGCCAGGGCCGCACCCGCCACGAGCAGCGTCACCAGGCCGTCGGAGAGGGCCATGCTCGAGACCATGATCGAGAGCGGGTGGAGGGTCAGGAACAGCCCCGCGACCAGGCCGCCGGCGCGGTTCGTGAGCAGGCTGACCAGGAAGTAGACGACCACCACGCTCAGGGCCCCGACGACCCCGTTGGTCCGCCGCGCGGCGCGGAGGTCAGACGCGTCGGCCATGTTGCCGCGGGCGACGTTCCAGCCGTGACCGTGCTTGAAGTCCCAGACCCCGTTGGTGGCCAGGTCCCGCCCCTGGGCAAGGAGCCCGATGCCCATCAGGTACGAGCCGAGCGGCGGCTGGCCCCGGGAGAGGTAGCCGTCGTCCCAGGTCGAACTGCCGGGGTCGAAGAGGTCGCGGACGTAGTGGGCGCGGTTGATCCAGCGCGTCTCGTCCGGGTGGAACGCCGTGACGGAGACGTCGGACAGGTTCTGCTGGAGTGCGGCCAGGACGAGCAGCGGCACCAGCACCCAGTCCGCCCGCCGGCGCAGCCGCGCGGCGATCGGGGCGACCGCGGACCACCGTGCCCCTGATGCGCCGGCGCGGCTCGGCGCCGTCCGGGGTCGCCGCCGCCCACCCCCGGCCACGAGTCGCGGCCCGGGTTCGGTTGGTGTCGCGCCGGTGGTCCGCGCAGTGCCGGTGGGCCGCGCGGCATCGGTGGGCCGCGCGGCGCCAAGACCGGCGGTCGGGGGGACGGCCCGAGGCCGATCGGGCAGGCGCATCGGCGGGATCCTCGCGGGGGAGCCGGCGTGGAGGTCGGTCGCGGGGAGCACGGCCACGGCGATGGGTCGCCATGCCGGGTCACGTCCGTACGCGACGAATGGGCGAAACGTGGCGGCGAGTGTACCAGACCGCGGTCTGCCGGCCGCCGGGGCGGGCTGGCGCCACGGCTATACTCGGTCGGCCCCGAGCCGGGGACGGTTCGGCGCCCGCGCCCGTCCGATTGGCGGTCGGGTGTCACCGTCGGCGGCGTCGCATGGCGCCGCGCCGCATGGCGCCGCGCCGCCGCCGCCACAGGCGCCCGCGGCGTCGATACCCGGGGCTCGGCGGTCGCCATCGGGTCCACGGTAAAGCCGCCTTGGGCCAGGTCACCGCGAGCCCGATCCCGGGCACCACGCGGATCGGTGGCGGTTCCCGACGCCCCGTCGGACGACACGCAGGGAGGATCGATGCTCGCGGAACGGGTCGCGGATCTCCGAGGCGGTCTCGGTCGCGCCACGGTCGCCGACCGGACCGCTCGGGTCCTCGCCGCCGCCCGTGCCCACTGGCCGGTCCTCGCGGTTCTCGCCGCCTTCGCCGCCTGCGCCGTGGCCCTGCCGACCCTCACGCCCGTCTCGACGACCGACGACTGGGGCTACGCCCGCTCGGTCGAGATCCTCCACGACGAGGGGCGGCTGGAGATCTTCCCGGTCGTCGCCGCCACGGCCGTCTTCCAGGTCGTCTGGGGCGCCCTCTTCGCGCTGCTCTTCGGGATGACCCTGGGCGTCGTCCGCCTCTCGACCGTGGTGATGGTGGCCCTCGGCGGCTGGGCCCTCTACGGTCTCTGCCGCCAGCTTGGGCTCGACCGTGGCCGGAGCGCCCTCGGCGCCGCCGCCCACCTCTTCAATCCCCTCTCCTTTGTCCTCGCCTACACGTTCATGACCGACCCCCACTTCGCGTCGCTGCTCCTGATCGCGACCTGGGCCTACAGTCGCGGGCTGGACCCGGCGACCCCCCGGCCGCGCTGGACCGTCGCCGGCTCGGCCGTCGCCGGCCTGGCGATCCTGACCCGCCAGCAAGGAGTCCTGATCCCGCTCGCGGTGGTCGTCTACCTGCTCCTCAGTCGCCGCCTGCCCCTCCGCCCGAGCCGGGCGGGCGCGGCGCTGGTCCTCCGGGTCGTGGCCGTCCCGGCCGCGACGACGGTCGGGTACTACCTCTGGCTGCGGCTGGTCAACGAGGTGCCCGACGTCCAGGAGTCGTTCCTGCGCGAGGCGACCGCCGCCGGGCTCGGCGGGACGTGGGATCTGGTCCGCCGGCTCGCGGTCTACGAGCTGCTCTACCTCGGCGGGTTCGCGCTGCCGGTGGCCGTCGCCGCCCTGCCGGGGCTGCGCCGCCTCGCGGCGGGGATCGCCCCGGCCGGGTGGCTCGCCGTCGCCGCCTGGGAAGCGCTCGTCGTGGGCGGCGCGGCGTACCTCTGGGCCCAGGGAAAGCGGTTTCCCTACATCGCGCAGTTCTTCGGCCCGAGCGGGCTCGGCGCGCCCGACATCCTCGGCGCCCGTCCTCGCCTGCTCGAGCCCGACGTCCGGGGCTGGCTCACCGTCGCGGTCGCGCTCGGCTCGCTCGGCGTGGCGCTGGCGCTGGCCCGCGGCGCGTTCCCCCGGGAGCGGCGCCCCGCCACCCCCGACCGCGCCGCGGCCGGGCTGGTCCTCGCCGTCGGGCTCTGGCAGGCGATCGGCACCCTGCCGCCCTCCTACCACTATCGGAACTGGGCGATCTCGCTCGACCGCTACCTGTTGCCGCTGCTGCCACTGACGCTCGCCCTGACGCTCTGGGCGACCCGGGAGGTCCGGCTGGCCCGGCCGCTCGGCTGGCTGGTCGTGGCCGGCTTCGCGGTCTTCGCGTTCGCGGGCACCCGCGACTACCTGGTCTTCATGCGAGAGATCTGGGCGATGGGCCGCGACGCGAACGCGCAAGGGATCACCAACGAGCGGCTCGATGCCGGCGCGGCCTGGGACGGCTACCACCTCTACGAGTACGGCCTGGCGAACGGCATCACCCGCGGCCGGACACCGAATGGCCCCTGGTGGGTCTACTTCTACGGCAAGGCGACCGATTCCACCTTCGTCGTCGCCGGCCGCCCGCAGCAGGGCTACGACGTCATGGAGCAGCGCCAGTACTCGTCGTGGCTCCAGTCGGAGCCGACCTGCCTCTACCTGCTGCGCCGTCGCGGGGCCACCGGCGCGCCCTTCCTCTCCGGGACGCGGGGCGACCCGGCGTGCGACGTTCCCCGCGCGGCGATGGCGCCGGCGGTTGGCGCCGGGTGGCCGCCCGTGGCCCTCGCCGGGAACGAGGGGCGGGCCGAGGCGAGGCCGGCGGCGTGGGTCCTCGCG
>CADCWG010000327.1 GCA_902806335.1 uncultured Thermomicrobiales bacterium | reverse complement strand
GATTGAGCCGGCAGCCCGCGAGCCCGACCCTGCCGCTCATGCCCGCCTTTCTCACGTCGTTCTGGGTCGTGGCTCCCGGACCGGGGATGGCGTAGACGCGCTCGGCGCTTATCTCGCGGCTCGCTCAGGTTAGCCCGGCCGCCTGCCAGAGGGTGGCCATTGCCTTCCCGGCCTGGCGGGCGGCGGCCGCCGGGTCGGTGGCGGCCAGGTCGGCGAGGCCGCGGCTGAAGGGCTCTGGGGTGACGGGGCCGTCGTAGCCCATCGCCCGAAGCCGGCCCATGAAACCCGGCAGGTCAATCACGCCGGTCTCCATGGGCAGCGTCCGCACGGAGTCGATCTGCTCGTCCCGCGCCACGCCGGCCGGCGCGTCGTTGACGTGGACGACCACCACGTCGTCCGCCCGGAGACGGTCGAGGTCCTCGAGGGTTCCTCCCGAGGTGTAGAGGTGCCACGAGTCGAGCAGCACGCCGACGTTGCCCGTCCCGATCGCCGCCGCCAGCCCTATCATCCCGTCCAGGGTGTAGACGAACTCGTGGCGGAACCGGGCGCGAAAGGTCCGGGGGCCGATGAACTCGAGGCCGAGGCGGCAGCCCTCGTCCCCCAGCGCCGCCGCGATGGGGCGGAAGCGCTCGACGTGCCACGAAAAGTTCTCCTCGTTGGGGCGCTCGTCCGATCCGGACGGCACCCAGGTAATCGCCCGTGGGCAGCCGAGACCGCGAGCGACGGACGCCAGCCGCGGCAGGTCCGCGAGGTCCGCGCGCCACCGCTCCTCCTGCAGCCAGGCGACGGGTAGGTTCCAGTAGCCTGGCCGCACGCCGGCCGTCGCGAAGATGTCGCGCGCGTGCCGCGGGCCGCGCTCTTCGACGAGCGAGGCCGCCTCGCGGACGTCGAAGGAGACGCCGTCGAACCCGGCGTCCCGGGCGAGCCGGGCCGCGTCCGCGAGCGGCAGTCCCCGGACGCCGATGGCGTCCGGGCTCAGGGTGCTGTACATGGAACCTCCGCGGTCGCTCTCCGGCGTGGCAATGGGCGGAGCGGACCTTAGCACTCCTGGTCGGCGCGTTGGGCCGCGTGATCGGTACGGGTTGGGCCAACGAGCACCGGTTGTCCCCGCCATGGGGGGAGACGACACCGCGATGGAGACCGGCCGGTCGGGCGAATCCGGGACCTCTCGGCAGGGTGAGGAGTCTCCCACCGCGCCGATACCCCAGAAGCATGAACGCCGGAGCGATCCCAGGATTCAGGCGCGTGAGCCCGGCCTCTCCGTCACAGGCCGACGTTCCATCGCAGAGCCGCGTGGGAGCGCAAGCCCGGCCAGTCGGCAGGAGAAGCCGCGTCCCCGTGCCAGTGGTGAGTCACCGTCTCGTCGCATGACACCCGGTAGCCCCGGCCGTGAGCATCGGCCTACGAGGACACCCGGCTCGTGACACGAGCCAGGACGGCCGTGGCGTGATGGGACGAAGGGAGACTGACTCCGGTCGATGTCAGTCCTGCGTCAAGTTCCGCTCCAACCGCCACGAGAGTCGACCGAGATTCCTCCATGGAGCCGCGTCCGGCGGTGGCTCGTGGACCTTGCGGGAGGAGAGCCCGTCCTCCCAAGGCCGCCAGCGCTGGACGGCGGTTCGACAGCGTGCGGACTTTGTCTGGAAGGGTCCGCCCGTGCGTCGTCGACAGCGGGATAGCGATCTGCGACGCTTCGCGGCCAACCCGAATGGACGCGGACGAGGAGGGCGCCTGCATGCCGTCGACCCCGAAGCTCGGCGTCATCCTGCCGGAAGGCGAGGGTGACCTGGACGGGCGTACCCCCCGCTGGGCCGACTACCTGGCCATGGCCCGCCTGGCGGAGGACGTCGGGTTCGACTCCGTCTGGTTCGTCGATCACCTGATCTATCGCAACGATGCCTCGGGACGACCGCCGCAGGGGGCCTGGGAGTGCTGGTCGGTCCTGTCTGCCCTGGCCGCGGTCACCCGCCGGGTCGAGCTCGGCTCCCTCGTGACCGCCACCTCCTTCCGCAATCCGGGCCTCCTTGCCAAGATCGCCGACACCGTGGACGAGATCAGCGGCGGCCGTCTGATCCTTGGCCTGGGCGCCGGCTGGAACGAGGTCGAGTACCGCATGTTCGGGTACCCCTACGACCACCGCGTCGACCGCTTCGCCGAAGCGTTCACCATCATCGATGGGCTCCTGCGTCACGGCGCGGTCGACTTCGAGGGCCGGTACTACTCGGCGCGGGAGTGCGAGCTGCGCCCTCGTGGGCCGCGCCCACAGGGGCCGCCGATCATGGTCGGCTCCCGGGGACCCCGGATGCTGCGGCTCACGCTGCCGCACGTCCCGATCTGGAACGGCTGGCTCGCGGACACCAGCAGCCAGCCGTCGGCCTACGCCCCGCTGGCCGAGGCGGTCGACGCGGCGTGCCGCGACGTGGGGAGAGACCCGGCGTCGGTCGAGCGGACGGTCTCAATCTCGGTGGACCCGAGCGGCGGCCGCGACTTCCCGCTGCACTGGAGCTTGCTGGGCGACCTGAACCTCGCCCTCCCCCTGACGGGTAGCACGGAAGAGATCGCCTCCGGCATCCGCGCCTTCGGCGCCCAGGGGGTCTCGCACCTCCAGATCTACCCCGTCCCGCCCACCCTGGAGACGATCGAGGCGCTCGCCCCGATCCTCACGGCGGTGAGGCAGCCGTAGTTCGGCCAGCGCGGGCGATCGGCCGTCGCCCGCCTCATGCCCGCTGCTGGCGCCGAAGTTCCCGGGCCGGGCGGCCCATCCGGGCACAAGTCCAACGCGACGATCCGATGCGCGTCCCGCCCCGGCGTGGACCATCGCGTCCCTCGGCGGACGATTCGTTCGCGGGGCCGCCGCGCGGCGTTCGATCGCTGGGTGCCGGTCGTGCGATCCGGGCCCACGTCCGCCCATCGGCGACGTGGCGTCGCAGTTCTCCTGACGACCGAGCCCGTGGCCATGGACCGGTGCAATGCCGGGGGGCTTCTTGTGAATGTGCCGAGCCCGATAGAATCGTCCCCGAACCGGCTTCGTTCGAACGTCGATCGGAACGCGAGATGCGACTGCGGGAACTGCGCGACTGGGCGAGGGCCCGCTTCTCCCAGGGCTCACCTCAGACCCAGGGCGAGGTCCATGCGGCGGCACAGGAGGCCCGGGAAACCAGGGCCGACCACGTGGTCGCCTTGCAGGCGGAGGTTCGGAAGCTGCAGCAGGACATCACGGACCTCTCCGGTTCGCCGGACGGCGGGACCGAGGGCCGGGAGAGTACGGCCGACCCGTCGCGGCTGGCCGTCCTCGAGAAGGAACTCGAAGAGAAACAACGAGAACTGGCCCAGTTCCAGGGGCGCGTCTAGGCGCGGGGTGGCCCGCCGGCTCGCGGCCCGGTTGGGCCGCATGCGTCGACAGCCGGGACGGCCCTGTGGTCCGCGATAGGTGGCGGGTCCGGGCCGTCGGGCACGACCGCCTCGCGACCCCCGTCAGGCAGCGCTCGGTACCGGCGTCGGTGTCCGGTCGGCGAGCACGGCACTCCCCGCGTGTCGAGGGCGGCCCTCGTGCGCTGTTCGAGGCTCGCTCGGGGAGCCCAGGATCTGCGGAACGGAGGGCCCGGCGAACCGGGGCGCGCCGGCGCTACCCAGGTCGGCGCGGCGTCCGACGTCCGCGTCTACCCGTTGTCCGGCCACCGCGGCCTACTGGTGCGCCATCGATGCGAGCCTCGCCTGGTAACGCCTGACGGCGAGGCGCGTCGATTGCACTGGGGAACGGGGGAGCGGCGCAACAGATCCTATTGTCGAGGTCCGGTCGGAGTGCCGGGCAGGTTGGGGCCGGCGACTAACCGCCGCCGCTCGCCGCGGCCGACCGGCTCAGGTGACCGACGGTGGCTCGGCGCGCGCGGACCGCGGCCGCCAGCTCATGGAGGACCGGTGCCGTCATCTCCCACCCCATGCAGGCGTCGGTGATGCTCTGGCCAAAGGTCAGCTCGGCGGGGTCCGAGAAATCCTGGCGGTCGTCGACGAGAAAGCTCTCGAGCATCACCCCGATGATGCCGGGCTCGCCCGCCGTGACCTGCTCCGCGACGGCACGGGCCACGACCGGCTGGCGGCGATAGTCCTTCGCGCTGTTGCCGTGGCTGGCGTCGATCATCACGCGCGGCGGCCGGCCCCCGGCGCGAAGCGCGGCCAGCGCCCGCTGGACGTGGTCGACGTCGTAGTTGGGGCCGCCGCGGCCGCCGCGGAGGATGACGTGGGTGTCGCGGTTGCCGCGCGTCACCACGATCGCGGCCAGGCCCTGCTCGGTGACGCTCATGAACTGGTGAGGGTAGGCCGCCGCGTTCATCGCGTCGACGGCCATCTGGACGTCGCCGCCGGTGCCGTTCTTGAAGCCGACCGGCATCGAAAGGCCAGAGGTCAGGTTGCGATGGACCTGGCTCTCCGTCGTCCGGGCGCCGATAGCCCCCCAGGAGACCGCGTCGGCGATGAACTGGGGCGTGATCGGGTCGAGAAACTCGCAGCCGGCCGGCAGTCCGAGGGCGACGACGTCGAGCAGGAACCGACGGGCGAGATGGAGACCGTCGTTGACGGCGAAGCTGCCGTCGAGGTGGGGATCATTGACGAGGCCCTTCCACCCGACGGTGGTCCGGGGCTTCTCGAAGTAGACCCGCATCACGACCCGCAGGTCAGGCGCCAGTTCCTCCGCCAGCGGCGAAAGGCGACGCGCGTACTCGAGTGCCGCGTCGGCATCGTGGATCGAGCACGGTCCGACCACCACGATGAGGCGGTCGTCCTCACCGCGCAGGATGCGGCTCAACTCCTGGCGGGCCCGGTGCACCGCCACGGCGCCGTCGTCGGGGAGCGGCAACCGCTCGACGAGGATTGCCGGCGGGACGAGTGGGCGGATCCCGGCGACGCGCAGGTTGCTCGTGACCGGTCTCGCAGACGGGCCGGGGCGGGAGAACCCCGCAACACCTGGCAGCGCAGCGAGTTGCTCGAGGATCTCCCCGGTCATGTCGCTGCCCACCAGGACATGGCAGTGCTCGCCGTGGGAGAAGACGGTGGCCTGGTGGCCATGGTCCCCCGCGCGGCGCCGGACCTCGTCGATCTCCGGGACGGACGCTCCCGGCCACATGACCACCAGAATCACGCCGCACCTCTCTGCCGCTAGGGACCGCCCTCGTCGCTGGGAGACACCCTCCCCGCACGGCGACTC
The DNA here is from genome assembly GCA_902806335.1 of uncultured Thermomicrobiales bacterium. Taxonomy (GTDB): domain Bacteria; phylum Chloroflexota; class Chloroflexia; order Thermomicrobiales; family UBA6265; genus CADCWG01. The sequence continues at coordinate 8,762 of CADCWG010000327.1, read as the reverse complement.
TCGGACGACCGCGCCGGGCACGGTGTCGATCGAGTTCCGTCCACCGCCCCGCATGCCGTGGGGCACGAGAGCCCAACCTCGTGCCGGGCCAATCTTCGCTGCGTCGATGGCCGGCACTCTAGCCGCGCCGACGGCTTGGTGGCAACCGTCTCGCCTCGTCTCTCCGGCGGGTGCCCCCCCGCTTCTGGACGGTCGGTGGGCGCATGCTTCGCATCCCATCGACCCTGTTCGACCCGCGCCGTCGGCTCGCGAGGGCCGCATCATCGGGTGACGGCCGAGATGGGGCGTTGGACACCGACAGATCCGCGGCGTTTCCCCTGCTCTTGGATCGGAAGACACCGACCGCTCGCGGCACCGGGCACACCGCGCCCGGGACAGTTGTCAGGGCGGTGATCGCCGGGCAGGTCGGCGTGATCGCGGTACCGCAAAGTGAGGGGCCGCTTGGTTCGACAGCACCGCTCCCTCGGGCCGGGCACGGGGAGCAGGTGGCGCTGATGGCGTAGGCCAGGTCGGTCGCAGGGGCGTCCCAATAGTTGACGGGGATCGACCCGGTCGCCATGATTGGTGGACTCTTCGCGAGGGTCGTGCGACAGGGAGCCGTCCCCGGCACTGGTGAGCATGGTCGGCGAGCCTTGCATGACGTCCGAGGCGGTGCCCGTCACGCCGATCCCCCGGGAGCAGGGGACGAGCGTTGAGATGCTCGTGCCGCCTACACCACTGCTCGGCCGCGAGGTGGAGCGCGCTGAGGTCGCCGACCTGATCCGCAGCGGGGTCCGCCTGCTGACGCTGGTGGGACCGGGCGGCGTCGGGAAAACGCGCCTCGCCCTGCAACTGGTCGTCGACCTGGTCCCGAGCGTCGTCGGCGTCGCGGAGTTCGTCGGGCTCGCGTCCCAGTACGACCCGAAGCTGGTGCTGCCGGCGATCGGTCAGGCCCTCGGCGTGCGTGAGGTCCCGGGGCGCGCGTTGCTGCCCGTGATCACGGCCACCGTGGCAGACCGTTCGGTGCTGCTTCTGCTCGACAACGTCGAGCAGGTGGCGGACGCGGCGCCGGATCTCGTCGAACTGCTCGCGGCGTGTCCGCAGCTGATCGTCCTCGCCACCAGCCGCGAGCCCCTCCGCGTTCGGATGGAGCGGCAGTACCTGGTGCCCCCGCTCTCGTTGCCCGGCCCCGAGCGGATCCGGTCGGTCAGTCAGGTCGCCGGCAGCGACGCGGTCCAGCTCTTCGTCCAGCGGGCCCAGGCCGTGCGGGCCGATTTCGCGCTCTCCGCGGAGAACGCGTCCGACATCGCCGCGGTCGTCCGGCGGCTGGACGGTCTCCCCCTCGCCGTCGAACTGGCGGCGGCACGGGTCAACGTGCTGTCGCCGCCGTCCCTGCTCGCCCGCCTGACGAACCGGCTCCAACTTCTCACGCAGGGACCGCAGGACCTCCCCGAACGGCAGCGGACGCTGCGGAACGCGATCGCCTGGAGCTACGACCTGCTGACCGCCGACGAGCGGGCGCTGTTCCGGCGGCTGGCCGTCTTCGCCGGGGGCTTCACGCTCGAGGCCGCCGAGGCCGTCGTCGGCGACCAGCCGTTTGAGGCGCTCGACGTGCTGACCTGTCTGGTCGAGAAGAGCCTGGTTCGGTGTGAGAAGGACCCGTCGGGCGAGTCCCGCTTCGAGATGCTCGAGACGATCCGCGAGTTCGCCTTCGAGCAGCTCGCCCTCGGCGGTGAGGAGGCCACGGCGCGCGCCGCGCACGCCGCGCACTACCTGCGGTTGGTCACGGACGCCCGGGCGCGGTTCGAGGGGTCAGACCGGCTCGCGGCGAACGCCCTGGTCGAACGGGAGCACGACAACCTGAGGGCAGCGCTCGGCTGGACGATCTCCGCCGGGGACGTGAACACGGCCCTGCGTCTCACCGCCGAGTTGGCCCGCTTCTGGGTGGTCCTTGGCTATCTCGGCGAAGGCGGAGATTGGCTCGATCGGGCGGTGGCACTGGAGGCCCCGTCGCCGCCGGAGGCCCGTGCCGATGCCCTCGCGTGGGCGGCCGAGTTCGCGGATCTTCGAGGCGACCACGAGCGTGCCGCCCGCCTCGCACGAGAGGCACTAGCCCTCTCCGAGCAGAGCGGGTACGCGCTCGGCGTGGCGATCGCGCTTCACCAGCAAGGGGTGGCGGCGCACTGGCGGGGAGATCTGGAGTCGGCGGCGTCACTCTACGGACAGGGGTTGGCGCGGTTCCGTCGGCTCGGGGAACCGATCTGGCACGGCATCGCGCTGCGGCACCTGGGCCTGGTTGCCGGCGAGCAGGGAGACCACGCCACCGCCGAGGCGCGGTACCAGGAGTCGCTCACGATCTGGCGGGAGTTGGACCACCCCTGGGGGGTGCCGTCCGCGCTCCGCGACCTCGCGAATGAGGCGCTCGTGCGTGGCGAGCTTGCCGCCGCGCTCCCGTTGTTCCAAGAGAGTCTCTCGGGTTGGCAGCGCCTACGAGAGAAGCTTCACGTCGGCGAGTGCTTCTGCGGGCTCGCGAGGATCGCCGCGGCGACCGGCCAGGCGGACCGCGCCGCGCGGCTGCTCGGATCGACCGACGCGCTCAATGAGTCGATGGGGTATCTGCCGCACAAGGACTACGGGACCCGACTCGCGGCGGCGGCAATCCAGGCGCGGTCAGCGCTCGGCGAGGAGGCTTATGACGCCGCCTTCGCGGCCGGGCGGCAGCTCCAGCCGGATGAGGCGTTCGCAGAAGCTCAGGCGGTGAAGATCGCCGCCGCGGCGTCCCCCGACCGGCGGTCGTCGGGCTTCGCCGGTGACCTGAGCAAGCGCGAGATCGAGGTGCTCCAGTTGGTCGCGCAGGGGATGACCAACGCCGAGGTCGCGGAGCGTCTCTTCCTCAGCCCGCGGACGGTGCACGCGCACGTCCACGCGATCCTGGCGAAGCTCGGCGTCGGTACCCGCGTCGCGGCGACCCGGAAGGCGATCGAGCTCGGACTCGCCTAGCGATCCGGGGCGAGGCGTTTTCTCCCTGCGCCCGACCGGCTGTCCATCGCTCGGCGGTTGGTCCGCTCGACTCATCGCAATGGCTGACCACGACAGGCCCGTCCCGTTGCCGCTATTCGTGTCCGGGGGGCGGCGCTCGGCATCAGGGGCGAGACGCGGAGCGCATCTGTCCCAGGCTCTCCTGGGAGGCGCGTGGACGGAGGACGTTCGAGACGGGCTCTCGGCTTTCACTGTTGAATCCGTCGGAGGGTGACACACGAGCCCGCCGCGGGGAAGCCCTGGGCTCGGAGACCAAGCTGGCCGCCTACCGGCGAGGCGAAGCCCCGGTGATCAGCCGGCACCTGTTGCCGGGGTAGGTCGCCGGCCGGACGCGGAGTGTCTCCGCGCGCGGGGGCCGCTGGCCCCGGAGGCCCGGGTCAGCGAGACGTTAATCCACGGCTGCCGATCTCTGACGGCGAGGGGTCGGCGTTCGCCCTGACCGCGCTGTCTTCGCTGCCGCCGCGCCCGACCCGGGGTCAGCCGACGAACGGACCAGCCAGCGGGATCGAGAACGAGAAGGTGCTCCCCGCGCCCTCCTCGCTCTCGGCGTAGATCCGGCCACCATGCTGCTCCACGATCTGTCGCGCACCCGCGAGACCGATTCCGGTGCCCCAGATCCGGCCGGCGACGTTGGTTCCCCGGCGACCTGGCTCGAAGACGTGCGGGAGGTCGAGGGCGGGAATCCCGACCCCTTCGTCGACGACCGAGACCACCGCCCAGGCTCCATCAGAGCGATTATCCCGGTTCACGGTGACCCGGACCGTTCCGCCGCTCGGGCTGAACTTCACGGCGTTGCCGAGGAGGTTGTCGAGGACGCGCCGGAGACGGGTACCGTCGGCGATGCCGGTCAGCGTCGCGACCCCGTCCACGCTGACGCGATGGCCAGGGGCCGCCGCTTCGGCCGCGGCCGCCGCCGCCCGGACGACCTGCGCGACATCGACCGTGCCAGAGCGCAGAGCGAGCGGTCGTCCCGCGCGGAGGGACGCGGTGTCCTGGAGGTCATCGAGCTGGGACGACATCCGCTCCGCGCCGTCCTCGATCGTCGCCAGCATCCGGTCCAGGTCAGTCGGCTGGACCGTGCCGTCGCGCCGGATCCGCCTGCGCATCCGCTGGGTCTGGGCATGGACGGCGGTGAGCGGGTTTCTCAGGTCGTGGGAGACCGCCTCGAGAAACTCGCGTTGGAGTCGCTCGGCCGCGCGGCGGTCGCTGACGTCGCGCACCGCCGACAGGAAGACGGCTCCGGTGGGCAGCGTGACGACCGTCGCCCGCGCCTCGACCGGTACCAACCCGCCGTCCGCCCGGCGCAGTTCCAGTTCGCCCTGCCAGCGTCCCTCCAGCTGGTAGCGGGCGTACTCCTCCGCGGTCCATGCCGGGCCGGCGGCGACGATGTCGTCGACCCGCATGCCGAGCAGTTCCTCGCGTGTATAGCCGAGGAGTCGCAGCGCCGCGACGTTCGCGTCGACATACCGTCGCTCGCTGTCGGCGACCAGGATCGCGTCCGCCACCCCCTCGAACAGGCCCCGGTAGCGGGCTTCCGCGGCCTGCGCGTCGCGGTAGAGCCGGGCGTTGTCGATCGCGACCGCCGCGTGGGCGGCCAACCCTACGGCCAGGGCTTCCGCCCGTTCGTCGAAGATCCCCGGGTCCGGGTGGCCAAAGAAGAGGCCCCCGAGCACCTCGCCGCTGCGGGCGACGACCGGGACCGCGAGATAGCTGGCGACCGGCAGGTGTCCCTCCGGGAGGCCGTAGTGCGGCGGGTGCTTACCGTACCGAGGGTCGTCGCGGATGTCGGCGACCCGGACGATGCCCTCGCCACGGAACGTCGGGCCAAACACCGCGGTGTTGGCGGGCATCGGGAACCGCGCGAAATCCGCCCGCGGCGCTCCGGCGAGGGCATAGAGGGTGTAGGACCCACCGCGCCCGTCCGCCACGTTGTAGAAGAACGCGCCGAAGCGGGCGCCGGTCAGTTCGGTGGCGGCCTCGGTGACCGCCTGGACCAGGCGGTCGCGATCCAGTTCGGCCGCCAGCAGGGCACCGATGCGGTTGATCGTCGCCACCGTGGTCGCGGCAGCCTCGGCTCGCTCCCGGGCCGTGCGCTCGGCTTGCAGCAGCGCTTCCCGAGCGGCTTCCGACCGCGCGCGGTCGATGCCGACCGAGATGGCATCGGACACCGAGCCGAGCACGGTGAACGTTGTCTCGCTCAGGGGGCGCCGTGCGAACAGCCCCATTACGCCGAGGAGCCGGTCGCCCACCAGGAGCGGGTAGCCGGCGAATGCCGCCATGCCTTCCCGCTCGGCCCAGGCCTGGTCGTGGACGTCCGAGTCGCCGAGAACCGCGTTGGTCAGGTGGGGCCGGCGCTCGGACCCGATTCGACCGATCTTCCAGGATCCAAGCGGAACGCGGGCGTGGCCACCGTCGAGGTGGGTGTAGAGGCCTGCGGAGGCGCGGAGGACGAGCAGCGACGGTTCGTCGTCGCTGATCGTCCAGACGCGGGCGAGCGCGGCGTCGAGGTGATCGACCAGCGCCTGGGCGCAACCCTGGAGTTGCGCCTCGAGCGGCAGCCGGGCGGTCAGGACCGCCCCGATCGCCGCGCTGAGCTCCGACTGCCGATAGCGTTCCCGACGTTCCGCCGCCGCCGCGCGCCGGTCGCTGACGTCGCGAGCCATCCCGTGGATCGCCGCCGGACGACCATCCGCGTCGGCCGCCAGTCGACTGTTGATCTCCAGCGTCACCCGACGGCCGTCGCGCGTGAGCACGTCCAGGTCGTATGTGCTGCGATCTTCCCCGGCCAGCTTGCGATCGAGCACCCCGCGGGTGACGACGAGGTGGTCGGGGGCGACGATCGTGTCGATCCGGCGGCCGATCAGCTCCTCGGGCCGATACCCGAGGAGCGATTCGACCGCCGGGTTGATGGCCGTCACCGTCCCGTCGGGAAGGAGGGAGTAGACGATGTCACCGGCGTTCTCGACGATGTCGCGGTGGCGGGCCTCGCTTGCTCGCAGCGCGTCCTCGGCCGCGCGGCGGTCGTGGATGTCGATCGCCGTGCCAACCCAGCGGTGGCGACCGCCTTCGTCCCCGGGGATCGGGCCGACGCGCGCCAGATGCCAGCGGTAGACGCCGTCGGCGCGCCGGAACCGATACTCGATCTCGTACGCCGTGCCCGACTCTGCGGCGCGCCGCCACCGGTCGCGGATGGGCGCAACGTCGTCGGGGTGGACAGCAGCGGCCCACCCCTCGTCGAGCGCCTCGTCCGGCCGGATCCCGGTGTAGCCGAGCCAGAAGGGATTCGCGTAATCGACCGACCCGTCCGGACGGACGGTCCAGACCGGCTGCTGGAGCGCATCGGCCACGGGAAGGTTTCGCCGGATCTGGACACCCATCCCGGCTTCCCACTCCTCACTCGATCCACCGTCGCGTTGCTGGGCAGATGTCGGCAAGTATCCCACCCATTCGCCTGAAGTCGAAGGGGTACCTCACGCGCCGGGCGACAGATGGCCGACGCCGCGGGCGGGGCCGACGCGATGGATGGCCGCCGGTCGCCGGGAACGGGCCGCCCGGATGATCGAGGCCGCGCCAAAGCGCCGGCTCGACCACGTCTCCGTTCCAACCGTATCGTTCGTCTCCCTTCTGCAGCGCCGGTGCCGAAGGACCGACGGTATGGAGTCGAGGTGTCGGACCGAACGCGTGGATCCGAGCGAGCCGGCTCTCGTGACCGGTCCGTCCGCAACATCCGACCATCATCATCACCGAGCACGATCTCCCATGACAGTCTCGCCTCACGGGGACCCGAGCGATCACCGGAAGGCTCGCCCGGCCGGTTCGCGGCCGTCATCTGCCGGCACCGTCCCCGCGTTCCTCGAGCGACCGTCCTGACTTAATATTCGAGCATGGACGGTGAGCCAGAGGCGGCCCCTCTGGGGGTCGGACAGCCCAGTTCAAGTGCGGCGGTTCAGACGATGGGGACCACCGGGTCAGCCGAACGGGCTGATCGTTCAGGGCAAGATCCGGTGGTCAAGGCTTGATGCTGTGCTACCCTGTGCGACCCAAGGCAGCCAGGCCGTCGGGGTACTCCGGCCGCACGGATCCCCCTGACGAGACAAACCCTCGGAAGGCTGCCGAGAGACGAGGGGGCCGAAGGCGGTCGGGATACGGTGCGCGCGATGGCGAGGCGTCTGAGCGCGGAGGAGGTAGTCGATCGTCGTGGAAGCGCGGTGACCTGCAAGAGGCGGGTCACGACCATCCGAAGAGCGGCTCAACGAGGAGGCTCAGATGGAACGGTACGACGATAAGCGCGAAGAGCGACCGGCCAGTGGGCATCGAACGTCACGGCGCGGATTCATCGGTGCTACGGCCGGCGCCGCGGCCGCCGTCGGCCTGGGGACGCGGCGCTCGCCGGCCCGAGCGGCACAGTCGGACTCCGACGCCACGCTCGAGGTCTGGGGCTTCGACGAAGGGCGTCTCGCGTTCGCGACGGCCGCGTCCCAGTTGCCCGTGTTCAAGGACAAGTACCCCAACGTCACGGTCAACTTCCGGCAGTTCCCGTTCGCCGAGATGCACGACAAGCTGCTCGCCGCGCTCGTGAGTGGCCGCGGCGCGCCGGACATCGCCGAGGTCGAGATCGCCCGCTTCTCCCAGTTCCTCAAGGGGGATCGCGTCCCGTTCCTGGCTCTGAACGACCGGATCGGGGCCGAGATCGAGAACGTCTACCGGCCGGCGGCGACCGACCCGTGGAGCTACAACGGCCAGATCTATGGCCTCGGCAACGAGCTCAACGCGGTGGTCCTGACCTACCGGCAGGACATCATGGACCAGCTGGGGATCGAGACGCCGTTCGAGACCTGGGACCAGGTCATCGCGGCCGGGAAGCAGATCGCCGCCGACGGCGAGACGAAGACCTTCGCCGTCCACGACATCGCCTTTGGCGACTTCTTCCAGATGGCCCAGCACGCGGGCACGTCGTTCTTTGATGCCGAGGGCAACTACCAGGGAACCAACCCACTGGCCGTGCAGGCGCTGCAGTTCGTCCGCGACCTCGTCCACGTCCATGGGGTGGCCGGCATCGCGCCCGCCGACGCGCAGAACGAATGGCAGGGACCGGCGTACTACGCGGCGTTCAAGGCGAACAAGTTCACCATGCTCTGGGGTCCACCCTGGCACCTCGGCCGGCTGATCAGCGACGTGCCCGAGCAGGCGGGCAAGTGGGCGGTGCAGAAGCTGCCGACGGGGCTCGGCGAGAGCCGCCCGACCGCCAACTTCGGCGGGACCGGCCAGTGCATCACCGAGCAGTCCGAGAACCAGGACATCGCCTATGACCTGCTCGCGGCCGGGAACCTGACCGCGGAGGGCGTCCTCTTCGACTTCTCGGCGCGCACGGTCTACCCGGCCTACATCCCGGCGTACGAGCGGCCGGAACTTCAGGCACCGTCCGAGTACTTCAGCGGCGCCCAGCTCGGCCCGCTCTACGCGTCGGTCGCGCCCGAGCTTCCGCCGTTCAACCAGTCGCCTTCCTTCTACGATGCCACCCAGGCGATGAACCGCATCGTCATCACTCCCGTGATGAACCAGAAGGCAGAGCCAGAGGCGGCCCTTCAGGAGCTCGGCGAGGAGATCGCCGACCTGCAGAGCTAGCCGCCCCCGGTCGCCGCGCGGCGCGCCCTCGGTTAGCGGACAGCATGTCGCTCCCCGCGTTGCCCCATCCGGGGCGGCGTGGGGAGCGGCGGCCGCTGTCGTTGGGACAGGGTCACGAC
>CADCWG010000326.1 GCA_902806335.1 uncultured Thermomicrobiales bacterium | reverse complement strand
TGCGCGCGGGCCGCGCCGCCCAGGGGGGACGACCTCCCGGGCGGCGCGGCCCGTTCCGCTTGCCGCCGGCCCAGCGGCGCCGTCGCCGGCCCAGCGGCGACGGCTAGAATGGGACGCTCGGCGGGTGGTCGGGAGGCGGTGGTCGGGAGGCGGCACCATGGCGGCCGGGGGAGTACGACGCGCCGGGTGGCTCCTGGCGCCGGGAGGCGTCGCCCGCCTGGCCTGGCGGCTCGCCTCGCAGTTCGTCCTCCTGCTGGCCACCCTCCAGCTCTACACCCTGTCCCGCAAGACCTTCTTCCAGCGGCCGGAGTCGCTCGCCTACGCCAACGCCCTCGACATCATCCGCTGGCAGGAGGCGCTGCGATTGAACGTCGAGCTCGACCTCCAGCGATGGGTGCTCGAGCGGGCGTGGCTGGTGGACGTCTTCAACGCCTATTACCGGCAGTTCAAACCCGTGCTCTACGTCTGCGCGGCGCTCGCGCTGGTGCTGGCGCCGGCGGGCTACCGGCAGGTACGCCGGGTGTTCTTCCTGGCGACGCTGCTCGCCCTCCCCTGGTACGCCCTCTACCCCCTCGCCCCGCCGCGCTTCATGGGGCCCTACGGCTACCCCTTCGTCGACACCCTGAGGGTGTTCGGCGACACCCCGAACGCGACCACCGGCGCCGCGGCCGCCAACCAGTTCGCGGCGATGCCGAGCATGCACATCGGCTGGACGACGGTCGCGGCGCTGTGGCTGGCGGTGGCCCTGCCCTGGCGGCGGGTCGGCGCGGTTCTCGGCGCGGCCCACGTCGCGGTGATGTGCGTGACGGTGATGGCGACCGGCAACCACTACGTGCTCGACATCATCGGCGGGTTCGCGATCGCCGGCGGGGCGGTCGCCCTGGCGCGGCGGCTGCCGGCCGACCTCGGTGCCCCACTGCGCCGGTGGCTGGCCGAGCGCAGCCGACCGGCGACGGTCCGGCCCGGCGGCTAGGGAAGCGGGGCGCCCGGAGGGCGGGGCGGCTAGACGTCGCCGACGACCCGACGGCGGCGAGGCGTCGGGCTAACCGCCTCGTCTGCGGGGTCTGCCGGGGCCTCCCACGCCGGCGCGCCGACGTAGGCGCCGGGCTCCTCGATCGGCTCGACGTGGACGACCGTCTCGGCGCCGGGGAGGGCGTCGCCGACGGCGCGTTCCAGGTCGTCCGCCAGGGCGTGGGCGCGGCGGACGCTGGTCTCGCCCGGCACCAGCAGGTGGAAGTCGACGAAGCGGCGGCTGCCGGCGCGGCGGGTCCGCAGCGCGTGGTAGGCCGCGCCGGAGGGCTCGCCGTCGAGGCGGGACTCGATCGCCCGCCGGGCGTCACCCTCCGCCTCCGGCGGCAGCGCCCGGTCCATCAGGCCGTCGACGCTGCCGCGGAGCAGATCGACGCCGGTCCGCGCGACGTTCGCCCCGACGAGCAGCGCGATCAGCGGGTCGAGCCGCTCGACCCCGGTCAGGGCGACCAGCCCGAGGCCGGCGACGACCCCCAGGGAGGTCCAGACGTCGGTCATCAGGTGGCGGCCGTCCGCCTCGAGGGCGACCGAGCCGTGGTCGCGGGCCACCCCCAGCAGCAGGCGGGCGACGCCGAAGTTGACCGCGGTCGCGACGAGGGCGACGGCGGTACCGAGGCCGAACGCCTCCAGCGCCCGGGGCTCGGCGAGGCGGCCGGCGGCGTACCAGATCGTGACCGCGGCCGCGACCAGGACGAGCGTCCCCTCGACCCCGCTGGCGAAGAACTCGACCTTGCCGTGCCCGTAGGGGTGGCTGCGGTCGGCGGGCCGGGCGGCGTAGCGCAGCGCCGAGAGGGCCGCCAGGGCCGCGACGAGGTTGACCGACGACTCGACGGCGTCGGAGAGGAGGCCGACCGAGCCGGTCAGCGCCCAGGCGCCGAACTTGAGCGCCATCGTCGCGATGGCGGCGGCCACGGCGAGCCGGGCGGCCCCCGCGGGGAACCGCGGCGGCGCGACCACCCGCCCGATGGTGTCGATCGCCCGTCCACCCACGCGTCAGAGTCCTCAGTGCTCAGCTGACGGCTGTCAGCTGATGGCTATCAGCCGTCACCTGGCAGCCGCCAGCTCTCAGCCGTCAGCGATCGGTTAGCGGCGGCTCCCTGTTTGACGGTCGGCCGCGGTTGGCATTCGGTGGCGAGAGTCCCCCCTACCATCGCTGGCCGACGTGACCGGCGATGGTAGGGGGCACTTTAGGGGGCGGGGTGGCCGGTAGTCACGGGGTAATCGGCGAGGTTGGCGCGGCTAATCCGGCACCGCGGGGGAGCCGTCAGCCGACAGCAATCAGCTATCAGCTGTCAGCCATCAGCCGTCCGCTCTCGGCTGTCAGGACCAGGGGCGGTGCCGGTCGCATCACGCTGCGATGCCCCCATGCTCATCGGCGCTCGACCCCGGCGGCCATCCGAGTACACACGCCCAGCAGTCAGCTGATTGCTGATTGCTGATTGCTGATTGCCAACGTCCCCGCGTTGGGCGGCGGCCGCTGCCGGCCGCTATAGTGGCCGCGATGGTCGCGACCGAGCCGTCGTCACCGGTTCCCACGGCGGTGCCCGCCGCCCCGGCGCCCCCTCGGCTCGCCGCCCCGCGGCCCGGGGTGCCGCCCGGCGTCCCCGCCAAGCGGCCCCGCCTGCTGCCCCTCGATCGCGCCGGCGTGGCCGCCGTGCTGGCGCTGGTGCTCGTCGCGACGGGCTTCCTCGTCGCCGGCGGGACGCTGGTCGGCCAGGACTCGGCGACCCAGTTCTACCCCTGGTACGACTTCCTCGGCGAGCGGCTGCGCGCGGGCGACCTCCCGGCCTGGAGCCCCCACCAGTTCGCCGGCGCCCCCTTCGCCGGCGACCCCCAGTCGGGCTGGACCTACCTGCCGTCGATGACCCTCTTCGCCGTGCTGCCCCTCCAGCTGGCCGTGGTGGCCTTCCTCTTCGCCCACCTCGCCATCGCCAGCCTCGGCACCTACGCGCTCGCCCGCACGCTCGGGATGGGGCTCGTCGGCGGGCTCGTCGCCGCCGCCGCCTACACCCTGACCGGCTCGCTCTACGGTCGGTCGCCGTGCTGCCCGGCCTCGCTGGAGGTGGCCGCCTGGTTTCCGCTCACCCTGCTCGGGATGGAGATCGCGATCCGCGCCCCGGGCTGGCGCCGCCGGGTGCTCGGCTGGGGCGTCGCCGGCGTGGCCCTGAGCCAGATCCTCGCCGCCTGGCTGGGGCAGGGGTCGTACTACGCGCTGCTCGCCCTGGGCGCCTTTGTCGCCTACCGGATCCTGCTCGCCCCGCCCCACCGCGACGCCGGCGCCGACGTCGACCACCACCCCTGGCTGCACCGATTCGCCCACCTCGCGGCCAACGGCGCCGCGGTCCTCATCGTCGGCTTCGGCCTCGCCGCCGCCGGCATCCTGCCCCGGCTCGAGTTCAACGCCGTCTCCAACGTCGCCGGCGGGGAGTACCGCTCCGGCGGGGCCGCCGACGCGGCGGCGATCGGCGGCGCGTCGGCGAGCGACGTGCTGGGGCGGATCTTCGGGCCGACGCTCTACTACCCGGGGGCGGCGACGCTGGCGCTGGCGATCGTCGCGGTGCTGCTCGCCCGCGGCCGGTTCGGGGCGACCTACTTCGCCGGCCTGGCCTTCGGCGCGATGGTGCTCACCGTCCGGGCGACGACCCCCCTCCACCGCCTGCTCTACGAACTGCTGCCGCGGTTCGAGGAGCTGCACCAGCACTGGCCGGAGCGGGCGATCCTGGTCGCCTACCTGGCGCCGGCGCTGCTGGCCGGGGCGACCGTCGACTCCCTGGTGTCCTGGCGCGACCGGCCGCGACGCCTGGTCTCCGCCGCCGCCGCGCCGATCGCCGTCCTCGCGCTCCTCGCCGCCCTCGGCGGCACGATCCCCGCTGCCGCGCTGGCGACCACCGCCGCCGCCTGCGGCCTGGTCGCCGCCACCACGGTCCTCGCCCGGCCGGCGGCGCGCCGCTGGGTACCGGCCCTGCTGCTGCTGGTGGTCTGCGTCGACCTGTTCGGGACGGCGCGGGCGATCGCCGCGGACGGCCCCTTCGGGGGCTTCCACCGCGTCGACATCGCCGAGTACTACGCCCCCACCGGCGCCGCCGCGTTCCTCCGGGGGCTGCCCGCCGACGACCCGTTCCGCTACGCCGGCTACGACCCCGGGATCGCCGTCGCCGAGAACGCCAAGACCGTCCTCTACCGGTACCAGTTCGCCGACCCCCGCACCCGCCAGCTGCTGGTCAACAACCGCGCGACCGTACTCGGCCTGGAGGACAGCCAGGGCTACAACCCCGTCCAGGTCGCGCGTTACGTCGACCTGGTCGCCGCGATGAACGGCGGCCCGCAGGAGTACCACGGCGCCGACGTCTACCCGCCGGGCCTCGACTCGCCGCTGCTCGACCTGCTCAACGTCCGCTACCTGGTGATCCCGGCGAGCATCCCCGAGGACCGACCGGACCTGCGCCGCGCCGCGTCCTTCTCCACCGTCTACGCCGACGCCGAGGTGCGGGTCGTCGAGAACCCCGGCGCGCTGCCGCGGGCCTGGATCGTCCACGAGGCCACCCGGGTGGAGGCGGGCGGCGCGCTCGGGCCGCTAGCGGCGGGCGCGGTCGACCCCCGGCGGGTGGCGCTGGTCGAGGGCGCGGTGCCGCCGCTGGCCCCGGCCGCCGACCCGGCCGCCGACGCGGTCTCCTTCGCCGGGTGGGACCCGGGGACGCCCGACCGGCTGCGGCTGACGACGCGGACCGACGCGCCGGGCCTGCTGGTGCTGAGCGAGGTCGCCTACCCGGCCTGGCGGGCCTACGTCGACGGCGAGCGGGTCGACGTCCTGACGGTCGACCACGCCCTGCGCGGGGTGCCGATCCCCGCCGGCGAGCACACCGTCGAGCTGCGCTTCGAATCCACGGCGCTGTCCGCCGGGCTCGCGATCACGGCCACCACCCTGGCGGTGCTCGCGCTGGTCGCCCTCCTCGCGCTCTGGCCGCGGCGCCCGGGCGGTTGACGCCGGAACCGCCCTGTCCCCCTCCCTCGCGCTCCGTTGGGGCAGCGGGAGCCGACGCCGTCGGGCGTCCCCGCACGGGTGCCGGTCCCGGTCCTGGGGCCGGGTCGGGCCCGCCGTGTCACCCGTCGCCGCCGGCTTAGACGGGTCACCGGGCCTGGGACCGGCCGGTCCGGTGCCCGTACCGCGGCGCCTCCCCCGCGGCCCGATTGGCGCTTTCCGTCATCCGCGCCCTGCGACCCCTTGACAGCCCTGGCACCGGGTGATAGATACATAGGCAGGGTGACGACGGCACGGGCCGCCGGAACCTGCCTCCTGTGACGGGACCGCCTCGCCAGCGGACCCGGGATGGAGCCGGCCCCGCGCGCGACCGATCGGGAGCGACCGATGGTACGCCACGACCGCACTTGGGAAGGAGGGACGGCAATGGTCAGCATTCGCATGCACGCGATGAACCGGTTCGCCCGCATCCCGTTCCTTTCCGGTGCCGTTGGCGCTGGTACCCTGGCCTGCCCGTGGCCGGATTCCGCCCGATGTCCATGACGCGCTAGCGTTCGGACACCGCGCGAGGATCCAGGCACCCGGGTCGGCCAACCGACCCGGGTTTCTTTTTGCCCGGCGTCCGGCCACCGGCCCCGCGGCAGCGAGCCCAGACGACCGCCAACCACCGCCGCCGAGCCGTCGTCCGCCCCCGTGCGGACGGCCGGCGAGAGCCTTGCCGCCCAGACCCTACGGGCGACAAAAACGGCGGCATCCGCCATCTGACGTGGACGACGGCCTCGGGGTCGGTCCACGGGGAGGGACGACATGGTCGACCACCGCAGGGTCTCCGGCTCCGCCGCCGGAGCCGAGATCCGCCCGCTGCCGCCCGTGGCGCGGCACGACCGTGCCCGCCTGACCGAGAGGACCACCGCCGCCATGACCGCCCTCACCGCCCACCGCGGGGCCGACCGCAACCGTCCACGCCGCCCTGACGACCAGGGCCGCTCGCTCCGGGAGACCACCGACATGTTCCCCAGCAACCTGATCTACCGCGTCGCCCTCGACCGCCACGAGGAGAACATCCGCAAGGCGAACGACGCCTACCGGTACGCCGACCTCGACCGCCTGCCGCGGCCGACCTCCCCGCTCCGCCGCCTCGTCGGGACCGCCCTGGTCCGCGCCGGGCAGCGGGTCGGCGGGGTGACCATGACCCGACCCGCCGCCGACGCGGCGTCGGCCCTGAAGCCGGCCGCGCCGATCCTCCGGATCGTCCGCTGATGCCGGCGGCCCATCCCCTCGACGCGCCCCCGTCCCGTGATCCGGGGACGGGGGCGCGTCGCGCGTCGGACGGCCGGACGACCGGCATCGCCGACGTCGCCGGCGCCCGGCTGGCCTACGAGGTGGCCGGAGACGGCCCGCCGGTCGTGCTCGTCCACGCCGGTATCGCCGACGGGCGGATGTGGGACGGCCAGGTCGAGGCCCTCGCCGGCGACTTCATGGTCGTCCGCTACGACGCCCGCGGCTTCGGCCGCTCGCCCCTGCCCGCCGCGCCGTTCTCGCGGCACGGCGACCTGGCGGCGCTGCTCGGTCACCTCGGGATCGGGCGCGCCCACCTCGTCGGCTGCTCGATGGGCGGCACGACCGTGCTCGACGCCGCGCTGGCGTACCCGGGCCTGGCCGCGTCGCTGACGCTGGTCGGCGCCCGCCCGAGCGGCACCCCGGCGTCGGCGGCGCTGCGCGAGTCCTGGATCGCGGCCGACGATCTGGCCGAGGCCGGCGACATCGCCGGCGCGATCGAGCGGGAGCTACGGATGTGGGTCGACGGCCCCGGCCAGCCGGCCGGGCGGGTCGACCCGACGGTGCGCGAGCTGGTCCGCCGGATGGAGGTCGACGCCTTCGCCTGGTGGGACGTCGAGGCAGAGGAGATCCCCCTCGAGCCGCCGGCGGCCGGGCGGCTGGGCGAGGTCACGGTCCCGACGCTGGTCGCGGTCGGTGACCTCGACTGGCCCGACATGGTCGAGGCCGCGGATGCGATGGCGACGGGGATTCCCGGCGCCCGCCACGCGGCCCTGAGGGGGACGGCCCACCTGCCCAACCTGGAGCAGCCGGCGGCGTTCGATGCGCTGGTCGGCGGGTTCCTGCGGAGCCTGCCGCCGCTCTGACGCGCCCGAGCTCACCGCGTCTTTCCTCTATGGGTGGGTGGGCGCGCGCGCCGGCGACCGGACAGCGGCCCCGGTCCGGGGGAGCGTGCGACACCGCCGGGACCGTCAGGGGAGCGATCCGCCGGACCGACGCCCGGGCGGGGATCGGGCCGACGTGGGGGTCCACGGGCCGGGCCGGTAACGGGCACCGAGACGAACGAACGACCACCGCGAGACGGCCGCGCGTCCCGGGCCGAGGCCCGGCGACCGGCGGCCACGAGGAGACCGATACGATGGTTCTGACCTACGCCGCGGTGTTGGAGGAGGTCGCGGGTCGCCGCGACACCGCCCGCGACGGCGCCGCACCCGGCCACGAGCCCGAGCTCTGGGCGCGGCTGCGCCGCTTCCTCGTGCTCGGCGCCGACGGCGCCGCCTACCACGTCGCGCCGCGGGACCTGACCCGGGACGACGCCGCGGTCGTCGCCGCCGGCCTGGCCGAGGACGGCCTGCGGGTGGTCGCCGAGATCCTGGCGGTCGCCGAGGCGGGCCGGGCGCCGCACCCGGAGCCGGGGCTGTTCGCGCTGGCGCTGGCCGCGGCGGCCGAGTGTGACGAGACCCGGCGGGCGGCGCTGGCGGCGCTGCCGCGGGTGGCGCGGACGGGGGCGCACCTCTTCCGCTTTGCCGGGTACGTCCAGTCCCTGCGCGGCTGGGGCCGGGGCCTGCGGCGGGCGGTCGGCGGCTGGTACAACGCCCGGACGCCGACCGAGCTGGTCTACCAGGCGGTCAAGCACCCCGCGCTCGGGGGCTGGACGCACCCCGACCTGCTCCGGTTGGGCCACCCGAAGGCGGCCTCGCCGGCCCACGACGCCGTCTACAAGTGGCTCGTCAGCGGCGAACTGCGGGCGGAGACCGTCCGCGCGCTGCCCGACGGCGCGGCGCTGGCGCCCCTGGTCGTGCTCGGCCTGCTCCGCCACGAGACCGACCCCCGCGCGGCCGCCCGCCTGATCCGCCTCGCGCGGCTGCCGCGGGAAGCGGTCCCGCCCGCGCTGCTGGGCTCGGCGGAGGTCTGGGCGGCGCTGCTGGAGACGATGCCGCTCGGCGCGATGCTGCGCAGCCTCGGCACCATGGCCGCGGTCGGGCTCCTGACCGCGGGGGGTGACGCCACCCGGACGGTCGCCGACCGCCTCGGCGACGAGGCGCGGGTGGCGCGGTCGGGTCTCCACCCGATCGGGGTCCTGGCCGCCCGCAAGGCGTACGCTCGGGGGCAGGGCGAGGAGGGGGCCGCCTGGGCGCCGGTGCCGGCGGTGCTCGACGCGCTGGATGTGGCCTTCGACGCGGCGGTCGCGAACGTCGTGCCGACCGGGAGACGGCTGCGGCTGGCGCTGGGCGTCGGCCCGGCGATGGACCGGCTGCGGGTCACCGGGCTGCCGCTCCTCTCGGCGCGGGAGGTCACGGCGGCGATGGCCCTGGTCGCGGCGCGGGTCGAGCCGGACCTCGAGGTCGTGGCCTACGGGCCGGGGATCGTCCCGGTCGCGGTCGCGCCCTGGCAGCGGCTGGACGAGGTGGCGGCGACGCTGCGGGCGATCCCGGCCGGGCCGGCCGACCCGGACCTGGCGGTCCGGGACGCGCTCCGGCGGGGCGTGCGGGTCGACGCGTTCGTCTCGCTCCTCGGCGGGACGAACGACGGCCCCGCCGGGACCGCCGACGATGCGGCACCGG
Organism: uncultured Thermomicrobiales bacterium; assembly: GCA_902806335.1. Lineage (GTDB taxonomy): Bacteria > Chloroflexota > Chloroflexia > Thermomicrobiales > UBA6265 > CADCWG01. Next base: position 5,122 of record CADCWG010000326.1, on the reverse strand, counting down.
CGCCGGGCGCGGGCGACGGACACGGCGCGGCGGGGCCAGCCGCCGACCCTCTCGCGCTCTACCGCGAGGCGACGGGAACCGCGGTCCGGCAGGCGGTGGTCGCGCTCGGCGGGGACGCCGGCCCGGCCCCCGCCGACGGCGCGGCGGACCTCGGACGGCTGGCCTACCATGGCTTCGACGCGACGACGCCGGCCATCCTCGGCCAGTTCGTGCGGGGCGAGTTGTGACCGGGGAGGCGCGGTGGGGATAGCGGTGGGGCGCGGTGCCCGGTCGCTCCCGGCGGCGGGGTGGGCCGACGCGGCGTTCGCCTGGGCGATCGCGTTCGCGGTGCCGAGCTTCTACTGGGCGCTCGGCGGGACGGCCGGGCTCGACACGATCGCCGCCCGGGTCGAGGAGATCCCCCTCGCTGGGAACCCGGCATTCGTCTTCGGCACCGGTGTCCTCAAGGTGCTGGCGGGCCTGCTCGCCCTGGCGGCCGTTCGGCGCTGGGGCCGGGCGGTGCCCCGCCGGCCGATGCTCGTCGCCGTCTGGGCCGTGGCGGCGATCCTGACCAGCTACGGCCTGGCCAACCTAGTCGACCACGGCCTGATGGTCGCCGGCCTCCGGCGGACGCCGGAGGTCCTGGGAGCCGGAGCCGTCCGCTGGCACCTGCTCCTGTGGGATCCGATCTTCGTGCTGGGTGGGATGCTCTTCTTTCAGACGGCGCGGGCCGCCCGGCGACACCGGTCCGCCGATCCCTCCCCCCTTCGGCCCACCCGGTGACGGGCCGGGCCTCCTGGCCCGGCCCGTCGCCCCTCCACCGCCACGGCCCGGCTCACCCCCTCACGCAATCGTCGCCCGATCGCAGGTGGTGCCGGGGGCGACGCTGTCCCTGCGCTCGGGGGGCGACGCCGGCCGACGGCCGGCCGCCGACGGGGACGGCGAAGCCCCGGTGACCACCCCGAGCCCGGATCAGCGACCAGCGACCAGCGACCAGCGACCAGCGACCAGCGACCAGCGACCAGGAGACGCCAATGGCCGACGCCGCCGAGCCGACCGTCGCCCCTGGATCGCCCGGCGGCACGGCGAGCCTTGCCGCGGCCGACGGGATGGCCTGGCCCGACGACCGCTTCGACCTGGCGGGGGCGCGGGCCTGGATCCGGCCGGTCCTGCCCGGCACCCCGGCGGTGACCGGCCCGACCCGCGTCTACCAGGCGAAGGGGTGGGGCGCGACGGCCGCATTCGCCGTCGCTCCGCCGGTCGGCGCGGCCACCCCCGGAGACGGCGGGCAGTACGGGCGGGACGGGCAGGACGGCGAGGAAAGCCCGTCCGCGGCCGGCCCGCGGGGCGCCACGGCTGTGCGGCGTCGGCACGCCCCGGCATCCCAGGTCGCCGACCGAGACACGGCGGCCGACGGTGTCGGATCCGAGGTCGTGGTCGTGCTCAAGGTCGCGGCGCTGCCGCGGTTCGCCTACGCGCCGCGCCTCTACGCCCTGCTCGGGCGGGCGGCACCCGGGCGCGTCCCCGCGCTGCTCGCCTGGGACGAACGGACCGGCGGCCAGACGCGGATGCTGTTCCGACCGTTCGCGGGGGAGACCATCGAACGTCGGCGGGACCCGGCCGCGCTCGTCGCCCTCGCCCGCACGGTCGCCGCGATCCAGGGCGCCGTCGCCGCGCTCCCGGCCGGAGCCCTCGCCGCGACCGGGACGCCGTCGGTTCTCCCCACCGACCTGCCGGCGATGCTCGACGCGGTGCTCGACGAGGCGACGTCCAAGCACCGCGCCACCTGGGCGGAGGACGACGGGGCGCTCGGCCGGCGGTTCGGCGTGCCGGACGACCTGATCCCCCGCCTGGCGGCGCGTCGGTCACAGGCCGTGGCCTGGGCCGACGAGTTGGCCGCGGCCGGCGGTCCGGAGACCGTCGACCACGTCGACCTCCACGCCGGCAACGCGGTGGTCGGACCGGACGGGACGACGCTGGTCTACGACTGGGAGGAGGCGACCCGCGGCTGCGGGCTGCTCTCGCTCGACCGGCTGCTGGTCGATGCCTGGGCCCTGGACGCTCGGGCGCTCGGCGCCACCGAGGGCGCGGGTCGGGCCACGACCGCGGCCGACGACGACCTACCCGAAGCCTTCAACCACCCCGAGGCGAACGGCCGGCCGCTCGGTGCGACCGAGCGCGCGGTCCGCGACGCCTACCTCGACGCCCTGCCGGCGGCCTGGGGTCCCGCGGCGGCGCGCCGGCGCGCGTGCGACCTGGCCCTCGCCCTCGCGCCGATCAAGGCGGCCCACGAGGGGTTGCGCTACGCCGAGGCCCTCGGCTGGTCGAGGGGGATCCCTCCGCTCGCCGCCTTCTGCCTCGTGCGGGCGCTGCGCCGTTTGGGAGGCACTCGCGCCCTGACCCGGCCACCGATCGGGCCGCGCACCGGTCAGTCCGAGGCGGACCCGAGGGTGCCCCCGTGCGCCGAGGGAGGCACGGGTCGGGCCAAGGAGGGGCGCGACCATCCCGCGGCGTCCGCCGCGATCGCGGCGGTCCGCGGGTCCGGGACGGCCCGCGATGGGGCCCCGGTCGCCGGAGTGACGTTAGGGCGTGTCTTCAAACCGATCCGGGTAGGCTCTGGCGCGCGCCGGGCGGCCCCGCTGCGGCCGTCCGGTGGGCCGCGAGTGGCCGTTGGAGACCGGCTCCGGACCACCGGTGAGGGTGGAGCGACGTTTGAAGATACGCCCTAGGCACCGGCGAGGGAGCCGTGGGTCGGATGGTCAGCGGCACCGTCGGGGGTGCCGGCCGGACGGGTCACCTCTGCTACGGGATACGTCCGTTCGGTGGTGATCTGGGAGCGCGCGGCGGCGTCGCCCGGGGCACGACCCGAGGTCAGCGGCCCGGGCACGGAGCCGACCGCGGACCGGCCGGGCGAAGCCTGCGTTGATCAGCCGGATCCCGCATGACCCCTGCGGCACCACGCGATGGCGATCGCGGGCCTTGTACCACCGTTCGGCCGCGACATCGCCCCGACCGGCCCCGGCCCGCTCCGGTCGCGTCCTCGCGCCGCCGACCGACCGATCCCCGCCGCACCGATGTGCGGACAACTGCCGAGGGACCAAGCGGGTCGGGTTATGCGCGGATCTGGGCCGCGCGGGGGCGGGCAGGTGTGGGCGGCGCTCGACATCCCTGCGAGTCGCGGGGCGGCCGGGACCCACATGCGCTGTCGCCGGGCCGACGCGCCGCCGCCGAGACGCCCCTCTCCCCGGCGGCTCGGCGGACAACAGAGCATGCCGGACGGGGGCGAGTTGTCCGCGGCACGTGGCGCGTGGTAGGCTGTCGGAGCTGTACGTACAGGTCGCCCCGAGCCGGCACTCCCTGGGGGCCACGCCGATGACCCGCGTCGTCGCGTTCTTCAACCAGAAGGGCGGCACCGCCAAGACCACCAGCACGCTCAACGTCGCCGCGGCGCTCGCCGAGCGCGGCCGGCGCGTGCTGACCATCGACCTCGACCCCCAGGCGAGCCTGACGATGGCGACCGGGGTCGACGTCGCGGCGCTCGCGGTCTCGGTCTACGACCTGCTGCTCGAGGAGGGCCTAGGGCTCGCCGAGGTGGTCGTCCCGACGACCATCCCCGGGGTCGACCTGGTGCCGTCGCACCCGGACCTCGCCGCGGCCGAACTCGAACTCTTGAGCGTGCTCGAGCGGGAGCGGCAGCTCGACTACCGCCTCCGCGCGGCCGACCTGTCGGCCTACGACCTGGTGCTGATCGACGCGCCGCCGGCGCTGAACGTGCTCTCGATCAACATCCTGATCGCCGCGAGCGAGCTGGTCATCCCGATCGAGCCCCACCCGCTCTCGCTGATGGTGCTCCGCCGGCTGTTCGAGACCGTGGCCCGCGTCCGCCGGCTCAACCCCCGCCTGCGGGTGCTCGGCTTCCTGCCGACCAAGGTCCACCACTCCTCCCGGCTGGCGGCCGACATGCTGGTGGCGCTGGCCGAGCAGTTCCCCGACCTGGCGCTGCTGCCGTCGATCCCGCTCTCGGTGCGCTCGGCCGAGTCGGCCGCCGAACGGACCAGCGTCCTCCACTACATGCCCCGCTCCTCGGTCGCCGCGGCCTACCGCGAGGTCGGGGCGTGGCTGGAACGGGCGGGAGACGAGGGCGACGGGATCAACGCGGACGGCCAGACCAGGGCGGGGACACCCCAGGGGACGGCGGCCGCGCCGCTCACGGTCGGGGCCGAGGCGATCGTCGGGGAGGTCGCGCGCTCGGAGGACGCCCATGCCTAGGTCGGGCGCGCGGCCAGGCGAGGTGGACACGGTTGGTCGCCCCGGCGCGGGGCCGGACGACGCCGGGACGTCGGCGCCGTCCTCGACCGCGGCGCGGCGGCGGCGGTTCACCGTGGACGCCCTCTTCGCCGACCACCGGCCCCAGGCGGTCGGGGTCAGCGACCTGCCGACCGCCAAAGAGATCCGGCTCGACCGGATCGAGGCCGACCCCGAGCAGCCCCGCAAGACCTTCGACGAGACGCGGCTGGAGGAGCTCGCCGCCAGCATCGGGGTCGAGGGCGTCCTCCAGCCGATCGCGGTCCGCTACGACGCCGCCCGCGACACCTACGTCGTGGTCCACGGCGAGCGCCGCTGGCGCGCCGCCCGCCTCGCCGGCCTCGCCGCGATCCCGGCCGTCGTCCGCGACGTGCCCGAGGACCGGCGCCTGGTCCAGCAGCTGATGGAGAACATCGTCCGCGACGACCTGAACGCGGTCGACCGGGCGGCGGCGCTGCGGGCGCTGAAGGGGCAGCTCGGCGACGCGCCCTGGGAGCAGGTCGCCGAGACGGTCGGCATCCGCCGCAGCCGCCTCTTCCAGCTGCTGGGGACGACCAAGCTGCCCGAGGAGGCCCAGGACGACATCCGGGCCGGGCGCCTGAGCGAGAAGCAGAGCCGGGCGCTCCAGGGTCTGCCTCCCGCGCCCCAGACCGCGCTGCGGGAGACGATCGTCGCCGAGAACCTGCCGGCCGACGAGGCGATGCGCCTCGCCCGTGGGCTCCGGGCGGCGGCCGTCGACGACGACCCGGCGACCGCCGCGGCCGCGCTGGAGGCGCTGCGCGCCGCGCCGCGGTCGGCCCCCCCGCGACGTGAGACCGGCGACGCGCCGTCCCCGGTC
>CADCWG010000325.1 GCA_902806335.1 uncultured Thermomicrobiales bacterium | reverse complement strand
GCCACGGCGCTGCTCGACGGCGCCGCGGCGGCCTTCGCCGGGCTCGGGATGGCCAACTGGGAAGCGCGAGCGCGGGCCGCCAGGGACGCGGTCGCGGGGGCCTCCGGCCGGGCCGGGGCACCGGCGCTGCCGGCCGGCCTGACCGAGCGCGAGGCCGGCGTGCTGCGCCTCGTCGCCCGCGGCCTCGCCGACCGCCAGGTCGCCGACGCGATCTTCGTCAGCCCCCGCACGGTCCACAGCCACGTCCGGCACCTGCTCGCCAAGACCGGGACCGCGAACCGGACCGAGCTCTCGGTCTGGGCCGTCCAGCACGGCCTGGTCGACCCCGCCGACCCGTCTGCTACCGAATCCGGGTGATCGCCAGACCGACCCGGGGCCTGGTCGTCCCCGCGCCCGCCCGGGGCGAGCCCCGAGGCCAGAGGCTCGGGCACGAAGCCGGCTGAAGCGGGCCGGGCGGTTCTATGGAAAACCACAGTGGTCGCCGGTTTCCGCTTGGCGCCCTGACGCCCTGACGCCGCGGCACCGCAATGCTGCCGGCCTGCCGCTGTGGCCGGGTCCCGACGGGACCGGCCGCGGAATCAGCAATGCTGCGGATGCCCTCCCCGCCGCGCTGCCCCATGATGGTCGCACGACCCCAGGGAACCGGGACGATCCAGGCGCGAGTCGCTCGCCGACGGCCGGCTTCGCCGCGTCCGGCGCGGCGTGTCCGCCCACCGCGGGTCCGCCCACGGCGGGTCCGCCCACGGCTTGGCGCTCCCCAGGGGTCCGACGGCGGGCGACCGCCGCCCAGTCCAACCCGGTCGGCAGGGGGACGGCCCGACGCCCTTCCCCCGCGCGGCGGCTCGTCGGGGAGCCCCCGCGTCGCTGGGTCGATCAGCCGGCGCCCCGCCCTGGGGTGCCGGAGGCGACGAGTGAGGAGCATACCGACGATGCGACCGTCCCTGAACCGCCTGGACCTGTTGTCCGACTATCGCCGCGCCCGGCGCGCGGTCGCGGGTCTCGCGCTCGCCGCGGCGGTGGCCGCGACCGGCAGCCTGACCACGCTCGCGGCGGGCGACTTCGCCGATGGGACCCCCGTCGGGGGTGACACGGCCGACACCTACTCCTACGCCGCCGGCCCCTACGCTCTCCCCTACGAGTCCGAGGGCGAGCGGTATGTCTGGACCTTCGCCACCGGCGAGGACGGCAACGCCTACTACAGCGCATACGCCGACGGCGCCTGGGGCGACTGGCAGGCGATGGGCGACCAGCCGACCGCCTTCAAGGGGCAGCCGACCGCGGTCGACTACGCCGATAGCCGCCATGTCTTCTACGCCGGCGAGGACGGCAAGGTCTACGCGAACCGGCACGACGGCGAGGCGTGGGCCGGCTGGCGGGACCAGAGCGGCGACTACCGCTTCCCCGAGGCTCCCTACGCCGATGTCTACGGCGACCAGGTCCACCTCTACGGGACCGCCGACGACGGCACCCTCTACCACAAGGCCTACGACAGCACCGAGTGGACCGCCTGGGCCGCCGTCAGCGACGACGCCACCGCCGCCGCGTACCAGCCCCACGCCGTCGCGTGGGGCGGCTACGAGAACGTCTTCTGGACGGGCGAGGACGGCAAGGTCTACTGGAACCGCTACGACGGCGAGGTCTGGACCGGCGCCAAGGCCCTCCCCGGCGACGGCTACGAGTACGCCCAGTCGCCGTACGCGGTCGGCTACAGCGAGGGCGAGCAGCTCCACGCCTACGCGGTGACCGCCGACGGCGTCCCGACCTACAACGCCTTCGACGGCGAGGGCTGGTCCGGGTGGGACACCGCGCCAAGCGAGGCCCCGGCGCCGCTGGCCAACCAGCCGAGCGTCTACGAGCACGAGGGCGCGCTCCACGCGGTCTACACCAGCGAGGACGGCCACGCCTACTACGCCAGCTACGACGGCACGTGGAGCGAGGAGTGGGTCGACCTGGGCGAGAACTACGCCTACGAGCCGTACGCCTACGCCGACGGCGACGGCTACACCCTGCTCTACACCGGCACCGACGGCTACGTCTACGCCAAGAAGTACGCCGCCGACGCGGCACCGGACGACGACTACGCCGCCACCAAGGCGCCCGCGAACACCCCGACGCCGGAGTACACGCCGGCGCCGGAGTACACCCCGACGCCCGACTCGGACTACTAGCGGGGCCGGGTGGGCGGCCCGGAGCGGACGCGGCGGCCCCGATAACGGCGGCCGGGCGGTCTCCTGACCGCCCGGCCGCCCCGCGCCGCGCGGCCCCCCACGCGACCGATGTCCCGGGCCCGCCGAACGGTCGACCGATTGACGAAGCGTGACGGCCCCCGGGGAGGCCCATGGGGAGCTCGATCCGGGGATCGGGAGAACCGACGATGGACGCAAGGCAAGCCCGCGACGTCGCCCGGGAGTGGGTCGCGGTCAACCTCGACCAGTGGCCCGGGCTCCGCGCGGCCCACCTCGTCGGCGGGCTGACGACGATGCCCGACGACGCACCGTTCCCGTCCCACAAGGACGTCGATGTCCACCTCGTGTTCGACGAGGACAGCCCGGCCCTGCTCCCCGCCGGGCCGTTCCCGCCCATCCTCGAGGTGTCCGCCGGTGGCCTCGCGATCGAGGCCGGGCTGAAGTCCGTCGCCGAGTACCGCTCCGCGGCGGCGGTGCTCGCCAACCCGGAGATCGCGTACCACCTGACCGTCGACAGCCTGCTCCACGATCCGAGCGGCCTGCTGCGCGACCTGCGGGACGAGGTCGTCCGGGACTACCCGCGCCGGCGCTGGGTCCATGCCCGGATCGACCACGAGCGGGCCGGGCTCGCCGACGCGCTGGCGCTGCGGCCGATGGTCGCCGCGGCGTGGGGCGCGTCGGGCGAAGCCCTGATCCTCGGGTACTCGGCCACCTTCGTCGCCGCCGCGCTCAACGTCGCGACGCTCGCCCCGCCGCGGATGGGCGGCCGGATGCTGGTCCACCTGCGCGAGGTCCTCGCCGCCCAGGATCGGCTCGACCTGCACGAGGAGATGCTCGCCGTGCAGGGTGTCCAGTACGTCACCCCGGCGCTGGTCGAGCGAACCTTGGGGGAGGCGGCGGAGACCTTCGACCTGGCGGTCGCGGTCAGGAGGACGCCGCACCCGTTCCAGCACAAGCTCCACCGCCACCTGCGGCCCTACTTCGTCGAGTCCGCCCGCGGCATGCTCCGCGACGGCTTCCACCGCGAGGCGATGGCCTGGGTGGTCGCGTTCGCCGTCGGCACGACCGATGTCGTGCTGGCCGACGGGCCGGAGGAGGTCAAGCCGGAACTGGCGCGGCGCCGGGCCACGCTCCTGGGCGAGCTCGGGCTCGTCGACGACGCCGACCGCACGGCGGCGTTCGCGCGGGCGGAGCGGCTCTACGACCGGGCCTTCGCGCTCGCGCGGGAGATGGTCGACCGCCACCCGGGCACCATCGATTGAACCGCCGAGGCGTTTGCCGCGTCGCGGATGCGGGTGACGCGACCGCGGGCCGGCCCCGCGGCGCGGACGCCTCCAGGCGGGATGGGGCGGACGGGCGTAGCCCGCGGGCGCCTCGCGGGTTCACGGTTCGCGCCAGAACGGCAAGGCCGCGCGGCGGGCGGGAGCCACGACGGCGCGGCTCGGCGTCAGGTCCAGCGAGGAGAGGGCACCATGGACACGGCAGAGACGACACGACGAGGTCGGGTCAGCCGGCGCGCGGCGCTGGGGGCGGCCACGGCGCTCGTGGCCGCGGGCAGCTTCCGCGGCGCCCCCGCCGGCGCCACCGCCGCCGTGCAGAGGAACTCCGTGGGCAGCGGCGGCGGGCTCGCCGGTGGCGGGACGGTCGAGGTCGACGGCGGCCAGGCCACGTTCGCCGTCTCCGGCTCCCGCTTCGCCCTCGCCGACCGCGACGAGGTGCTCTTCTTCGGCCGCGTCCGCTGGTCCGACCCGGGCTGGGAGGGCGAGGGGCTGACGCTCGAGAGCACGACGATCGCGTCCTACGCCCCGGTCGAAGGGGCCGAGGAGGACAGCCGCGAGCTGCGCGGCCGGATGACCAGGGACGGCGAGGGCGACTACCCGTTCACCCTCCTCGCCGAAGGGATCGACCGCCCCGACGCCTCGCCGACGGTCACGCTCGCCGTCGGCGCCGCCGCGGAGGCGACCCCGACCGCCGGGACACCCGACCCGGGGAGCGACGACTTCGCCTACCTCGTCGAGGCCGTCCCCCTCGTCGCCGGCGACCTCCTCCTGCTCGAGTTCGACTTCCCGGAGGCGTAGGGCGGGGCGGGCGCGATGAATCGCGCCCCTACGGGTCCGTTCCGGCGCCGTCGGTCTCCATCCTGCTGACGGCGTCGCGGAGGGCGGCCAGCGACGGGTCGGTGACGACCTCGGCGACCTCGGCGGCGAACGAGGCGACGGGGCGGGAGGGGTCGGCGGCGCGGTACTCGCGGGACTGGAGGTAGGTCTCGAGCTTGTCGGCCTGCTTCACGAAGCGGGCCTCGGGCGTCGCGCCGTCTTCCAGCTCCGCCCAGCGCGCGCCCATCTCCGCGGCGAGTGGCGGCGGCAGGTCGGCGAGCAGGCTGGTCATCGCGGCGGCCTCGGCGGCGCGCTTGGCGGCCTGCCGGGTGAGACTGCGGACCTGCCGCCGTTCGAGGAAGGCGCGTCGCCGCTCGGCATCGCCCGGGGCACCGCCGGCGTCGCCGGCGGGGGGCAGGTCGGCCGGATCGTACGGGGGCGGATCGCCGGCCTCGGCCTCGGCCAGGTCGTCGAGCAGCGCCAGGACGAGGACGCGGTCGCGGTCGAGGTCCGGCCGTCCGGCCGCCGCCAGCCAGGCGAGCAGGGCCGTCCGGAACGAGTGGTCGGCGACCGACTCGGTGTCCGCGGGGGGGACGCCGCGGTCGAGCCAGCCGGTCCGCGGCAGCCGCTTCAGCCGCCCGACCCGCCGCAGGAAGCGGGCGAGGCCGGCGGCGCCGACCGCCGCGCCGGCGCCGTCGTCACCGGGCGAGTTGGAGGCGTCGTCGTCCGTCACGTGCTCCCCAAGCGCGGCATCCGGGCGACGACCGCGAGAATCGCGTCCGGTCGCGGGCGGCGTCGGGACGGGGCGAACCGGGCACGGCGCACGGCGCACGGCGCACGGCAGGTGACGCGCCGCTACCCCACGTCGTCGATGGCCCGGGCGGCGATGCCGGCCGGGAGGTCCTCGGCGACGCACGGGTTGCGCAGCGGGGGCAGCCCCTCGATGGCGACCTCGACGGTGTCGCCGACCGCGAGGCGCGGCGGGTGGGCGGGGGTGCCGGTCATCAGCACGTCGCCGGGGTGGAGGGTCATCACCCGGCTGGCGAAGGCGATCAGCGTCGGCACGTCGAAGAGGAGCAGGCTCGTCCGGGCGTCCTGGGCCGTCGTCCCGTTGACGTTGCAGGCGATCGCGAGGTCGTCGGCGCGGAGCCCCGTGACCACCGGGCCGAGCGGGCCGAAGGTATCGAACCCCTTGGCCCGCGCCCACTGGTTGTCGCGGAACTGGTAGTCGCGGGCCGAGACGTCGTTGGCGCAGGCCAGACCGAGGACGTGGGCATACGCGTCCTCGCGGCGGACGTAGCGCGCGGTACGGCCGATCACGACGGCCAGCTCGGCCTCGGCCTCGGCCTGCTCGGCGCCATGGGGCAGCACGATCGCCGCGCCGTGCCCGACGAGGCAGGACGGAGGCTTGAGGAAGAGGATCGGCGTCTCCGGCCGCTGGAACCCGGGCGCGTCCTCGGTCAGGTGGTCGAGGTAGTTGAGCCCGACGGCGACGACCTTGGACGGCTCGACCGGCGGCAGCAGCTCCAGGCCGGCCGCGGCCGGGTCGTCGTAGCCGCCCAGCTCGGCGCCCGGGGTCAGCTCCCCGGCGAACGGGTCACCGGTCGCGGCGTGGAGGGCGCCGTCGACGACCAGGCCGTAGGCGGCTCCGCCGCCGCCCCGCCGGTACCGCACGATCGCCTGTGTTGCCTGTCCGTCCGCCACGCCGTCCTCCCGCCACGCCACCGGTCACCGACCGGGCCAGGGTGGGCGGATGCTCGCCGGCTGTCAAGCGGTGCAGCGCCGCGCTCCCGGGGACCGGGCGCGGCGATTACCCGCCGGGCGGCGTGGTATAACCGCGGCGCCTCACCCAGCCCATCCCGTCGAAAGGAGCGTCCGGCCGTGGCCGATTCCCGCCTCGAAGCCTGGGCCAGCGTGCTGGTCGGCTACTCCGTCGAGGTCAAGCCGGGCCAGACGGTGGCCATCGTCGGTGGCACCGCCGCCGCGCCGCTGCTGCGGGCGATCTACCGCGAGGTGCTGCGCCGCGGCGGCCACCCGGTGCTGGTGCCGACGCTGCCGGGGGCCGCCGCCGATCTGCTCGCGCTCGGGAACGAGGAGCAACTCGCCCGGGTCACCCCGATCGAGCGCTTCGTCCGCGAGCAGGCCGACGTGATGATCCAGGTGCTCGCCGAGACGAACACGAAGGCGGCCTCGGGCGTCGACCCGGCCCGGCAGGCGGTGTTCCAGGGGGCCCGCGGCGAGCTCCTCCAGACCTCCATGCAGCGCGCCGCCGAAGGCAGCCTCGACTGGACGCTGACGCTCTACCCGACCGATGCCTACGCCCAGGACGCCGGGATGGCGACGGACGAGTTCGCCGAGTTCGTCTACCGCGCCTGCAAGCTGGACCAGCCCGATCCCGCCGCGGCGTGGCGGGCGACGGCGACGGAGCAGCAGCGCCTGATCGACTGGCTCGCCGGCAAGCGGGAGATCCGCCTCACGGGCCCGGACACCGACCTGACGGTGAACATCGCCGGTCGGACCTGGATCAACTCCGACGGGCGCCGCAACTTCCCGAGCGGCGAGATCTTCACCGGGCCGGTCGAGACGAGCGCGTCGGGCCGGGTTCGCTTCTCGTTCCCGGTCGTGGTCGCCGGCCGCGAGGTGGTCGATGTCCGTCTCCGCTTCGAGGACGGCAAGGTCGTCGAGGCGAGCGCGGCCCAGAACGAGGCGTACCTCCTCCGCCAGCTCAACACCGACGAGGGCGCCCGATTCCTGGGGGAGTTCGCCTTCGGCACCAACTTCGGCATCGACCGCTTCACCAAGAGCATCCTCTTCGACGAGAAGATCGGCGGCACGGTCCACCTGGCGCTCGGCAGCGGCTACCCCGAGACGGGCAGCACGAACCGCAGCGCGATCCACTGGGACCTGATCTGCGACCTGCGCCAGGGCGGCGCGGCCGAGGTCGACGGCCAGCCCTTCCTGCGCGACGGGCATTTTGTGGTGTAGGGCGGCAAGGCGGCATGGGCGAAGGTGGGAACGCGAGGGATCGTGGGTACCGAGACTTGGTCGCCTGGCAGCGGGCGATGGACCTCGTCGGTATGGTGTATGAGGCATCGCGGGACTGGCCAAAGGAAGAGCAGTTCGGGCTGACCAACCAAGCCCGGCGTGCGGCGGTGTCCGTTCCCGCCAACATCGCGGAAGGGAAAGGTCGGAGCGGTGTTCGGGAGTACCTCCACCACGTGTCGATCGCCCATGGCTCCCTCTGTGAGATCGAGACGCATCTCCTGTTGGCTGGTCGCCTGGGCTACCTCGACGCGGCGACGCTCGAACCGCTGCTGGAGCGATCCGCGGAAGTGGGGCGGCTGCTTCGTGGCCCGATCAAGCGGTTGCACCAGGCCATGCCCACCCGAGCCGACTCCTAGCCGCCTCGCCGCCTCGCCGCCTTATCGCCCCGAGGGCCCCATGACCGACGTCCTCGCCGTCCCCACCGTCAGCCGCCCGATCGACGCCGACGTCGTCGTGCCCGGCTCGAAGAGCATCACCAACCGCGCCCTGCTCGTCGCCGCGCTGGCCGACGGCGACTCCGAGCTCACCGGGGCGCTCCACAGCGACGACACCCGGTACATGGCCGGCGCCCTCAACGCCCTCGGCATCCGGGTGGAGCGCGACGAGCCGGGCGCCCGGTTCGCGGTGCGAGGCGGCGGCGGCACGTTCCCGGTCGCCGAGGCCGACCTCTTCGTCGGCAACGCGGGGACGGCGGCCCGCTTCCTGACCGCCGCGCTGCCGCTCGGGCGGGGGGTCTACCGGCTCGACGGGGTGCCCCGGATGCGCCAGCGTCCGATCCGGCCCCTGCTCGACGCCCTGGCCGCGCTCGGCGCCGACGCCCGCAGCGAGGCCGGGACCGGCTGCCCGCCGGTGGTCGTCCGCGCCTCCGGTCTGCCCGGCGGCCGGGTGGCGATGGCCGGCGACCAGAGCAGCCAGTACTTCTCGGCGCTGCTCCTGGCGGCACCCTACGCCGCGGCGGGGGTCGACCTCGAGGTCGTCGGCGACCTCGTCTCCAAGCCGTACATGCCGCTGACCGCGGCGGTGATGCGCGCCTTCGGCGTCGAGGTGGTGCTCGACGAGGTCGGCTGGCGGACCTTCCGCGTCGCGCCGGGCCAGCGCTACCGCGGTCGTGCCTACGCGGTCGAGCCCGACGCGTCGAACGCGTCCTACTTCTTCGCCGCGGCGGCGGTCACCGGCGGCCGGGTCCGCGTCCGCGGGCTGGGCGCCGGCTCGACCCAGGGCGACCTCCGCTTCGTCGACGCGCTCCGGGCGATGGGCGCGACGGTCACCGTCGGGGCCGACCAGGTCGAGGTCGTCGGACCGCCGGGCGGCGCGCTGCGCGGCGTCGACCTCGACCTCAACGGCATCTCCGACACCGCCCAGACGCTGGCGGCGATCGCCCCCTTCGCCGCCGGGCCGACGACGATCCGCGGGATCGGCCACGCCCGGCTGAAGGAGACCGACCGCGTGGCGGCGCTGGCGACCGAGCTGCGTCGCCTCGGCCAGGGCGTCGAGGAGCGGCCGGACGGGCTGACGGTCCACCCGGCGCCGGTCACGCCGGCCGACGTCGCCACCTACGACGACCACCGGATGGCGATGAGCTTCGCGGTGACGGCGCTGCGGGCGCCGGGGGTCCGGATCCTGGACCCGGGCTGCGTCGCCAAGACGTTCCCCGACTTCTTCGACCGGCTCGCGGCCGCCACCGGCGCCCCGACCATGGGCGCGACGCCGTCCGTCTGAGCGGCGCGCGTCCCGGGCGACACCCGAGACGAGCCCGGGCCACGTACAAGCTACGGCGGTGAGCACCTTGCCCACCCCGCCGGTTGTCGCGCGGCCGACCGATTCGAGGGGGGGGCCAGGCGGGGGTCTGCTAGACTCGGCGCCAAACCGACGGCGGCCCAGGGTCGCGCGGCCCGGGCGGGTCCGGGCGACGTGCGACGCGGCACAGAGCAGAGCAGAACCGACCGAACCGAAACGTCTTGATCCAGGTCCTGGCCGAGTGGGGCGCTCCCGCGGGCGCGCCGCCGGCGGAGCAGGCCGCCGCCGCCCCGGCCGGGCCGATCAACCTGATCGGCTACGACATCGGGTGGAAGTACGAAGGCGTCGACAGCGCCGCGGCCGACATCACCCTGACGGTCGCGCCGGGTGCGGTCGTGACCCTGCCGAACGAGGGCGCGAGCCCGCACAACTTCGCCGTCGACGCGCTGAAGGTCGACGTCGACATGCCGGTCGGGCAGACGGTCGAGGCCACCATCCCGGCCGACGCCGCGCCCGGGGAGTACGAGTTCTACTGCAACGTGCCGGGGCACAAGGCCTTGATGAAGGGCACCCTGATCGTTCAGTAAGCGCGCGGGGGGGGCCGGCGACCCGGCCCCCCGTGACCGACGCCCCGCGGCCCGCGGTTCTCCGGAACCCGGCGCCGCGGGGCGTCGTCGCGTCCGTGGGCGACGCGCTCGGACGTCGATATCTGATAGCCTGCTCGATATGGCTCCGATGGCCGGCGCACCCCGCAGGGAGGCGAGCGATGACCGCGACCACGACCACCACCGGCGCACCCTTCACCAACGTCCGCGAGCTCCAGGACGCCCTCGCCGGCATCGCCCGCGTCGAGGGCGACACGGTCGAGATCGAGGACGCGGCCGGTTTCCGCGGCGACCTGATCGACCGCCTGATCCGGACCGCCGTCCTCGGCGAGGAGCCGGCGAAGGGGGCCAGCCGGTGGCTGATCCGCGCCGCCGCCCCCCGCCTCGGCGCCTTCCCCGCCTCGATCCACGACCTCTATCTCGCGGCCGGCCGCGGCGAGTACGCCAACGCGACCGCGCCCGCGATCAACGTCCGCGGTCTCGCCTACGACGTGATGCGGACCATCTTCCGCGCCGCGCGGGCAAACGACGCTAAGATCGTCCTCTTCGAGCTCGCCCGCTCCGAGATGGGCTACACCGAGCAGCGCCCCGCCGAGTACGCCGCCAACGCCCTCGCCGCCGCGATCAAGGAGGGCCACCGGGGCCCGGTCTTCGTCCAGGGCGACCACTTCCAGATCAACGCCAAGAAGTACCTCCAGGACCCGGAGGCGGAGATCCGGGGCCTGCGCGAGCTGATCGCGGAGGCGATCGCCGCCGGCTACGGCAACATCGACGTCGACGCCTCGACGATCGTCGATCTCGACCTGCCGACCGTCGCCGACCAGCAGACCCTGAACGCCCGTCACACGGCGGAGATGACGCGCCTGATCCGGGAGCTGGAGCCGGCCGGGCTGACGATCTCCGTCGGCGGCGAGATCGGCGAGGTCGGCGCCCGGAACTCCACCGTCGAGGATCTGCACGGCTTCATGGAGCGCTACGTCGCCGAGTTGGCAACGCAGGCCGAGCAGGCCGGGCGTGACCTGCCGGGGATCAGCAAGATCAGCGTCCAGACCGGCACCAGCCACGGCGGTGTCGTCCTCCCGGACGGCACGATCCAGGAGGTCGCCGTCGACTTCGACACCCTGGCCGAGCTCTCGGCGGCGGCCAAGGCGCACAGTCTGGGCGGTGCCGTCCAGCACGGTGCCTCGACCCTGCCGGACGAGGCATTCGGCCGCTTTGCCGAGGCGAACGCGGTCGAGGTCCACCTCGCGACCGCCTTCCAGAACCAGATCTTCGACAGCGCCGCCTTCCCCGACGACGTGAAGCAGGAGATCTACGCCTACCTCGACGCCAACCACGCCGACGAGCGCAAGGCGGACCAGACGGATGCCCAGTTCTATTACACCGCCCGCAAGCGCGCCTTCGGCCCCTTCAAGCGGCGCCTCTGGGAGCTGCCGGCCGAGACGCGCGAGGGGATCATGGCCGACCTGGCGCCCCGCTTCGACCTGATCATGCGGCGCCTCGGCGTCGCCGGCAGCGCCGCCCTCGTCGACCGCTTCGTCTCCCCGGTCGATCTGCCGACGCCGATGCCGGAGGCCGTCCGCGCCTTTTTCCGGGGGGAGGCGGTCACGGCCGGTCTCCCGGCGCGGGAGGTCTACGAGCAGGTCGAGGGGGAGTAGGCGCGACTTCCGGGCGGGCACCGACTGGTGGGGCAACGACCACCCCCGAGGGGTTCGTAGCGCGGGCAACAAATCGTATCCTGCTTACCGTGACACAGAATGCCCCCGCGACGATATGTATGAGTAGGGGGGAACGACGCCGCTCCCGAGTGCCGGTTAACCGTGTCCCCTCCCACGCGGACCGAACTGACGCAGGAGCCGACGTCCAGGGTCCGCGTCACGGAGCGATCCGAACCGACGGGTAGCCCAGCGGGGGAACCCTCGATCTCGCGAGGGAGGGCGTGGGCCGGCAACCCGAGACGTCCGGTGCGGGAGCGAGGTCCCGCGCCGCCGGTGCGTGATCGTTTCTCCCCGGCGCTTTGCCGTTGTCCCGGCGGCTCGTCCGCACCCCGGCGGCGGGTCACCGTCCCCCGGCCCTCGGGGCGACGACCGGGCAGGACGCCGTCGGCGCTTGCGGGAGGCGAGCGGTTCCCGGCTCTCGGCGCTCGGGGCCCTTTGGAGGTCGTATGCCGGAGCTGACGTCGCTGCACCCGCTCGATCAGGAGGTCGTCGCTCGCTACGCGCGGGCGGTGGTCGGCGACGGGGAGGCGGGCGCGCTGGTGCCGGCGGACCCGGCCTGGTCAAGCCGGCTGGTCGCGGCCGCCCGGCGGGGCTATGCGCGCGCCCTCGCCGGGAACGAGGCGGGGGCGAACGCGGTCAGCTTCGGCCTGGCGCAGGTGCTGGCGACGGCCCACCCGACCTTCCTGCTGGCGGGGGCCGGCCCGTCGATCTGGGAGGCGCGGATCGACCGGGGGATGGGGATGCTGCTGCGCCCCCCCTCGCGCCTCTTCGGCGAGGCCGGGCTGGCGACCGCGGCGTCCCGGGCGATGCCGATCCGCCTCGACCTCGGCGCCGGGACGATGGGCGGTGCCCACGTCCCCGCCCGTCTCGTCCCGGAGCTGAGGCGCCAACTGGCGGCGCGGGAGGAGCGCCTGCTCCGCCGCCTGATCGAGGCGGAGCTGGACGGGGTGGCGATCCTCGGCCTCCTCCTGGAGGCGACGGCCTACGCCGACGAACGCGGCCTCGGCCTCTACGAGGCGCTCGACGTGGTCACCCCCGAGGCCCCGGAGGCCGACCCACCCGGCGCGGTCGTGCTGATCCCGACCCGAAAGGGCCTCGACCCGGCGGTGCGCCGTCGTCTGGAGGCGGCGGCCGAACCGCCCAAGAAACCGGGTCTTGCCGCGCGCCTCTTCGGGCGGCGGGGGGCACCGACCGGGCCGCCATCGTAGGCAAGCAAAACGTGTGCGGCGCGTCCAGCAACCCGCCGGCCAAGCCGCACCACGGGGATGGCACCGCTCACCGTCATCGGTTGTCGGCGAGCCGCTCCGTCGTCCCCGTTCGGGGCGCCGCGCCTCCGTTTGCCCCGCTCGACGGCGGAGGGGCCGTCGGGAGCGGGAATGATTCGTCGGACGCGCCCGAATCCGGGGGTGAAGCCGGGTTGGAGGGCCCGCGCACCGCGATTAAGTTGATCGCTCGATGCGCCACCGTCGACCGCGCCCTAGCATCTTGGAGGAGAGGGGAAAGCCCCCTCCACGGCAACCGACGCGTCGCGCCGGCGGCGTGACGCGTCCGACAGAGACCCGGAGGTTCTCAACCGATGTCCGACACCGCGCCCCCCGGCGAGATCGGGGAACGCCCGATCGTCAACATCCTCGGCGAGAAGGTCGCCCTGGGACCGCTCCACCCCGGTCTGCTGCCGCTGCTCGTCCGCTGGGATAACGATTTCGCGACCGTCGACCGCGGCGGGGACGAGCCGCGCCCCCGATCGCTGGAAGCCGGCGCCGCGTTCTGGGAACCGTTGATCCGCGGCGAGCGGCGGGATTGGGTCGGCTTCGCGATCTACGAGCTGCCCGACCTCCGACCGATCGGCGTCGCCAACGTCCGGGACTCGATGAACCCCCACCGCACCGCCGAGTTCGGGATCACGATCGGCGAGGTCGACCGCCGCGGCCGGGGCCTTGGCACCGAGGCGACCCGGCTCGTGCTCGATTACGCCTTCGCCGTGCTCAACGTCCACAACGTCTTGCTCGACACCCTCGCCGACAACCCTTCCGCCCTCCGCGCCTACGCGCGCGCCGGCTTCAAGGAGATCGGCCGCCGCCGCCAAGCGCACCGGCGCGGCGATCGCGTCACGGACGTCGTCCTGATGGACTGCCTCGCCACCGAGTTCGTGCCGCCCACGCGGCGCGCCTTCCCCGCTCCGTAGCTCCGGGACGGCGGACGCCGGCGCCGGCGCCTCCGCCAGTGGGAGCGAGGCACCGACGCGGGGTGGTGCCCTGTGGCGGACCCGCCCCCCCCGCCCGACGCGTAGCCCACCCTCATCGGGGGCTCGGGTCGTGCGGCACAATGGCCGTGGGCAGGGGCGATCCCGGTCCGTCGCGTCGAGAGCGAGCGAGATGGGCCAGTCGATCCTCGCCAACGAACCGGTCGCGGAGGCTCCGGCCCCGACACGGAAGACCCGCGCGCGCCGCAGCGCGCCGATCACCGGGCCGACGGCCGTCCGCCGGCTGCTGCGGCTGCCGATGCTCTACAAGGTCCTGGTCGCCAACGCCGCGATCGTGGTTCTCGGCGCCGTGGGCGGCACCTACCTGACGGTGATGGCGACGCGGGACGAGCGGGGCGCCGTCCCGCTCGTCCTCGCCTTCGTCGTT
>CADCWG010000324.1 GCA_902806335.1 uncultured Thermomicrobiales bacterium | reverse complement strand
GCCGTCGGCCGGCCGATCTCGCGGGCGACACAGCCGTAGGGGCGGACCTCGCCGCGGGGGATCTCCCGCGCCTTGGCGAGCACCGCCCGCTCGAACACCGACAGCCCACCGAGGTCGAGCGGCAACGCCCCGCGCCCCGTGCCGTCGAGGTGGGCGGCGACCTGGCGGGCCAGCGCCGCCGGCAGCCGGTCGACCGGCCGGGCCGGGCGGCCGAAGCGGGCGCGGAAGGCCGCCTCGAACGCGGCCGCGTCGGCGGCGCGACGGACCAACGAGACGCCGTCCTCCCCGTAGGCGACGAAGACCGGCCCGATCGGGCTGGCGACGAGGGCGTAGGCGCCGGCCAGCCCGGCCGTGACGAGGACCCGCGGCAGCAGCGAGGCCGGCACCGAGACCTCCGCCAGCGCGCGCAGGCGCCCGACGAGGGCATCGTCGTTCGCCTCCCCCGCGTCGCCGGCGCCGACGGCGTGCCGTGCGAATGCGTCGAACCCATCGGGGTGGAACCCATCGAGACTGCGCATCACCTCACCACCTCCCGGTTGTTGTCCTGATCGGCCAGGGCCACCCGCAGCAGGCGAAGGCCGCGGTGGACGTTCGACTTCACGGTGCCGACCGGCTGGCCGAGCGCGGCGGCCGCCTTCTCGTAGCCCAGCCCCTCGACGTGGCGGAGGATCACCGCGGCCCGGTAGCGCGGCGGCAGGGCGGCGAGCAGGGCGGCCAGGGCGACGTCGACCTCGGCCCGGGCGACCACGGACTCGGGCCGTTCGCGCTCGTCGGCCACCGGCTCGACCGTCACCCCGGGCTCCCCGTCGGGGCCACCCGACCCGTCGAGCGAGACGAGGCGGGGGCGAACGCGGCGCGCCCGGTTGCGGGCCACGTTGAGGGTGATCCGGTAGAGCCAGGGGCGCAGGGCCAGGTCGCGGACCCGGGCCGCGTCGTAGCCCTCGAGGGCACGGTAGGCCCGGACGAAGGCGTCCTGGCCGATCTCCTCGGCGTCCTCGGGGGTTCCCGCGTAGCGGAGGGCGAACCCGTAGAGCCGCCGCTGGTAGGCGAGGACGAGTCGCTCGAACGTGCCGTCGAGGTCATCGGCCAGGTCTGCCAGCAGCACCGCGTCCATTGCATCCGCCGCGGCCGCCGCGGCCGTTGCGTCCGCCTCGTCCGCCGCCGGGCGGTGCGGGCGCGTGGCGAGGTCGGCCGGATCGGCCGCCGCTCCCTCCGAGCGAGACGCGACGGGTCCGGCCGCGGGCGCGGTCACCACCGCGGTGCCAGGCCGCCGTTGGGGATCATCGTTCCCACCGCCCACCTCCTCTCGCCGCCGCGCGGCTCCCGTTCCCGGCCGTCGGCCGGTCGCCACCGGAACCGGCCTCGGCTCCGCCCATGGAAACACCGACCCGACCGCTTTGGTTGCAACCAGATGCGGCCAACACTGGTACCTGAGACCAACGAGGGGTGCTCGGCGTGTGAGCAAGGTTTGCCAGGAGAACTACCCGCGACCGGCGAAGCGGTCCCGCCCGCCGATCAGGATCGGCGCCGCGGTGCCGCGGACACGCGCCCTCGCGGCGCGGGGAGCGGAAACCGTCGGCGTCCCCACCGCGTCGGCCAGCGGGGTCCCGAGGACCGCAGTGGAATCCCGAGACCGCGACCGCAACCGCACCCGCACCCGCACCCGCAACGGCCGAGCGCCGGCGGGCGAGCGGACCTGCGGCGTCAGCGGCGCCGGCCGACCCAACGGTGTCCCGCGTCGTCCTCGCCAGGTCGGACACCGCGCGCGGCCCGGCCGGATCGGACTCCACTCCCGTGTCTGGCCGAGACGACACGATCCAGCCAGCCTGTCACGCCCGTCGTCGCGCGACCGTCTGGTGGACAGGGACGGCGAGGATTGGCAAGCATGGGAGGCGGCAGCGATGGCGACCACGGGCACGGCGGCGGGCACGGCGGCGGGCACGGCGGCGGGCCTCGATCCGGCCCCCGTGTTCGCGCCCTTCGTCCGCCAGCGGACGGTGCTACTGACGACCTTTCGCCGCGACGGGACGCCCGTCGGCACCCCGGTCACGATCGCGGTCGACGGCGACCGGGCCTTCGTCCGCACCTACCACACGGCGGGAAAGCTGAAGCGGATCCGGAACAACCCCGAGGTCGAGGTCGCCCCGTCGACCGTCCGGGGCCGCCCGACCGGACCGGCGGTTCGGGCCCGGGCGCGGCTGCTCGAGGGGGACGCGGCGGCGATGGCCGGACGGGCGATCGCCCGCAAGCACCCGATCCTGCAGGGCGCGGCCGTGCCGCTGTTCCACCGCCTGCGCCGCCTGACGACGGTCCACCTCGAACTGACGCCAGCCGAGGTCGAGCACCCTTCTTCATAAGGTTGGCGGCCTCGGCGGAGACGGGGCGGATCTCGTGGATACCCTCCCCCCGTCACGTCACGCTCCTCGGTCCGGGAAGGGACGGGAGCGAGCGGCGGCGGCGCGAGGCGGGACGGCCGCGAGGCAGGCAGCCCGTCCGCCACGCCCAGCTGCGGCGCTTGGCTACGGCCAGCCGGCTTCGTCCAGGGGGCTGACGATCGCTTCGTTGAGCACGAGTTCGCGTGGGGCGGCGGCGATCCAGACGATCAGGGCCGCCACGTTGGCGGGCGGGAGGGCCTGGGTCGGCGGCGGTAGCTCGTGCGGCTGGTCGTCGCGGTCGGCCGCCGACCAGGTGCCCCAGATGGTGGCCATCCCGCCCGGGTAGAGGACGCAGGCGCGGATGCCGTGGGGTTTGCCCTCGGCCGTCAGCGCCTGGGTCAACCCCGTCAGCCCAAACTTCGAGGCGCAGTAGGCGCTCGCGTTGGCCCAGCCGCGCTTGTCGGCCACGGACGAGACGTTGACGATGGTGCCCCGTCCGGCCCGCCGCATGTGCGGGAAGACCGCCTTGGCGAGCGCGAACGGCGCCCGCAGGTTCACGGCGAGGACCCGGTCCCAGTCCGCGACCGCCAGCCCCTCCACCGACCCCGGCACGTCGGTCCCGGCCGCGTTGACCAGGACGTCGATCCGCCCGAAGGCCGCGACGGTGGCATCCACCGCGGCCAGCAGCGCCGCCTCGTCCGCGAGGTCGAGCGGCAGGGGCAGGGCGCGGCGGCCGGTGGCCTCCTCGATCTCCCGCGCTACCTGCCGCAGGTCGCCCTCCCCGCGGGCGAGGAGGGTGACGTCGGCGCCCGCCTGGGCGAGCCCGATCGCCGTGGCGCGGCCCAGCCCGCTGCTGGCCCCGGTCACCACCGCGGCCTGGCCGGCGAGGATTTCCTTGGTCGTGTCGACGCTCATGCCGCCCCTCGCTCAACCGTCGATCGGCCATCGGCCGCCGGGATGGGCGCGGGCCGCCCGGCGCGATTCTCGACCCGCCGACCCCACCCCGCGCGACGACGCTCCGCGTTCCCGACGATGGGACACGGGTACTGATTGCGGGCACATGCGGCGTCCGAGCGCGGCAGACGGGATCGGCGCCGCGAACGTCTCCGGGCCCGCGCGGGCCAGCTGGCACCCAGGGAGCAACGACCGTTCATCGAGTAGGGCATCGGGCCAGACGGGCGATCCAACGATGCTGGCCGTCGACGCCGAACCGGCGCTGCTCGTGACCCGGGCCCCGGACGAGGGGGCCTTCAGGCATCCCGAAGCGGTCCTTGGGGCGCGCCGAATGCCTCCTCGACCAGCGACCGCCCCGCGCGGGACAGCCTGGACCGACACCGCGTTAGACCGAGCGACGCAACCGGACCGTCGGGTGGATCGGCCGCCACCCCACCGGTCGCCGCACGTTCCCCCAGCGCCGCCGACGACGGGCGTTCCCGGGACAGGCCGCTCTCGAGAGGGCGTGTCGACGGATCCCACACCGCGCGTCCCCTCATCGGGACGGGCGGCAAGGCGGCGGGGTCCTCGACCCGTCGGCCGGGCAGTCTCGTCGAACGCGCCGTTCGGCGTCGTCCGGCCGTCTCAGTAGCCGGGCGGCGCCTGGAACCCGCCCACGACCTCGGCGATGCGCGCGGCGACGTCGATCGCCGTGCGGTCCTCGAGGTACGGCGCCACGATCTGGACGCCGACGGGCAGACCGCCCGACGTCAGCCCGACCGGAGCCACCGCCGCCGGCAGGTGAGCGATGCCGACCGCCTGCAACCAGGCGAACTGGTCGCCGTAGGGGCGGCTGGAGCCGTTCACCGAGATGATCCGGGCGTCGACGTCGGGCGTCTGGTCGTGCGGGATCGCCGCGGTTGGCGTCACCGGGCACAGGAGCACGTCGTGGTCCCGGAAGAAGTCGGCCCACGCCGCCCGGAGCCGCAGGCGCTGCTCCGCCGCGACCTCGTGCTCGCGCACGCGCTGGGTGACGTTGCGGGCCCATCGCACGGGCGGCGTGTCGTCGTCGGCCGTCGCGGCGGCGGCCCGCTCGAGCAGCGCGTGGAACGCGTCGTCCGGCAGCCACGGCGACACGGAGCCCTGGATGAGGCGCTGGGCGATGTCGTGGCCCTCCGCCAGCGGGACGGGCTGGACGCCATCGGTGATCCGAGCCCCCGCATGCCGGAGCTCGGCCACGAGCCGCGCGTAGACGGCGGTCACCTCCCCGTCGACGGGGCAATACGGGTCGTCGAGCCAGACGGCGATCCGGTAGCCAGCGAGCGAGTCGCCGCGTGGCGGCGGGAGCTCCAGCCGCCAGGCCACGGCCCGCTCCGCGTCGGCGCCCGCGACCACCGAGAGGCACAGGTCGAGGTCGCGCGCGTCCCGCGCCAACGGCCCGATCGCCGCGGCGTCCGGCATCGCGAGGGTGCCCGGCGGCGGCGGGATGTGGCCCCGCTGGGGCACGATCCCGTAGGTGGGCTTGAGCGTGTAGACGCCGCAGAAGTGGGCTGGCAGGCGCAGCGACCCGCCGAGGTCGCTCCCGAGCTCCAGGGCACTGAGGCCGGCCGCAATCGCCGCCGCCGAGCCACCCGACGAGCCGCCCGGTGTGCGAGCGAGGTCCCACGGGTTGTTGGTGGTGCCGAAGAGGTCGTTGTAGGTCTGGGCGTCGGAGGCGAACGCCGGGAGGTTCGTCTTTCCGAACACGATCGCCCCCGCGGCGCGCAGGCGGGAGACCACGTCCGCGTCGCGTTCGGGCACATGGTCGGCGAAGGGGGGCGCGCCCGCCGTCGTGCGCAGACCGGCCGTCTCCAGGGTGTCCTTGACGGTGACGGGAAGCCCATGCAGCGGCCCGACCGGCTCGCCGCGGGCGAGGGCACCGTCCGCCGCGTCCGCCTCCGCGAGCGCGCGCTCGGCGTCGAGCGCGACGACCGCGTTGAGCGCCGGGTTGTGACGCTCGACCCGGCGGAGGTACGCCTCGAGCAGCTCACGGCTCGAGAAGTCCCGCCGCGCCAGCGCCGCGACAAGAGCGGAGGCAGAGGCGGACACGAAGGCGTCGGCCGGTTCGTGCGCGCGCTGCTCGCCCCCGATCGTTGCCGTCTCGTCCATGCCGCCCTTGCTCCCCACGCCTCGTCGCCAAGCCCGGAGGCACCACGATCCGATAGCCGCGCCCCGCGCGCGTGGCAGCCGTCGTCCTCGATCCGATGACTTCGATGGCTCGGGTCCCGATCCCCACGCACTCACCGCACGATGGGGCGCTCACCACGCGATGGAGCGCTTGGCAAAGCGACGCTGGGACTGATGATGCTGGGACCCACTGGTTCGAGTGCCGTCACAGTACGGCCGCGACAGGCGACGCACAAGGGAGCACAGCCCCGCATCACGAGCCGGACTCGTGGGAGGAGGCGATCCGTCCTCCTGGGCTCATCCACGCAGCGGGAGACACAGCCCGGAAACCGGGCCGGCGCCCATGGCGTCCCCGTGCGTCTCAGTGCTTCGGGCGCGGTTCGCCGATGGGCAACTGAGCCCCGGGCTCAGCCGCGGTTCAGGAGCTCAGCACCGAGGCCAAAGCCGCGAGGCCGGCGACGGGGGATGTCTGCCGACCGGGGAGCTTGCGGCCCAGGGGCACCGGGGAGCGCTGGGCATCCGGCTCATGGCGCCCGACCGTCGGACGCCGGCACGGCTCGCCCAACTCCCGATCCCGGTTCCCACGACGGGCGGGGCCTACCGCCCTCCTCCGGTGTCGCTCGCCGCGCGTCCCGCCGTCGCGCGCAGCGTGGCTCCCTGGGCGGCGACGAAGCGCTCGGCCATCTTCGAGGTTCGCTCGGCCTCGGCCCTGTCCTGTGGGTCCCGCGCCCGCTCCGCCATCGCCTGCATCGCGAAGCGCACGCCCCGCATGTAGACGCCCAGGTCGCGCAGCGGCGTCGCACGTGGCCCCGGCGCCGGTGGCAGCCGCGGCGACTCGGCCGGCGATGCGTCGAGCGGCGGCAGGCCCAACCCGTCCAGCGCGGTGAGGACCTCGTCGTCGTTGGGCCGATCCATGAAGTCGACACCGGTGTAGCGGTAGGCCACGCGCCCGTCGGGCGCGAGCGCGACGATCGCCGGCCTCGCCGTCTTCCCCGCCTCGTCCCAGACCTCGAACGGCTTGATCGCCCCCTCGCCGTCGGGATCGGCAAGGACCGGGAAGGGGAGCGCGAGCTTCTCGACCATCGCCGCGTTCTGGGTCGGGGCGTCGACGACGACGGCCGCGATCGTCGCGCCGCGGCGCAGGTACTCCTCGTACTCGCGCGCCATCACGGCCAACTGGCCGTTACAGTACGGTCACCAGTCGCCACGATAGAAGACGAGCACGACGGCGCCGCGCTCCAGCGTGTCGGCGAGCCGCCATGGCTGCCCTGCCTGATCGGTCAATGTGAAATCTCGCACGGTTCGTGCTCCTCGCCGCTCGTTTCCAAACGCGACACTAAGACGTCGTGACACCTGGTGACGCCCAGGGCACCGGGCAACCGTCGGGGCCGCAGACGCCCTCGGCGATCTCCCGGGCCCGCTCCGCCCGCAGCTGCTCCTGCTGCCAGGCGAAGTCGATCTCGGGGAAGAACTTCTCCGGATGCTCCGCGGCCCAGATCTGTTTGCGGATGGTGAAGTTCTCGGGGTCGAGGCGCAGCGCCTCGCGCCAGACCGTGACCGCCTCGTCCCGCCGCCCGACCTCGCCCAGGAGCCGCCCATATCGGACCTTGGTCGTCACCAGCTCGCGCTCCGCCGGACCAAGGGTGTACGGGACATCGTGCGCCGGGCTCGGCCCGGGATCCTCGCCGGCGAGGAACCGCTCCACCGCGGCCACGTCGTCCGGGTGGTCGACCGAGAAGCCGCCGAACTTGGCCCAGCGGACGACGCCGGCCTCGTCGACGAGGAGGCCGTTCGGCACGACTTTGAAGTCGAAGTGGCGGCCCAGCGCGCCTTGATCGTCGATCACCGTCGGGAACGCGGCCCCGGCCGCCTCGACGAATGGCCGCGCCGCGTCGCCGCCCGTGTGCTCAAGGGCGACCGAGACGAGCGCGAAGTGCTCACTCAAGTGCCGCTGGAAGAAGCGCTGCCACCCGGGCAGCTGGTCGCGGCAGCGTCACCAGGAGCCCCACATGAAGAGGAGCGTCCGCTTGCCGCGCAGGTCGGCCAACCGGAAGTCACCGCCGTCGAGCGTCGGCAGCGTCAGGTCCGGCAACCGCTGCCCCGCGCCGGTCGTCGTCGCCGTCATCCTTCCCTCCGGTCATTCCCAAGTCGACGATCGTCTCTCCTTGGCGACGCACACGTTCCGTGCCAGTGCCGTCTCCCCGGTCGCGGCGCCAGCTCGGCGCTCGGGTCACCGGTCGCACCCAGCCGCGCGGCCTTGGTACGATCCGCCGGGTCGTGGGGTACGGCACGGGGGTGGTGATGGGCGACGAGTTCCCGACGGTCAAGGTGGCGGCCGTCCAGGCCGCGCCGGTCTTTCTGGACCGCGAGGCGTCCGTGGCCAAGGCCTGTCGGCTGATCGCCGAGGCCGGCTCCCACGGGGCGCGGCTCGCGGTCTTCCCGGAGACCTGGCTGCCCGGCTACCCGGTCTGGCTCGATGTCGCCCCCGGGGCCGCCCTCTGGGATCACCAGCCGGCCAAGGACGTCTTCGCCCGGCTCGTCGCCAACGCCGTCGAGGTGCCCGGCCGGGCCACCGATGCGCTCGGCGCGGCGGCCGCCCAGGCCGGCTGCGCCGTCGTGATGGGGATCAACGAGCGAGAGCGCCGTCACCGCTCCGGCACCCTCTACAACGCCATCGTCACGTTCGGGCCCGACGGCCGTCTCCTCGGCCGGCACCGCAAGCTGATCCCGACCTACACCGAGCGCCTGATCTGGGGGCGTGGCGACGGCAGCACCCTCGACGTCTACGACACCCCCCTCGGCCGGGTCGGTGGCCTGGTCTGCTGGGAGCACTGGATGCCCCTGGCGCGCCACGCCATGCACGTGACCGGGGAGCAGATCCACGCCGCGCTCTGGCCGACGGTCCACGACCTCCACCTCGTCGCCTCTCGGCACTATGCCTTCGAGGGGCGCTGCTTCGTGGTGGCCGTCGGGTCCGTGCTCCGCCGCGACCAGGTGCCGGACGACCTCGAGGTCTTCCGCGGCGACGGGCTCGCGCCCGACGCCCACCTCCTCGCCGGGGGCAGCGCCATCATCGGGCCCGACGGCCAGTGCCTGGCCGGGCCGGCCGGCCCCGAGGAGACCATCCTCTACGCCGACCTCGACCTCGCCCGCATCGCCGCCGAGCACCTCACCTTCGACGCGGTGGGCCACTACGGCCGTCCCGACGTCTTCACCCTGACCGTCAACACCGCGCCCCAGACCCACCTCGACCTCGACGACGAGGGGATCGGCTCCAGCGCCACCTGACCCGTCGGGCGCCCCGCCGGCCCGGGGCTCCGAACGCTCCCCGTGTCCGCCGACGTGGCGGTCCTGGCGCCGATCGCTGCCCGGCACACCTTCCGATGGTGTCTGCCGGGCACGGATCCTGCCCACGCCGCTGGGAGATCCGGGGGCGGCGCGGGCGGGCACCGCCCGGACGGGAGGGAGCGACGGTGTCGCTGCAGTACCTGAAGGACGCCGCGGCGCGTCACGACGCCGAGGCGCTCATCCGTTACGTGCGTCTCCACCTGGGGGACGGCGACGAGGGGCGGGGCCGGCGGGAGATCGACAAGGCCTGGGTCGAGGCGCTCAAGCCGCTCCTCGACGTACCCCCCACGGACCGCGAGTTCATCCACGAGACCCTCAGCACTAAAGACCCCGCCACGCTCGCCCACCTCTTCTTCGACCTGCACTTCTACCTCGTGAAGCGATCCGGGGAGTGGATTCATGACGGCAACCTCTAGCGACCGCGAGCAGCTCCGCCCCGGCCTCTGGGCCACGGTCAACGAGCGCTACCCGGGCTCGATGATCACCAAGTCGGACCTTGTGCCGCTCACCAAGCTCGGCAAGCCGCTCGCCGCGTCCCGGCTGACCTTCGTCAGCACCGCCGGTGTCCAGCCGAGGGGGACGCTGCCCTTCGACGTGACGCACCCGGTCGGCGACTACAGCTTCCGCCGGGTCCCGTCGTCGGCCGAACCCGCCGACCTGGAGATCCACCAGCTCAAGTACCCCACGGCCGGCGCCAACCGGGACCTGAACGTGGTCTTCCCGCTCGAGCGGCTGCGGGACCTGGTAGCGGAGGGGGCGATCGGCGCGCTGACGCCCGACGTCTACTCCTTCATCGGCTACAACATGGACCCCGAGCGCCTGGAGCGGACCCTGGCCGAGGAGATCGCCGCGGCCGTCGCGGCCGACGGGGCGGAGGCGGCCCTGCTCGCCCCCGCGTGACCGATATGACACCAATCGGTCGCGCTGGTCCAGCGCGCCATCGAGCGACGAGGCATTCCCACGGTCTCCGTGACGGTCGCCCGTGACGTCACCACGCACCTGAAGCCGCCGCGGGCGGTCTTCGTGCCGTTCATGATGGGGCATCACTTCGGCGTCCCCTTCCACCGTGACCTTCAGCGCCGCGTCATCCTCGAAGCCCTCGCCCGCCTCACGCGCGCCGAGCAGAGCGGCGAGATCCACGACATCCCCGTCACCTGGGCCCAGGCGCGTCGGGAGGGCATCGCGATCGAGCAGGCGATGGGGCTGAGGGCCTAACGCCGGCCGCGCGGGGCCGACCGCGGAGCGGCGACATCGGTGACAACGGCAGCGTCCGTTGACGGAGAAACGCATGACGAGCAACCGTGGCGGCCTGAAGCCCGGCAATCCTGGCGGAATGGCCGGGGACCTGGTGGCGGGGGCGGTCGCCGGTGCCGCCGGCGTGTGGCTGATGGACCGCGTCGGCTGGGCCCTATACCGTCGCGAGAACCCCGCGGCGCTCGCGCACGAGCGGGCGGCGCGGCCGGAGGGGAAGGACCCCGCGCACGTCGCCGCCGGAAAGCTCGCGCGGGCGCTCGGCGCCGAGCTGTCTCCCGGGCAACCGCACCCGGCGGGGCTCGCCGTCCACTACGCGCTCGGGGTCGTACCGGGGGTACTCTACGCTCCGCTCCGGCACCGGCTCGCCGGACTGGGACCGGCCCGCGGCCTCGTCTACGGCCTGGGCCTGTTCCTCGTCAACGATGAGATCGTCGCCCCCGCGCTCGGCCTGGCCGCCAGCCCGGTGGCCTATCCCTGGCAGGCGCACGCCCGCGGCCTGGTCGCGCACCTGGTCCTTGGCGCGGCCACCGACGCCGCCTTCGACGCCCTGGACCGGGTCGCCTGAGGCGGGCAGGCGGAGCCGCCCCCGCGTCCCGTCGCCCTCCAAGGCGGCCGAACGAACGGGACGCGGGGCCACCCGACCCGGAGATCTTGACCGCCCCTGAACAACGCGAGCGGCGCTGCACCGCAGGTCGGCCGACCTCGGCGCGTCGCCTGTCTCCGCCGGGCGGGTCCCGGCGAACGTTACGGCCGAGGCGCCACGGGGACGGGCGCCCGGCGTGGCGTACGAGGGGAGGAACCGGCGGGGCGGCGACTGCCGCCCCGTCCGAGCGGGGCGTGCCCGCGCCCGATCGCCCCCTAATACGGGATCCGGCTGATCGCTTGGGCGTCGCCCGGCGGGGTCGCGGCCGGCTTCAGCCGGCTTCGTCCCCGAGCCTCTGATTTCGGGGCTCGGCCCCGGGCGGGCCGGCACCCCCGGTGCCACCACTGACCAGCCGGATCCGGTATGAGGGGTCGCTACATCTCGAGGGGCGGGTAGTAGTTCTCGGCGCCGATCTCCCTGACGTCGGTGAGCCAGTCGCCGCCGTAGACCGCGAGCGGGGTCTGGTCGGGCCCGAGCAGGTTCCAGGCCTGGCGCTTGTAGGTCCAGTTCTCCGGCTGCAGCCGGTACGCTTCCCGGAAGTGGCGCACGGCGTCCTCCGCGCGGCCGAGGCGGTGGAGGTGCTGGCCGAGCTCGAAGTGGGCCGCGGCCCTGGCCTCCGCCACCGGCCGCGGGCGGCTCCGGCGGAGGACCTCCTCGGGGGCAAGCGCGTAGCGGCTCCGGGCGCCGTGCTCGACCCAATCCCGGAGGGCGGAGACGTACTTCTCCGCCTCGGTCCTTAGCTTCTTCACCTCCGCGATCGCGGCGGCGTCCGCCGCCGAGGCGTTCGGCGGGACCTCCTGATCCTGGTAGTTCGGCCGGCGGGGGTAGGCCGTCTCGGGGGGCCGCACGATCGCGCCCGACTCGTCGATCCAGACCCCGCTCGGCACGTTGGTGATGCCGAACAGCTCGCCGACGACGTGCGCCCGGTCGACCAGCGAGGGGTGCGCGGGTTGTGCCGCCTCCACCCAGGGCCGGGCGGCCTCCGCACCCTCGGTGTCCATGGCGACGGTCACGATCTGGAGCCCCCGGGGCCCCAACTCCCGGTACAGCTCCTGCCACACGGGCAGGTCACGCCGGCAGCCTCACCAGGAGGCCCAGGCGACCAGCAGCACCTTGCTGCCCCGCAGGGATCTCAGGCGGAACGCACGGCCGTGGATGTCGGGCAGCTCAAGGTCGGGGGCCTGGACATCGACGAGCGCCCGCCCGCCGGCTTCGGGTCCCAGGCACCAGAGCCCGCTCGGCTCGTCGTGCACGAGCGGCATCCCCAGCCGCTCGGCGAGGAGCCGCGCGTCGACCCGCTCCTCCCCGACAGACGACAGCGGGACGCAGCGCTCGCCCTTGCAGGCCCCCTGCGGCTTGATCTGCCAGCCCGTGCGGCGCTCCAACTCGACCGAATCGATCTCGAGGGTCTCAAGGATCACCGGTTGTCCCGCCTCGCCTGCCGCCGGATCGTGCCGCCCGATCGTGCCCGTGGGGCGGATTATCCCATGCGCGGGGGGCACCTCGACCCCATGACCCGCTCGGCCGACCCGCCCGCCTGACCCGGTCGGCCGGCGGCGGTCGTCACGGCGGGGACGGCGGGGACGGCGGGGACGGCGGAGAAGGTCGTCGCCCCCACGGGCTCCGTCGTCCCGGACGGCAGCCGTGTCACCAGGCCACGCCCCTCGGGCACGCTCCGCCGACCGGCACGCTCCGCACGCCCAGCCCATGCGCGGCGACGGGATTACGCCAGCGGATGCGGAGCATCGCGGCCGCTCTCGCGTTCCTGAACGGCATCGGTGCCGGCGTTTCGCCTCATGCGGTGCGGCGAGCGGTCGCCCGGTAGCAACCCGCGCAACGGGCACCTGGGTCCGATCCCTGATGGGTCGAGCGCGTGCCGTTCGGGGTCCGGCCCCTCGCCGGGTCGTGGCGCGTTGTGCGCTGAGGCGTGGGGACTTCTGCTCTGGCGCGCCGGGCACCTCACGCCCACAATGGGTCCCTGGGGCCGTGCCGGGGGCGCCGCGCCGCGGGGCTGGGGGAGCGCGACGACAACGGCCGGCACGCCGGGCCGGGCAGTCCGAACGGAGGCGGTCGTGGTGAAGGTGATGGTGCTCTTGCCTCGCCGGGAAGGCATGAGCCAGGACGAGTTCGAGCGCTACGCCCGAGAGCGACACCTGCCTCTGGTTGCCGCGCTGCCGGGGCTACGCCGGCTGGTCTACAACCGCGTGCTGCCCGACCCGAACGGCCCGCCACCGGCCTTCGACGCCGTCGCCGAAGACTGGTTCGACGACCCCCAGGCGATGGGCGCGGCGTTCGCCTCACCGGAGGGCCAGGCGGTCCTCGCCGACGCTCCGAACTTCCTGGACACGACCCGGCTTGGGCTACTGGTCGTCGAGGAGGAGGACATCCCCCTCGGCGGGTAGGCGCCGACCGCCGCGGCGACGGGACCGGGTGTTCCCGCCGCTGGGGCTCGCGGGGCCTTCCAGGCGACGGGGCTCCTCGCCCTCGACGCGGACGGCGTCAGGCGGCCCCGCCAGGACCGGGACGTCACGGTTGGGCACTCCAGGACCGACCGAGAGGGGCAGGGGTGCCGCGTCGGTATCTTCGCCGGCGCCCTCCGATGCGGGCGCTCGGGTCCTGGCATCGCGAAGCGCGGCGCGCCGACGCGCCCCTCTATCCGGCCGGAGGAGACGGGGCACGACGGCGCGCCGCGCTTCGCGATGCCGGAGACGGTCCGCGAGTTCGCGCTGGATTGGCTCGAGGAGGCCGGGGAGGCCACGACGGCCCGGGACGCCCATGCCGCCCACTTCCTGGCCCTCGCCGAACTGGCCCGGCCCGCGGGCGGCCTCCGACTGGGCCGCGCGGGCCGGGCCGACGGAGCGGGGCGTTCGACCGGCCGGCGCGCTCGGCCGGTTCTGGTCCATCCGGGGCCGGGTCATGGAGGGGCGCCGCCGGCTGGAGCGGGAGCTCGGGCCGGGGCTCGCCGGGGCCGTTCCCACCCCCGCGCGGGCCCAGGCGTTGCTGTGGCTCGGGCGCCTGACCGCCTACCAGACCGACTACGACCTGGCCGAGTCGCGGCCCGAGGACGCGCTGGCGACGTGGCGCGCGCTCGCCTACCTCGGCGGCGTCGCCGAGTTCCGGGGGGACGACGAGCGGGCCGGGGCCCGGTACGGCGAGGCCCTCCGCCTCTTCATCAAGCAGGGCAACGCGTGGTCCGTCGCCCAGGCGCTGGAGAACCTCGGCGACACGGCGTTCCGCCGCGGCGACCTAGACCGGGCGACGGCGCTCATGGACGAGGCGACCCGGGTCGGCCGCGGGGCCGGCGACGCGCTG
>CADCWG010000323.1 GCA_902806335.1 uncultured Thermomicrobiales bacterium | reverse complement strand
CGGCGCGCCGAGTGCGGCGAGCGTGGGCGCGAGGAGGGGGACGTCGCGCCGGTCGGCCCCGGACGAGGCCAGGTGCAGCGGGATGCCGCGCGCGTCGGTCGGGGCGGAGCGTCTGCGACCCTGCTCGCCGCAATCCGCCGGGGATCGCCAGGCCCGCTCCACGCCGCGCGGCGCCTTGGTGACGCCGCCGTCGACCGCGAGCCCTTCCGGGCCGAGCCCGATCGGACGGCCGTACGGCGCGAGCACCTCGGCGTGCCGCCGCTCGGCCGCCCCGGCCCCCGCCCACGCCCGTACCCGTCGCCGGATCGCGCGGTCGGAGCGGTCCGGCTCGGAGCAGCCCGGCGTGGCGACCCGTTCGTAGCCTGACCCGCGCACCGGCGCGGCGACGACGGGATCGGGCTCCACCCGGTCGGGGGTGCGGTTCCGGTGACGCCCGAGCGGGTGGGCCGGCGCCACGGCCGGGTGACCGGGAAGCAACACGGTGAGCTGTGCCCAGACGGGCCCAAGCAGGCATCCCGGGAGGACGATCCCGGGACCCTCCGGCGCTTGCGGAGACGACACACCTCCACGATCGCCGGGCGCGGGCCCGCCCGTCACCTTTCGCCGGTCGCTCTTATCTGACCTCCCCGTCCCCATCAAGGTCCGGGAGCGCGTTACCCGCGAAGGCCGCCGCCTCGTCCGCCGTGACTGTGACCGTCCAACCAGTTCGAGCGCGTACATGTTCCGTACCGGTGGGGCTACGTCAGCGCGCCGACGCCGGAGAAGACGACGGTCGCGCTCGGGAGGGCGCTGCCCCGCCGCCACGACGTCGAGATCAATCGCCTGCTCGTGCCCTTCGGCAAGCACGTCTGCACCGGGGTCCGGCCGCGCTGCTCGACCTGCCCGGTCCTGGCGATGTGCGCCCAGGTCGGGGTGACCAGCCACCGCTGACAGACGCGAAGCGGGTACAACGCGGCTGGACCGAGAGGCGGGCTCGACGTCCATCGCTGGCACCCGACCGGACGGACCGATCTCGGTAACGCCTACCCAGACACTTGGCGTTCTCGCCGGCGGGGACGTCCCCGGTGCCATTTTCCAGTCAGCGGAGACGTCCATCGGCCGACGCGGCGAATGGTTCACGAGGTGTTCCGTTCGAGAGCTGGTCGCCCGCCACCTCCGACCAGCAGACCACGCCGGGCCCGGACCCACGGGCCGACGCTTGACACCACTGCTGCCGGTCCGTCCAGCTCACCCCGCTCGTCATCGGGAGGGGTGACGCGACTGAGCTCGCCGCCCGACTGAATGTCGGAACCCTGCGCCGCGAATCTCAGCGCCAAGGGGACGCACGGGGACCGCGGCGGTCCCCTTCGGCACCGCCGATTGCCGACCGACACCGGCGACCGAGACCGGCCCCCTGCCGTGCCTCGGTGAACCGGCTGGCTGCACCGGTTTCCGCTGACACCCGCTGATTCCGGGGTGGACTTGATCCCGCCCGTCCTCTTGGCGACACTCCCGGTCGCCAACCGCGTGCGCCGCGAGGGCGGGCACGGCACGTCGGCCAGGGAGGACAGCCACCGATGCCGCTCACCGGGGAGTACGAACCGAGCACGTCCGACTGGGCGCGCGAGCAGACCGAGCTCTTCGAGCGATCGGGAGGCACCGAGGGGAACACCCTGCGCGGGATGCCGATCGTCGTGGTGACCTCCGTCGGGGCGCGCAGCGGGAAGCTGCGGAAGACGCCGCTGATGCGCGTCGAGCACGACGGCGAGTACGCGGCGGTCGCGTCCCTCGGCGGCGCCCCGCGGCACCCGGTCTGGTACCACAACCTCAAGCTGCACCCCCGCGTCGAGCTGCAGGACGGGCCGGACAAGCGCGACTACCTCGCCCGCGAGGTCACGGGGGACGAGAAGGCAGCGTGGTGGGCGCGCGCCGTGGCCACCTACCCCGATTACGCCGACTACCAGGAGCGGACGACGCGCGAGATCCCGGTGTTCGTCCTCAGTCCGGTGACGGACGTGGAGGACGGCTAGGCGCCGATCGCCGCCGCCGGCTCGTCGCCCGGACTGCGCGGTTTTCGGAGCTGGCCGTCCGTTGCCACCGCACTTCGCGGGCGGGCGCCACACCCTGGCGCACCGTTCGAGTCGTGGCCGAGCGGCGCAGCGGCGGCCCCCAGTGCAGGCAGACCGGGGACTGCTGCTCCGGCCTCCCCGAGGAGGCATCGCGTCGAGCCTGGCCCGACGACCCCAGGGCGCCCACGTGGTGCGTTTGGTGCTCAGCTCTCTCGTGCTCGGCGAGCCCCCAGACGCGGCTGCCTGACCGGGAACCGCCGCGATCCCGTCTCGTTCGGCTGCACCGGACCGAGCGACCGCGACCGATAGTTCGCGTCTCCACAGGCGGCGACCCGAACGGTGAGGAGGCCATGGCGCAGACCCTTGTCTTCCGCGAGCACGACTTCCCGCCGGACCTGGAGTGCCAGGTCGTCTCGTTCGTCCGCGTGCAGTGGCCGTCCGTGTTCACGCCGGAGACCCGGCTCGATCGGCACATGTGGCGGGGTTGGAACGCCACGCACGTCGTGGTCGAGGAGGCCGGCGTGGTGATCAGCTACGCCGCCGTCATCGAGACGGCCGTCCGCCAGGCCGGGGAGACGTACCGGGCCCTCGGCGTCAGCAGCGTCTTCACCTACCCCTCCTTTCGCGGCGAGGGCCACGGGCGGCGGGTGGTGGACGCGGCGACCGACCATGCGAGGGCCAGCGACATCGACGTCGCCGTCCTCTGGTGCGAGCTAGGACTCGAAGGCTTCTACGGCAAGAGCGGCTGGGCAGCGACGAGGTCGCCCACGCTCGTCGGCACGCCCGAGAACCAACGGGTGGAGGACGACTCCGACAACCCCGTCACCAGGATGATGGTGTTCGTCTCCGAGAAGGGCCGGGCGGCTCGACCGTCACTGGAACGAGAGCCCCTCTTCGTCGGGGCGCACACCTGGTAGCTCGCCGGGACATCCTCCCGATCCATGCAAGCCGGTCGTTGGCAGCGACGTTCGCCAGCTCGCGACCAGAGCGTTCGGCGAGCAGATGCAACGGCCCCGCCCAGTGTCCCCCCGCGGAGCGGATCGCGAGGGAAGGCACGGCAAACGCGGCGACGACGCGTGGACCACGGTGCGACCGGCTCCCTGATGGTGGCGGCCAGGACGGTCGAGGATCTCGGCCGCCACCTCGGGGATCGACAGGTCGGTCTGGAAGTCTCCGGTCCCCATCCCGCACCGTCGGGAGGGACGGGTCCGCCTCGGCAGCATCCGGAAATGGGCTTCCTCCCCGGGCCACTCGCCGAGGCGCCGTGCCTACGTCTGGCCCACTCCGAGCGCCTCCGCGGCGCGCGTCAGGGCGGCGAGGTGCTCGTCGGGTGTGGAAAAACCGTTGCCCATGGTGCTCAGGCAGAGGTGGGACGCGCCGAGGGTGTGCCAGCCGGCGACGAAGGCCCGCCAGGTCTCCGGATCCCCCCGCCCGACGTTGAGCTGGGGCTCCAGACCGATGCTGTCCGGGTCGCGGCCGGCCTCGGTCGCGTAGCCGCGGAGGCGCGCCACGGCCTCGCGCATCGCGTCGTCAGGCTCGCGCCAGGGGAACCAGCCGTCGCCCAGCCGGCCGACGCGGCGCAGGGTGGCCTCGGCGTAGCCCCCGATCCAGATCGGGATCGGGCGCTGCACCGGCAGCGGGTTGATGCCGGCGCCGACGACCTGCTCCCAGCGGCCCTCGAAGTTAACCGACGCCTCGGTGAAGAGGGCGCGGAGGAGGGCAATCTGCTCCTCGCTGCGCACGCCGCGGTCGCCGAACGGCTTGCCGAGACCGTCGTACTCGACCGCGTTCCAGCCGACGCCGACCCCGAGCCGAAGCCGGCCGCCGCTGAGGACGTCGACCTCCGCGGCCTGCTTGGCGACGAGGGCCGTCTGACGCTGGGGCAGGATCAGCACGCCGGTGACCAGCTCGAGGGTGGTGGTCACGCCGGCGACAAACCCGAGCAGCACGAAGACCTCGTGGAAGGGGTCGTCGAGGGTGTAGCCGGTCCAGCCCGGACGGCTGCTGACGTCGGCGCTCAGCACGTGGTCGTAGGCCAGGAAGTGGCGGTAACCCAGCCCCTCGACCGTCTGCGCGTAGTTGCGGACCGCGCCTGGGTCATTGCCGAACTCGATCTGCGGAAAGGTCACCCCGATGCGCACCCCATCCTCCGTCCTCGTCGCGGCGAACGACCACGCGGCACCGGCCACGCCGTCGTTCCCAGGGGTCCAAGGATAGCCCGGCCGGCCTCGGCCTGGACGGCCCGGTTCGCCCACCGTCAAGGACCGTCGCCCTTGTCCGGAAGGCGGAGGCGGCGTTAGCGTACGCTCGTCGCGAAAGGGTCGCCGGGGGATGGGGGACGCGATGGTGATCGGAAAGGCGGTCCCGGCGGGGCCGGCGCTGCGGTGGGACCCGATCCCGCTGACGGCGCTCAGAGAAGCGCAGGGGCGGACGCGGGGCGCGGTGCTGCGGACGCCGCTGGTCCGGCTGGACGCGGACGAGTTGCGCCCGACGATCGTGCTCAAGCTGGAGAGCCTGCAGCCGATCCGGTCGTTCAAGCTGCGGGGCGCCTACAACGCCATGGCGAAGGCCGGTCGGGCGGCGCTGGCCGGCGGCGTCTGGACGGCGAGCGCCGGCAACATGGCCCAGGCCGTCGCCTGGTCCGCCCGCGCCCTTGGCGTCGCCTGCACCGTCTACGTCCCGGCCACGGCGCCCCGGACCAAGATCGCCAACGTCCAGCGCTACGGCGGCACGGTGGTCGAGCTGCCCGTCGACGAGTGGGTCGACATCTTTCGCACCCGAGAGCGGGAGGGCGCGCCGGGCGTCTTCGTCCACCCCTACAGCGACCCGGACGTGATGGCCGGCAACGGGGTGATCGGCCTGGAGATCCTGGAGGACCTGCCGGACGTCAACGTGGTGGTCGTGCCCTGGGGTGGCGGTGGCCTGGCCTGCGGGATCGCCTCGGCCGTCAAGGCACTGCGGCCCCGGACCAGGGTCTACGCGTGCGAGATCGACACCGGGGCACCGCTGGCGCCGTCGTTGGCCACCGGGCACCCGGTCGAGGTGCCGTACGTGCCGAGCTTCGCGGACGGCATCGGCGGACCGTTCGTCAACGCCGAGATGTTCGACCTTGCCCGCCGGCTGCTCGATGGCGCGATCGTGGTCTCCCGGGAGCAGACGGCCGACGCCGCCCGTCTGGTGATCGAGCGCAACCGGGTGGTGCCGGAAGGCGCGGCGGCCACCGCGGTAGCCGCCGCGCTCACGGGCGAGGCCGGGGGCGGCACGGTGGCCTGCCTCGTCTCGGGCGGCAACGTCGACACCGACACGCTGCTCACCATCCTCGGGGGCGGCACGCCGGCGTAGGCGCCGCGACGAGGATGTGCGGCGGGCCCCGCTCACGCGCGCCCGTGGACCCGCCGGTCACCCAGCCCGCGACGGCCGGAGGGGCGACGCGACCCGGGACCGGGACGGAGGTAACGGTGTCGCGACCGGGGGACCGCGACGCCGACAGTACCCATCCTCCGGCGGGGCCGGATCGGCCGGGCCGTCCGGACACTGCCCGCCCGCGGACGCGCTGCCTCAGGCCGGGCGCGACGCGCCCGGCCGCACCGTGATGACGATCCCGTCCGAGGTCGGCATCAGGCGCGGACCGTGCAGACGAGCCGATCCTCGAGCCAGAACGGCGGCAGGTAGGCCGGGGCGGAGGAGAGCGGCAGGACTTCCGGTCGCAGCCGCAGGCCAAGCTGGTCCCGCATGAACGCGCGGCGCGCCTCGATCCTGGCCCAGACGGCCGGGTGATCCTGGGCGAGCTGGTCGCGAATCGCCCTGTCCGCCAGCGCCGCCGTGTCCTCGCAGTTGAGCGCCCGACCGGGCGGCAGCGGGGTCGGGATGATGTCGCACTGGAGCACCATGCCGGAAGTGAGCGCTTCGACGCTGCCGGGGCGCATCGGCGAGTGGACCCACTCGTCGTAGGAGATCAGGTGTCCCGGGTTGAGCATCGGGCGGAAGCTCGCGCCCGAGAGCGCCGACATCACGGCCGCTTCGACGGCGCCACCGGTGACGCCGACACCGATGGTCTCCCACCAGCTCGCGACGGCCCCGAAGTAGGGCCGGACGACCGCGGCCAGAAAATCGTCGTCGGGCTCGCCGGTGACCAGCCCGGCGCGGCAGGTCAGCCCGCCCCAGTAGCCGATCCCCACCGAGGCCGCGTCGCCGCGGGCGATCGTTCGCGCCGACGGGCTGCGGAGCCCATTCAAGGCCCCGGTGCTGGTGGCCAAGATCGGGTGACACGACTGTGGCTCGCCGGCGTAGCCCATCGCCCCGATCGCCTCGAGCTCGGTCATCCCCGGTCGCGTCCCGCGCACCACCCGCATCACGGCCGCTGAGGAGCGGGCGGCGCCCCACTCGAAGCGGACGATCTGGGCCGCCGAGTTCACGTTTCTCAGGCCGTCTGACGGGTTCATGACCGTCGCCGTCGTGTCGACCGGGGGGATCGAGGTGACCTGGCCGATCGCCCGGGTGAGGAAGGCCGGCACGAACGCGGGGGCGGTCGGGTCGTCGGTCTCGCCGGAGGCCAGGTACTTCCAGCCGACCACGCCGACGCGGGCGCCCCGGCCGAGCCCGACCTCCCGGAGCAGCTCGACGAGCGGCGGCGAGTCGCCTCGCGGCTGGCCCATCAGGCTGAACGGCTGGTAGAGGACCACCTCGGCCGGCAGCCCCGCCACCTGGACGTGGACCATGCCCTCGTTGCCGACGACCAGGACGCGGCGGTCCCGTGGCCCGAGGAGGAGCATGGCCTCCTCGAACCGGGGGTCGAAGCCCGAGAAGAAGGTCAGGTTCGCCGCGTGCTCCCGATCGCCGTAGACCACGACCCAGCCCGTCCCGGCGGCGGCGTACAGCGCCCGTGCCCGCGCCTCGTATTCCTGTTCCGGGATCGCCGGGAGATCCTGGGGGACACCGAACTCGGGCAGCGCGATCGGACGCAACGCGACCTGCATGACTCGTGACTCCTCTGCGATCTGTCCCGCCCTGCCGCCGGCATCGTGCCACCGGTGCCACCGCGCCCATCGCTCAGGATCGGTCCCGCCACGCCGTCGCCCGTTCCTGGCGGCGACGCCCCGAGGATGGCGGCCGGGAGGCGGGGCCGCGTCTGATCGGGCTCGACTCACCGATCCCCGCACCGCCCCGCACACGTTCCGGACGGGCGAGCGAGGCCACGGCGCAACTGGCCCGCTGTGGGCGAACGACGCCGCCGCGCCATCGGGCGACAGTCCCGCTGCCCCGTCCCTCGGAGCGACGGACAGCATCCCACGATCCGCCCGTGCCCGCCCCCAGCGATCCCGAATCCGGCTGATCGGTTGCGAGGTCGGGGGCGCGGGGACGGCCGGGCCCGCCCGGGGCAGGTCCCGAGATCAACGGTGCGGAGGCGAAGCCGGCCCAGGTCGGCTGGGTCCGGCGGGCGCGGATGCCGCGGTAGCCGGCCAAAGTGCGGCCGCGTCGGTCGGGCCCTGTGTCGCCGTCGCACCGGACCGGTCCGACCGGCGCGAAGTCGGCCGTCCCGCACCGACGGCACGGTCCTTCCGGAGAACGGGGTGTAGCCTGCGCGGCCCGAGACGCGCCGTGGCCCGGCGAGCGGTGGCCGGTCGTCCTTGCGGTGTGCCAGGGCCGCACGCCCCCGCGGCGGCGCTACGGCGGCCGAGGTTGGCCCACCGAGAAAACGGTCATCACGCCGGTGGTCCTGCCACCGAGCCACGGGAGGAACTGCGACGATGGAGCGGGTGCCGTACCACTTCGGCGAGCAGCGGGCCGACGTGCTCCTGGGGCCGATCCGGGCCGCGGTGGCGGAGTTGGAGGAGCGGTCCCAGCACTTCCTCGACCGGATGCCGCTGGCATCGCCGGATGACGTGGCGCGGCTGCGGGCGGCGACGGAAGCGCTCGCCGCCGCGCGGCGGGAACTCGCCTCGGTCGTCGGCGCGGCCGGCGAGACCGAGGGGGATGCCCAGCCGCGGGCGTCCGTCGCTCCCGAGAACGCGGCCGCGGACGGCCGAAAGCGGGTGCTGATCACCGGCGCCGGGGGGCGCATCGGGACCGACCTCGCGGAGCGACTGCGCGACCGGTACCAGCTGCGGCTCCAGTACCGGCGGTCAGTGCCGGACCGGCCGCCGGTGGACGACTGGGTCCAGGCCGACATCGCCCGGATGGAAGAGATCGCGCCGGCGATGGACGGGATCGACGCCGTCATCCACCTCGCGGGCGAACCGAGCGTGCGGGCGCCTTGGGAGCGCGTCCGCGACGCCAACATCGTGGGCACCTACAACGTCTTCGAGGCCGCTCGCCAGGCGGGGGTACGCAAGGTCGTCTTCGCGTCGACCAACCACGTGATGGGGATGTACGACCGAGAGCACCAGTGGCCGGTCTACTCCTCGCAGCCGGTCCGGCCGGACTCCCTGTACGGCGTCTCGAAGGCGTTCGGCGAGGCGCTCGGCCGGCACTACGTCGACATGTACGGGCTCGCGGTCGTCTGTCTCCGGATCGGCTGGTTCCACGACCGGCCACGGGACGAGATCGGCCGCTGGATGTGGCTCAGCCCGCGCGACTGCGC
The DNA here is from genome assembly GCA_902806335.1 of uncultured Thermomicrobiales bacterium. Taxonomy (GTDB): domain Bacteria; phylum Chloroflexota; class Chloroflexia; order Thermomicrobiales; family UBA6265; genus CADCWG01. The sequence continues at coordinate 5,407 of CADCWG010000323.1, read as the reverse complement.
CCAGGTCGTGTGGCGGGCAATTGAGGCCGAGCTCGGCTTCGGCACCTTCTACGCGATCTCGGGCAACGGCGGGCGCCACTGGGACATCACCGACACCATCCAGCGGCTTGGCTACCGGCCCGAGGACGACGCCGAGCGCCACTTCGCCGAGGCGGGGGACAGAGGAGACTAACGCCGGCCTCGCGGCGCCACCGCCGTCGCGCGGCAGACCCCGCCGCGGTCGCGGACGCGACCGACGGCCCGAACGGGCATGTCACGCCGGCGCGCCTTCTCTCACCGTGGGGCCGCGCCGGCCGATGGCCGGCGCGGCCCCCGCGGATGCGCGAACGGTGGGCGAGGGTGCTTCGCTCGCTCTTCTCGTATTCGCTCGCTCTTCGCGCGAGAGAGGGACGCGGGCCCCGAGCCGACCCCTTCCGTCGGGAGGCGGCCGGTCGGCCCGTCCTGAGCTTACCGAATCACCGGCGCCTCACCGGGACGGCCCGCGGCCGGCTTGACCCGGACGGCCCACGGCCGGCTTTGCCCCTGAGCCCCCGACCTCGAGGCTCGGCCCCGCGCGAGCGCGAAGCCGAAGCGGGACCACGATTGGCCAAGCGCTCGGCCGGAAGCCGCTCAGGCGAGCCAGCTCGCGGGCTCGTAGAGGGCGGAGCGGAGCCCGGCCCAGAGCAGGCGGTACTGCTCCCAGGGGGCGGCCGGCGCGACGGCGATCGTCACCGGCCCCACGCGCTCGATGCCCGCGGTGCGGACGGCGCGTTCGCACTGCTGCATCGTCAGGAAGTCGACCTCGATCCGAAACGGCGCGCCTGGCTGGTCGCCCGGTTCGTACCTCGGCACGTCGCCAATGCTCCCCAGCGCCCGCTCGGCCGCGGCCGTGATCTCGGGGCGGGTCGCAGCCGGCGGGCGGCAGATGGCGGCGTTCCGGCCGCGAGCCTGCTTGACCGCCACCGTCTGGATCGTCTCCCCGAGGAAGGACCGGGCCTCCGCACAGGTGGTCTCGTCGCCAGTCACCAGGACCGTGGGGATGCCAAGCGAGGCGAGGATCGCCGCGTTGAGGCCGGTCTCCCCGTGCGGCCGGCCGTTGAGGCGGAGCTCGTGGACGGCGATGCCGGCGATCGTGTGGGGGTGGATGGCCTTCGCGGTCTTGGCCATCGCGTGGTAGCCGACGAAGAGCGCCGCGTCGAAGGTGGCGCTGTCCGCCCCCTCGAGCTGGCAGTGGTCACGGGCGTCGCCGGTTCCCACCACGACATGGGCCGCCTCGTGCAGCTCCTCGACCAGCAGGTTGCGCATCGGCCCGTGCCCGTCCGCGACCAGCACGTGGAGGGCACCGGCTCGGATCGCGCCCTCCACGGCCGCGTTGGCGTCGCCCGTCATCAGGCGCCGGCCGCGGTCGTACTCCCGCGCGTCCGACGTCATCATGTCGCCGTGGACCACGCCCGTGATCCCCTCGATGTCGACCGAGATGAAGACCTTCACCCTCGTACCCTCCCTCGCTGCCAGCGCCGCGGTAGCCAGTCGCGCCGATGGAGGATCGCACGTTCACCCGGGTGCCGTGGCAGCGACGAAGACGTGGCGACCGCACGAGCGATGACGCGTCACGGGCCCCGCCGAGGCAGGCGGCGGGGGAGGTGGCCTAATCCACGGCCGCACCGCGAGCCCTACCGGCACGGCTGGGTCTGGCACTTGGTGCGTCCCCAGACGCCGGGGCGATGACGCGCTCGCGGGGCCGACGGTGACGATCGCCTCGCAGGCGGCGGCCTCAGACGATGCCCTCGCGGACGGCGCGGGCGATCGCGGCGGAGCGCGAAGGCACGGCGAGCCGGTTCAAGACATTGGCGACGTGGGTGTTGATCGTGCGCCGGCTGAGGAACAGCCGCTCGGCGATCTCGCGGTCGGGGAGACCCGCGGCCACCAGACTCAGCACCTCGATCTCACGCGTCGTCAGGCCGTAGGGCGATGCCGGGCGCGCGGATCCTGGCGTGCCTGCGACGACGGTCGTGGGTGGCCGCAGCGACAAGGCTTCGGCGATCACCTCGGCCGTCGGCATCAGGCCGCCCGCGGTCCAGGCTACCGTCGCCGCGGGGTCGCCGAGCGCCACGCGGGCCTCGGTGAGCAGACGCTCGTGCGTCTCGCGGTCGACCGGAGGGATGGGGGTGCCGAGCCGGTCGCGCTCGACAGCAGCCGCGCCCCAGAGCCGCAGCGCTCGCTCCCGCTCAGCCCACCCGGCGGCGATCGGGGCCAGAGCTTCCAGACATTCGGCGAGGCCCAGACGATCGCCGAGCTCTCGGCGCAACACCAGTGCCTCCCGGAGGCGTGCCAACGCGGCGGACGGTTCCCGCTGGTCATAGGCCAGCCGCCCGAGCTCGTAGAGCACGTGGCCCTCGCCGGCCAGTTCACCGACCGCACGGAAGTTTGTGAGGGCCCGCTCAAGGAGCGGAGCCGCCGCCAAGTCACCTCTCCGGCGCGCGACCCCGCCAAGCTGCTGATAGGAGTAAGCAGTCGCGGCAGCGTCGTCCAGGTCGACCCGAATGGCTAGGGCCGCATTGTGCAGACTTCGAGCCAGGTCGAGGTCGCCAGTCGCCGCCGCCAGCCGGCCCAGGTTGTAGAGGGAGAGCGACTCGCCGCGGCGATCGCCAAGCCCTCGCTTGATCGCCAGGCTCTCCTCATGGAACGACCGGGACTGCTCGTACTTGCCCTGGTCGATCGCCACCAGACCGAGCCCGGTCAAGGAACTCGCCACGCCCCGCTGGTCCCCGATCTCTCGGCGCAGACGAAGACTCCCTTCGAAGGCAGACCGCGCGCTCCGGTAGTCCGAGAGGTCGAGGGCGAGGTTACCCAAGTAGTGGAGTGCCTTGGCGCGCGGGGCGGTCGCCGGTCCACCGGGGAGAGCGAGAGCCCCCTCGAGCCAGCGTCTTCCTTCGCTCAGGTGCCCGCGTTCTGCCCAGAACCGCCAGAGCGCCCCTCCCAAGCGGAGCGCCGTCTCCGCCTCCTGGCGGTCGATCGCCCACGTGAGCGCCGCCCGGAGGTTGCTGTGCTCGGCCGCGAGGCGCCCGAGCCACTCCGCACGGTCTGGTCCGGATAGGGCAAGCTCAGCCCGCTCGGCCAGATCGAGGAAGTAGGCGGCATGGGCCCGCATGATGGGGTCCGCCTCACCCGCGGCAGCGAGGCGCTCCAACCCGTACTCCCGAATCGTCTCCAGCATGGTGAACCGGGCGTCGTCGCGTCCGGGGGGGATCCGCTGCAGCAGGCTCTGATCCACCAGCGACGCGAGCCCGGCGATCACGGCGGCGACATCCTCCGAGCGCATCGGCCCGAGAGAGGACCCGGCCGCCGTCCACTGGGCCAGTTCGGCGGTCTCCAGTGCAGCGAGACGCGGCGGAGCGTCGATGACGATCCGGGCTGACTCGAGCGTGCAGCCGCCGACGAACACCGCAAGCCGACGGAAGAGCTGCTGGTCCGAGGGGCGGAGCAGGTCATAGCTCCAGGAGATCGCGTCCCGCATCGACTGGAGTCGTGACGGCAGATCACGTCCACCCCCGGTCAGCAAAGCCAGGCGACGGTCCAGTTGCTCGAGCAGGGTCACCGGTCGAAAGAATCGGACCTGGGGTGCGACCAGCTCGATGGCCAGCGGGAGCCCGTCCACGCGTCGGCAGATGGTAGCCACCACCTGGGCGTTGTCGTCGGTGAAGGCGAACGTCGGCTCGGCCGCCCGGGCGCGCTGGGCGAAGAGCCGAATGGCATCGGAAGTGACCGCCTGCGAGGCCGTGACGACGAGGTCGGGGAGGGGGAGCCCGAGCGTCGGGACCGGGAAGACGTGCTCCCCGTACACGTCGAGGCGCGAACGGCTGGTTGCGAGGACGGTGACGTCCGGGCATTCCTCTAGGAGTTGAGCAACCCATGGGGCCGCGGCGGTGACCTGCTCGACGTTGTCGAGGACCAGCAGCATCGTCCGGTCGCGGAAGTGATCGCGAACCTGGTCAGCAATCGGGCCATCAGCGACGTCGCGGAGACTCAATGCGCCAGCGATCGCGAACGGCACGAGGTCAGGATCCCGTACGGCGGCCAGCGGCACGAAGACGACGCCATCCTCGAAGGCTGACCCAACGCTGGCGGCGACGGCGATGCTCAGACGGGTTTTCCCAACGCCGCCCGGTCCGATCAGGGTGAGGAGTCGGATATCGTCGCGTTGGACCAAGTCGGCGACGGCGCCCCGCTCCTGCTCCCGTCCGACCAGCGGCGTGAGGGGAACCGGTAGACCTGCCACCCCCATGACGCCTGCCGTAGCCGACGAGGACTCCTCTCTGGCTCCATCGTCGTCCCCGGTCACGGCCCTGCTCCGGTCTGACACCAAGGGGGACGGCGTCCGAAACTACTCACACCCGCCGACGCAACCTTCGATGTGGATCTCAGGCGCAAGCGCGGAGACGAGGATCACGGCGGGCTCGCTGCCATCGTTGCGGTAGGCGTGGGTGGACGTGTCGTACTGGACCACCCAGTCGCCCGGAGCGAGTTCAACCTCCCGCGACGGCGGCAGGAGTTCGCAGCCACCGACGCAGCCTTCGGGGGCGGCTACCGGCGTGGCGACGGTGTCACAGCGTCCGTCGCACTGGCGATAGACCTGTCCAGCCTCCACCCGATAGAGGATGGACCCCGACTCGACGAGCATGATCGCCGCGCCAACGTGGGCGTGAGCGTCCGAAACGGCTCCCGGCGCGAGCGTGATGCGGTAGAGGTACATGTTCGCGCCGGCGCCGGGCACGGGCGTGCCCGGCGGTGCCGCCAGCATCTCGATGGTGATGCCGTCTGAACTCGGGGCGGGCGACCCCTCCTGGACTCTCCGAGGGGACGCGGGTGAACCGAACGCCGCGCCGAGCGCGACCGCGAGCGTGATCACGGCGAGCAAGCGGCGTGGGAGCACGGGGACTCCTCTCCTCAGCGCGGGTCCCACCGTCACCGGGGCGGATGGTGTCCCCTACGCTACACCGACGTGCGGCGTCCCGCAATCGCCTTCGGAAGAGGCAAACGGCGACCCGTCCCTAGCTCGGCTCATCCCACCGATGGCCGGGAGTCGGGCGCGCCGTCGCGAACCGTTCTCGACCATCCCTGGGGACCACTGACGCTCTCGGACAGCCGGCACCGGTGGGCCCGCGGGTCGTCCCGGGCGGTCGCCCCGGCGGTGACCGACCCTTCATGGGCTGGCCGCTCGGAACGGATTGGCACCATACGCGTCGTCGGGCATGCCGAGGGCCCACCCGGATCGGGTGGGCCCTCGGCGGTCGACGCGCCGGGTTAGCAGCGCCGGGGTCGGCGGGACGCTCCCGCGGCCACCAGCGCGACGAGCGCGGCACCCAGGGCGAGTTCCCCCCAGGGGGCTCCGTCCAGCTGCTGGGCGCCAGCTCCCGTGTCGGGAAGC
>CADCWG010000322.1 GCA_902806335.1 uncultured Thermomicrobiales bacterium | reverse complement strand
GCCGGACCGGCCGCGAGGCGCCGCCGGGGGGCGCCGGGGGGGCCGCCAGACTGGCCGCGGGCCGCGGACCGGAGCCTCGGTGGCTGCGCCAACGCCCGTCTCCCCGGCTCCCGCGAGCTGGCGCCGCGGGAGCAGCGGATCGGCGCTGTAGGTTGTCACGACCCGGCCGACCAGGTGGTGGTGGGCGACTTCAATCAGCCCGACCAGGCGCGGCATTCCACGCGCCCGGTCCTCAGGGGGCCGCTCATCTCTGTGCCTGTCTACCCCGCCGGTGGCTGGTACCATCGCGACCGTCGCGGCACCGGCGCTTGCTCGGGTCGATGCTTACAGTTATCCACAAGGTGACGCGGGCATCGGTGAACCGCCGGTGCGAGCAAAGGAGCGGTCATGAAGCCGGTGATCGGGATCACGGCCACGCCGTCCCGTGACGAGACCGAGATCGGGACGTTCGAGCGCTACGGGGTCTCGTCGACGTACGTGAACGCGGTGCTTGCCGCCGGCGGGATCCCGGTCGTGCTGCCCCCGCTGGATGCCGGCGGCTCGGACCTGGTCGAGTCCCTCGACGGTCTTCTTCTCAGCGGCGGGAGCGACCTCGCCCCGGAACGCTACGGCGACTCCTCGGTCCACCCGGCGACCTACGGGATCCACCCCTCACGGGACGCCTTCGAGCTCGAGCTCCTCGACATCGGCCTCCGGCAGCATCACCCGATCCTCTGCATCTGCCGCGGTATCCAGACGTTGAACGTTGGCCTCGGGGGCACCCTGGTCCAGCACATCCCGGATCAGATCACCGATGCCCTCGAGCACCGGCAGCAGAACGAAGGCCTGGGGATCGACGAGATCGGCCACCGGGTCCACCTTGAACCGGACTCCGTGCTCGAAGCCGCCTACGGCGGGACCACCGTCGGCGTCAACTCTTTCCATCACCAGGCGCTGGGCGAGGTCGCGACCGACCTCGCGGTGATTGGTCGCGCCCCCGACGGGGTCGTCGAGGCCGTGGTCATGCCGGGGAAGGCGTTCGTGGTTGGCGTCCAGTGGCACCCGGAGATGATGTTCGCGCGGCACCCGTCGCACCTTGCCCCCTTCCGCGCCCTCGTCGAGGCCGCCTCGGCACGCCGTCTGACCATGGCGACGTGAGCCTTTCTCGGCGGCCGCGGGCTTCCGGTCCCAGAGACGCGACGAGGGGACGGGCCAGTGGCCCGTCCCCTCGTCAGTCGCCTTCGTTCCTCGTGCGACGCGGTCCCACCACGTGGGGGGGGGTCTAGCGTGATCCCCGCCTACGCACTCGCGACGACCGGCTCCCGGACCGGCTCGATGACTGGGGCGGTAGCGACGATGTCGCGCCCGGCGAGGAACCCTTCCGGCATCGCCGCGCGGACCACGTCGTCCATGGTGGACGCGAGCACGAAGGTCATGTCCTCGTGCAGCTCCTTCGGCAGGTCGTCGAGGTCGACCTCGTTCCGGCGCGGCAGCACGAAGGTGGTCACCCCCGAGCGCCGGGCCGCGAGCGCCTTCTCCTTGATGCCGCCGACCGGCAGCACCTGCCCGCGGAGCGTGATCTCGCCCGTCATCGCGACGTCCTCACGCACCGGCACGCCCGACAGCAGCGAGACCAGCGCCGTGGTCATCGCCGTGCCCGCCGACGGCCCGTCCTTCGGGATCGCGCCGGCCGGCACGTGGATGTGCAGGTCCGACCCGGCGTAGAAGTCGGCATCGATGCCGAGGTCCCGAGCCCGCGAGCGGACGAAGGACAGCGCGGCCTGCGCCGACTCCCGCATCACGTCGCCGAGCTGGCCGGTCACCGTCATCGAGCCCTTGCCGGTCATCCGGGTGGCCTCGATGAACATGATGTCGCCGCCGACTCCCGTGACGCCGACGCCGATCGCCACCCCCGGCTGCGACGTCCGGGCCGCCAGCTCCTCGTAGTAGTACCGCCGACGCCCGAGGAAGTCGCGGATCTGCTCCGGGCCGATCGTGGTCGAGACCTCGCGCCCTTCCGCAACCCGGGTCGCGATCTTCCGGCAGGCGCTGCCGATCTCCCGCTCCAGGTTCCGGACGCCGGCCTCCCGGGTGTACCCCTGGATCAGCGCCTGGAGCCCCTCGTCGGTCCACTCGTACCGGTCCTCCGGCAGCCCGTGGGCACGCAGCTGCTTCGGGATCAGGTAGCGGCGGGCGATGTGCAGCTTGTCCTCGTCGGTGTACCCGCTGAGGTCCAGGATCTCCATCCGGTCGCGCAGCGGAGCCGGGATCGTGTCGAGCAGGTTCGCCGTGGCGATGAACATCACCTTCGACAGGTCGAACGCCACGTCCAGGTAGTGGTCGCGGAAGCTGTTGTTCTGCTCAGGGTCCAGGACCTCGAGCAGGGCCGACGACGGGTCACCCCGCCAGTCGTTGCCGATCTTGTCCACCTCGTCGAGGACAAAGACTGGGTCGTTGGTGCCGGCACGCCGGATGGCCTGGATGATCCGGCCGGGCATCGCGCCGACGTAGGTCCGCCGGTGGCCCCGGATCTCCGACTCGTCCCGCACACCACCGAGCGACATCCGGGTTAGCTCCCGGCCCAGGGCTCGCGCGATCGACTGGGCGAGGCTGGTCTTGCCCACACCCGGCGGTCCGACGAAGCACAGGATCGGCTCGCGGTTCGGGGCCGACCCGTTGGGGTCGTCGCTCGCCATCTCCCGCTTCAGCTTGCGCACCGCGAGGTACTCGAGGATCCGCTCCTTGATCTTCTCGAGGTCGTAGTGGTCCTCGTCGAGGACGGCCCGAGCGTGGGGGATGTCGATCTCGCCCTCGGTGCTCTTCTGCCAGGGCAGGCTGGTCAGCCAGTCGACGTAGGTCTTGATGACCCCGTACTCGGCGGCCGCCGGCGGCAGCTTGCTCAGGCGGTCGAGCTCGCGCCGCGCTTCCTTTGCCGCCTCCTCGGGGAGTCCGGCCTCGTCGATCTTGGCCCGCAGCTCCGCGACCTCGGCATCGGTCTCGCTCGCCTCGCCCAACTCCTTCTGGATCGCCTTGAGCTGCTCGCGCAGGTAGTACTCGCGCTGCGTCTTGCCCAGCTCTTCCTGGACGTTGGACTGGATCTTCTTCCCCAGCTCGAGAACGTCGAGCTCCTTCGCGATGAAGGCGTTGAGGGTCGTCAGCTTCTCCTGCACCGAGTCGAGCTCCAGCAGGCGCTGGCGCTCCTCTGCCTCCATGCGGAGGTTCGTCGCAACGAGATAGACCAGGTGACGCGGGTCGTCGACGTTGAGGGCCGCCGTCACCAGCTCGTCCGGGAGGTGGGAGACCAGCGCGACGAGGCGCTGGAAGAGCTCGAGGGTGTTCCGGGTCAGCGCCTCGACCTCGACGGAGTCCGCCTGGGCCTCGGGGGTCGTCACGACCCGGGCGGTGAGGAACGGGTCCTCACCGGTGAACTCGAGGATCCGCATCCGCTCCAGGCCCTGGATCGCCAGGCGGACGCTCCCGTCGGGGACCCGCATCATCTGGTGGATGGTGGCGATGGTGCCGATCCGCAGCACGTCGTCGGGCCCGGCGTTCTCCTGCTGCTCGTCCTTCTGCATGACGAGGGCGACGGTCCGATCGCCGGACATCACGTCGTCGATCAGGCGGAGTGAGCGGGGCTGGGCGGCCGCCAGGGGAACAACGGTCAGCGGGAACACCACCGTGCCCCGCAGCGGGAGGACGGGAAGCACGCGCACGCCGTCGTCCTGGGGCGACTCGTCGGCCTTGTTCTCGGTGGGCTCGGTGGCCGCTACGGCCTCGCTCTCACTGGCGAGGTCGGCATCGGCATCGGAGACCCCAGTCTCCTCGCCGCGCTCGGCGGTGAGATCCTTGTCGTCGTTCTGGTTAGCCATCGATCGTTGTGCTCCCGGCTTCCCCGGCCGTCACTCCCGTCAGGCGCCGCGGGACGATGGTCCGCGCCACGGCTCGGGGGAGAACGATGCGGAGAAACCCGTTGTGGTACTCGGCCTCGGTGCGGTCGGGATCGACCGGGAAGGGGACAAACACGTCGGCCCCGAAGGTGCCGTAGGGGATGCGGGCCTCGTGGTACGAGCGGCGCTCGTGCTGCCGCCGATCGGGGCGCTCCCCCCGGATCAGGAGCAGATCGCCGTCGACGACGACCCGCAGGTGGTCCTCGCTCATCCCGGCGATCTCGGCGCAGACCACCAGCGCATCCTGGGTCTCGTAGACCTCAATGGGGGGACGCCAGAGGTTGCCCTGTCCCGGGGCGGCGGAGGGGCGGCCAGGCATGAGCGCCCGGAACACCTCTTCCATCTCCTGTTGGACCCGGACCGGATCCCGTGGCTTGGTACGGCGGACGACGAACATCCTATCTCCTCTCGGGGACCGACCGTCGCTGGAGCTGGTCGGTGCGAGGCGACGCGTGTGCCGGAGACTCCTGCCGAGCCCCCTGACGGCTGACCGCGACGGTCTTCCCGCTCCGTCTATTCTATCCTACCCTTTGGTAAGTTGCTACAAGGTGTGTAAAGAAGCAGCAGCAACCTGTGTCGGACCGGGACGCGTCCGGGCACCATGCCGCTAGCGCCCCGGGCACAGCACCGCCCTGCCTTGTTTGCACGACGGGCTCCGCCCGCCGTACCGGTCGTCGGCTCTCCTACACCAGAGGAACAGAGCGGGGAGCCTGGCGAGCGGATCCGGGAAACGGTCGCGGAGGCCGGCGTGGCCCTGCTCCGGGCAAGCGGTGTGATCACCCCGGCGCCGCCTATCCCCGGCACGGCGGGGGCGGCGGAGGATCGGACGCGAGCGGTCGCCGAGCCACGCCGCGAGTGCCCGCTGCGAAGGTGGAGCGGCGCTAGGCCAGGTAGAGGATCGCGACGCTGGTCAGGCCCCAGCCCGCGATCGATCCGAGCAGCGGCATGTCGGCGAAGAGGAGCGTCTCAGGGCTGCCGGCCAGCTCGTGGCGGTGGACCAGGTAGAGGTAGCGAAAGATCGCGTAGACCACGAACGGGATCGTCAGCATCATCGCGTGGTTGGACGGCACCGACGAGGCGTCGAAGGTGTACAGGGCGTAGGCCATCACCGTCGCCGAGGCCACGATCCCGATCAACTGATCGAGGAGCGGCAGCGAGTACGCCTCCAGGTTGGCCCGGTGTCCGATCGCCGCGTCGCTCAGCGTCATGAGCTCGTTGCGCCGCTTCCCGAACCCGATGAAGAGCGCCAGCAGCGCGGTGCAGACGTAGAGCCACGGCGAGATCGGGACGTCGATCGCCACCGCCCCACCGGCGGCCCGCAGGACGAAGCCCGCCGCGATCGCGCAGACGTCAAGGATGACCGCCCGCTTCAGGCCCGCCGAGTAGGCCACCATCAGCAGCACGTACCCCGCGATGACCAGCGCGAACTCGGGCCGCACCAGGAACGCGCCGACTAGCGCGACCGACAGCAACCCGGCCGCCAACGAGCGCGCCTGACCGGCGCTGACCTCACCCGCGGCGATCGGCCGGAACCGCTTCTTGGGGTGGAGCCGGTCGCCCTCAGCGTCGCGGAGGTCGTTGATCACGTAGATCCCGCTGCTGATCAGGCAGAAGGTGAGCGCCGCGAGGATGGCCTGGCCAAGCGTCGCCCACTCGAAGATCCGCTTGTCGAAGACGAGGGCAGCGAACACGACCGCGTTCTTGGTCCACTGCTGCGGCCGCATCGCCCGCAGCAGCGCCAGCGGCCGAACACCGGACGACCGGGCCTCGCCATGGGCGCCGGCGTGCGGACTCGGCGCGGCGTCCAGCGCTTCGGCGCGGGGCGCCGACGGGTGGTGAGCCGCGGGACGCCCCGCCTCGAGGCCGACCGATCCGGTGGCGGGTGCGGTGAGCCGATCGCGGTCGACGGTCGTCGGGGTCCCGGTGCTCATCAGCGTGGACGGTCCTCGGTGGATCGCGGGGGAGGGCGACGCGTCATCGGCGTCATGCCGGGGCCAGCGCCCCGACCTGGTACTCGTTCGCGGGGTTCCAGAGCAGCCAGCCGCTCGCGCCGAAGTCGTCCGCCGCGTCGATCTGGGCCTTCACCTCGTCGGCTCCGTACTCGGCGAGGCCCTCGACCGGGTGCGAGAAGTCCTGGAGCCAGGGTCGCTGCTTCGGTCGGACGCCGGGCACCAGCTCCTCGGCTCGCTCCAGCGTCTCGAGGACCGTCTCGTAGGGATAGTCGTTGGGGTGCCCGTCCGCCGAGAGGATGTTCCCCTCGGAGTAGTGCGATGGGTAGACCATCAGGCAGATGTAGTCGACCAGCGGCGCGATCTTCTTGAACCGCTGCCCGATGCCCTGGTCGTTGTCCTGGAGGGCGATCATGGCGAACAGGTCTACCGCAAGCTTCGCGCCCGTGGGTCGAATCCGCTCGCTGCTCCGCTCGATGAAGCCGGTGATGGCGCCTTCGCGCGCTTCCTGGCTGTAGTCGGGCCCGAAGTTGGCAGTGGTCAGGTCGCCGTCGGACGGGAAGCGCACGTAGTCCCACTGGATCTCGTCGAAGCCCAGTCGAACCGCCTCGAGGGCGAGTTCGATGTTCGCGTCCCAGAGCTCCTCATGGAAGGCATTGACCCACGCGTTGCCGTCGTAGTCACGCCACGACTCGCCGGTCACGTCGTCGGTGACGGCCAGGTCGGGTCGGTTCTCGGCGACGACCGGGTCCTTGAAGACGACGATCCGGGCGATGGCGTAGATGTCGTGCTCGGCCAGCTTTGCGAGCATGGCCTTCGGGTCGTAGATCGGGCTGACCATCCCCTCCAGGTCGCGGAAGAACGGCACCTCGGTCTCGTAGTAGATGGTGTCCTGCTTGACGTCGACCACGAGCGCGTTCACTTCGGTCTCGTCGATCAGCTTGATCAGGCGGTCGACTTCAGCGGGGTCGACGAGGGAGAATTGGTTGGCGTAGATCGCCTTGATCTCGATCGGCTCGAGGGTCAGGTCGAGCGTCCCCTGTGGGCTCACCGTCCCCGTGGCGTCCCCGAACCCGGACGCGGCCACCCGGACCTCGGCGCCCGGCGCCGCGCCGACGAGGCGGTACGTCCCGTCGGCGCCGGTGGTCACCCGGACCTCGCCGGCCGAGACAATCGCCCCGTTGACCGCCGTTCCCTCGGCGTCGGTGACCTTGCCGGTCAGCACCGAGCGGCGGAGCCGGACCTCGACCGCCGCGCGGTCGCCGATCAACTCCTCGGCGACCCCCCAGTCGCCACCGTCGACGCGGAGTCGTCCCCCGGCCGGCACCCCGTCGAGGCGGTACGTCCCATCCGGGCCGGTCGTCGCCGCGACCTGGGTCGGTCCGGCGTCGGTCACGACCAGGACCTGCGCCCCGGCGACGGGCTGGCCGGTCTCGACATCGAGCACGGCTCCCGAGAGGGTGGTTGGGCGGAGCGAGACCGTGACCTCGCCGCGCTGGTCCGCTCGCAGCTCCGCCGAGCCGGACTCGTACCCCGCCACAGCCACCGAGAGTGCCAGCCCCCCCTCGGCGGGCAGCCGGCCGAGCCGGGCCCTGCCCTGAGCATCGGTGGTGAACGTCTGCCCGCCGGCGTAGACCTGGGCACCGACGACCGGGGCGCCGGAGTACCGGTCCAGGACGCGGACCGCGCCGGTCGGAGCGTCCTGTCCGGCGCCGGACACGCGGTCGACCGCGGCGTACCCCAGGATGAGTACGAGGGGGAGGGCGAAGAGGAGGCTGTACCACCAGCTCACCGCGTCCCACGGCCGCCGGGTGCGCCCGGGCGGCACGAGCCTGAAGTAGGGACGCCGGACGACCCCGTGGCCCGCGAGCGGCGCCATTCCGCGCGCGTCGCCGCCACGGCCGAGGCGGTCGGGACGGTTGACCATGCACCACCCTTGGTTCCCGGATCCGGGTCCGGGGCTTCCAGCTGCCGGAGAGAACGGGGTGCCGTCGCGCGGGGGATCGGCGTCGGGCGCGCCCCGCCAGGGAGTCGAACGTTCGGGCCGACCGAACGCCGACGGATAGTCCTCACGCTTGCGTGGAGACTGTAGCATACCCTCGGGGGCCGCCTTACCGGCCAGGGGATGGCCGTTGACACCCGGTGGAACCCACCGGGATAATCCCGACAAGCAAGTCCGTACCGATTTTCACAATCGGGCCACGGCACCCTCCGACCACCTAGGGAACGGCGCGTGAAGCTGCAGAGCCCAGACGTCTTTGCGACGATGCAGCCGGACCTGCTCCGCGTCGACGACCGCGTCGCCGAAGCGGCCAGCATCGACATCGCCGTGCCGGTGGTCACGCAGCTGATCGGCGACATCGTCTCGGCCGGGGGTAAGCGCCTGCGGCCGACCCTCCTGCTGCTGGCCGCGCGCGCGTTCCGCTATGACCTCGATACCCTCGTTACCGCCGCCGCGGGCGTCGAACTGCTCCACACCGCCTCGCTGGTCCACGACGACACCATCGACCGCGCGGCGCTGCGTCGGGGCAAGCCGACGCTGAACTCTCGCCTCAGCTCCGGTGCCGTGATCCTGGTCGGGGATTACCTCTTCGCGCAGTCGGCGATGCTCGCCGCGGCGACGGAGAACACCCGCGTGGTCGCCATCTTCGCGAGCACCCTCGGCGACATCTGCGAGGGGCAGCTCCGAGAGATGTTCGACGCCCACCGCCTCGACCAGACGCGCGACGAGTACGACCGGCGCATCTACGGCAAGACCGCCGCGCTCTTCGCCGGCGCCGCCGAGATGGGCTCGGTGATCGGCGGCGCCCCGCCGGCGACGGTGGCCGAACTCCGCGCCTTCGGTCGCGACCTGGGGATGGCCTTCCAGGTCATGGACGACGTGCTCGACGTCCGCGCCGACACCGCCGATCTCGGCAAGCCGGCCGGCAACGACCTCCGCCAGGGCACCGTCACCCTGCCGACCATGCTCTACGCCGCCGGCCTCGCCGACGGCTCCGCGGAGGCCGACCACCTCCGCGCCGTGGTCGCGGGGGAGAACGAGGACGCCGCGGCGATCGACGCCGTGGTTTGGGCGATCCGCGCGTCGGGGGCGATCGAGGCGGCGACCGCGGTGGCCGAAGACCACGTCGCCCGCGCCAAGGCCCGGCTCGCGGTCGTCCCCGACGCCGAGACCCGGGCCCTCCTCGAAGACGTCGCCGACTTCGCCCTCGCCCGCGCGTCGTAGCGGGCCCGCGCGCGCCGTCACCGTTTCCCCGGCGAGGCTGGCCCTGAGCCGCCCCCGATCGGCTCGCTGGGAACCTGCCTACCGCGCCCCGGGCGGAGCGCCTCGCCCGGTCGGCGCGCTCAACCTGTCCGCAACCGGGGTCTTCCGGAGGGGGTCCGGCCCGTCATGCGGAATCCGGGTGGTTACCCCGGTTTCGCTGGGACGGTCCGCGGCTGGCTTGAGCCAGCTCGGTGCGAGTGTCGCTGTGCCCGGCGACGTGGGTAGGACGGGACCCGGGTGATCGCTTGGGCTTCGCCCGACGGGATCGCAGCCGGCTTCAGCCGGCCCCGTCCCTGGGCCAGGGACTTGCCCCGGGCGGGCCGGCCCCCCGGTACCACCACCGATCAGCCGGATTCGGTATCAGCCCGGCGAGCGGCCAGCCCGAAATCACCACCGGAGAACCGGACCCGAATCAGAACCGGCCGGGCTATGCGTCGCGAAGGTCCCGGTCCGCCGGCGCTCTGACCGGATCCCGAACGGGTCCGGTCCGCACTCAGTCGAGCAGCCCGTCGGCACGGTGTCAGGCGTCAGGCGCCGGGCGTGGCCGTCGGCAGGCCAAGGTCGACGACGACGACGTCGTCGACGAGCCACCGATCGCCGGTCAGCTCAAAGACCACGAAGAACACCGGCGTCGCCGAGACCCCAGCGGCCGCGACCGTCGGCTCGAGGATCGCCCCCACCCGCCCGTCCGGGAGCAGGCGGGCGTCGCGGATCGGGATCATCGGGACCGGCTGCAGCGGCTGATCGGGGTCCGCGCCGATCGGCACCGGGAACCTACCGGCGAGGTCCTGGGCACCCGCCTCACCGATCTGAAGCGCCGCCGCCGCCAACGCACCCTTGAAGTCGTCCGTCAGCAGCGCGAGCAGCCGGAACGGGTCCTGGAGGTTGGCACAGGCGACCAACTCCCTGGTCGCCGCCGTGATCCCGGCAACCTCTTCCTCCGTCGCCGGCGGCCCCTGCGGCAACTGCTCCGCGGGCGTCGGCGGCGAGGTCAGAAGCGTGCTGGCCTGTCCGCCGCCGCCAAGCAGCCCGAGCAGGTCGCTCTGCTCGACCGGCGCGACCCGGCACTCGTCCCGGCCGGGGACGTCGGGGGAGGCCACCGGGGTCGCCTGCGCGGCGCCGGCCGTGCCGTCGCGGGCGACGGCGCCGACGCAGTAGAGCAGTGCGAGGCCCGCCACGAGCAGGCGGACCGCGCCCCCGCGACGGTCGACGCCGCGGGCGGCACTGGACAAACTCATCCGGGAAAGTCTCCGCGAATCGATCGAACGGTCAACAGTCCGGGAACCACCCGATGAGATTGCTGGGAGCGTTCGTCTGGACGCTCCCGCGGCCGGGCGCTCAGAGCGCGACGAGGCTCGTCTCGTACATCCGCTGGAAGAGCCGGTCCCAGTACGGGCGCGACGGGTCGACCGTCTCGAACCCCGCCTCGAGTTCCTGGGGCATCGCGGGCGTGAGCAGGATCGTTGCCAGCTTCTGCTGGTACCGACCGTCGATCGTCTGGTCCAGCAGCCGGGCCTCGTGGGGGTGGGCGGGCTCCAGGCCGACCAGCACCAGGATATCGGTCCGGACCATCGACTCGAACGTGTCCCGGCTGAGCCGCGCCGCCAGGTCGTAGCCCGCCTTCGCCTGGCCGCTCCCCGGCTCGGCCGCGGCCGGGGCGAGCGCGGGCAGGCCGATCTCCGTGACGTAGGCGTTGAGCGCGAAGTCGCGCCACGGCATGACCATCGCCGAGACCTCTGGGCGCGACTCGCCGATGCGTCGCTGGATGAAGGCGGTGATTCGCCCCGAGCGCCGCGCCGGCGCGTTGAAGATGAACCACCCCTGGCCCTGCCGGAGGCGGGAGTCCAGGCCGTCGAAGTACAGGTTCAGTCGCTGCAGCAGGTCCCTGTCCTGGAGCGGTGCCTGCTCGATCAGCGCGGCCACGTCGGCCATCGCCCACCCTCCTGCGGCGACGTCCCGCCGGACGCGGATGCGGGGCAGGGCGGGACGGTTCCCCCGGATCGGGGTTCCCCGTGGATACCACAGCCGGCGCCCGATGAAAACCTCATCCACCCGGTGGGTGGCGGGGACCGGCCCTCCACCTTGACCAGCCACCGCCGGATCGGTGCCCCCGCGGTCGGGACCCCGGCCGGGGTCAGATGAGGCTCGGGAGCCCCAGCTCCCGGCTGAGAAACCGCAGCGCCGCGCCAGGATCGACGGTCGACGCGACCACCGCCGACCCGGCGCCGTCGAGTCGGGTCTCGCCCCGGGCCTCGCCCTCGGTGCCCACGGTCACCCCCGCGGACTCTCCGGCCACCAACGACGGTTCGACCGCGGCGGCGAGGGCCAGCGGGTCGTGGAGGGCCGTCCCGGCCAGACCTCGCTCCACGAACGCCCGCCGGCCGATCCGATCCACCAGCCCGGCGACCGGGCCATTCCCGTCCGCGGCCGCCGTCCACGCTGCCCGCGACAGAACCACCTGCTCGGTGACGTCGAGGCCGATCAGGGTCAGGCGTGGGAAGGGCGTCGCGAGGACCTGGGCGGCCGCTTCGGGGTCGCAGTAGATGTTGAACTCGGCCCGGGGCGTGACGTTGCCCGGGACCCGGTAGGCCCCGCCCATGACCACCACCCCCGCCAGCAGCGACGGCAGCGTCGGCTCCACGTTCAGCGCGATCGCGAGGTTGGTTAGTGGTCCGACGCAGACGAGCGTCAGTTGCCCCGGCCTGGCGCTCGCCAGCCGGATGATCGCGGCGGGCCCACGGTCGGCGCCGACCCCGCGGGGCGACGGCGGCAGCCCGGCGTTTCCCAGCCCGTCCGTCCCGTGGACGAAGGCCGCGTCGACGTGCGGCCGCGCGAGGGGCCGACTGGCGCCGCGGTGGACGGGCACCGAGTCGGCCCCCAGCCAGTCGAGGACCGCCAGGGTGTTCGCGGTGGTGCGGTCGACATCGACGTTCCCCGCGAGCGTGGTCACCGCCACCAGGTCTACCCTAGGCGACGAGACCGCCAGCGCGATCGCCAGCGCGTCATCGACCCCGGTGTCGACGTCCAGGATCACAGGGACCGCCTCGGCCACGCTCGCCTCCTCTCCTCGTCTCACCGACCGCCACCTCGGGCACCCGGACCGCCGACTCCGACCGACGGGCTACGGCCCATCACCGGCCCGCACCGCGAGGTAGAGGTCGTTCACGTTCGTGCCGGTCGCCCCAGGGGCGACGACGCCGCCCGCCGCGACGACGGCGCGCAGGCTGTCGTTCTCACCGAGCGCGGCGACCGGGTCGACCCCGGCGGCCCGCGACCGCCCCGCCGTCCCGGCGTCCACCGTCGCGCCCGCCGCCCCGGTCGGCCCGTCCTGGCCGTCGGTCGCCAGGCTCGCGACGACCCAGCCGCGGCCGGGCTCGCCGGCCTCCTCAAGGGCCAGCGCGGCCGCGAGGGCGAACTCCGTGTTGCGCCCTCCCACCCCATGCCCTCTGACCGTCACCGTCGCCTCACCCCCGCCGAGCAGCACGTCCACGTCGGCCGGGGCGGCCAGGCATTCCCGCACCCAGGCGCGACCCAGGTCCACGGCCTCACCCTCCTGAGCCCGCCAGACGACCGAAGGACGCCGCCCCTCCGCCAGGGCGGCTCGCTCGGCCGCCGCTACCGCGGTCCCGCTGTCGCCCACGACGACGAGCGCGTCCCGGGACGTGTCGGGCCGATCCCCCGGCTCGGCCGTCCCGAGCAACGCCGCGAGGACCGAGCGCGGCACGGCCGACCGGGCCGCGAACCGGTCCAGCACCGCGAGGGCGTCCTCGGCTCCCGTGCCGGGCCCGCGAGGGACAGTCGGCCCGCTCGCGATCACCCGCGGGTCGTTCCCGAGGACGTCGGAGAGGATCAGCGTTGCCACGGTCGCGGGTCCGGCCGCCCGCCGGAGGCCGCCCGCCTTGACGAGGCTGAGCGGGGCACGCACCGCGTTCAGGGCGCCGATCGGCGCCCCGGCGCGCAGCAGCAGGTCGGTCACGGTCGCGAGGTCGGCCAGCGTCACCGGCGGGCGCGGCACCTCGATCAGGGCGGAGCCTCCGCCCGAGATCAGGGCCAGCACGATGTCGTCGTGCTCGACACCGGCGAGCAGGGCGATGGCGGCCCGACCGGCCGCCTCGCTCCGGCCGTCCGGCACCGGGTGGGATGCTTCCAGCACCCGCAGCCGGTCCGGCAGGCCCGACGCCGTCTGTCCGCCGACGGTCACCGCCAGCCCGGCGTCCAGGCGGTCGCCGAGCACCACCGACGCCCCCCGGGCCATGCCGAACGCCGCCTTGCCGACCGCGAGCACGACGACGCGCCCCCTAGCCGTCAGCGGATGTTCTCCGACGGAGAGCACTCCCGAGGTCCCGTCCCAGACGAGCGCGCGGCGAACGGCCGCCTCCGGGTCGACCGCCGCGAGGGCCGCCCGGTACCAGCGGACGATCGCGGCGGCCGCGGCCTCCCGCTCCGAGCCAGTTGTCACAGGGGCCGCGGAGAGGGCCGGTCAGGCATCGCCGGCACGGAGGGTAGACAGCGCGGCCGCCAGGTCGGGCGGAAGGTCGGCGTGGAATGACACCTCCCGACCGTCCGGCAGCCGGAACGCGAGGTCGGCGGCGTGGAGGAACTGCCGCCCCACGGGCGGCTCGCCGCGCCGCTCCGCTGCCGCAGCCTGCCTCCCATAGACGGTGTCGCCGACGATAGGGTGGCCGACGAACGCCGTGTGGACGCGGATCTGGTGCGTCCGCCCGGTCTCGATCACGGCGTCGACCAGGGTCGTGGCCGCGAATCGCTCTCGGACGGCGATGTGCGTCACCGCCGCCTTGCCGCGGTGGATCACGGCCATCCGTTGGCGCTGGGCAGGGTCCCGGCCGATCGGCGCGTCGACGGTGAAGGCATCGTCCACCACGACGCCCCCGACGAGGGCCACGTAGGCCTTGTGGACGGTCCGCGCCGCCCACTGCGCCACCAGGCTGTTGCGCGCCCGGTCGGTCTTCGCGACGACCATCAGCCCGGACGTGTCCTTGTCGAGCCGGTGCACGATGCCAGGCCGGTGCTCGCCCCCCACGGCCATCTCCGGGGCGTGGTGGAGCAGGGCGTTGACCAGCGTCCCCGTGGCGTGGCCGGGCGCGGGGTGGACGACCAGTCCCGCCGGCTTGTCGAGGACGATCACGTCGTCGTCCTCGTAGACGATCGCCAGGGGAATGTCCTCGGCGGCGACGGTCTGGTCCGCCGGCGGCGGCACGTCGACCACCACGACCTCGCCCGGCGTCACCTTGAAGGCGGCCCGCCGCACGACGCCGTCCACCTTGACCTGGCCGTCGGCGATCAGGTGCTGGACGTAGGACCGGCTCAGGTCGGGCAGCGCCGCGGCGACGTAGCGGTCCAGGCGTGTGTTGATCTCGTCCCGCGTCGGCCGCAGCTCGAGGGTGCCGGCCGGACGGGTCGAAGCGCCGCTCGCCGCGACGTCCAGGTCCAGGACGTCAACGACGAGGTTGTCCTCGGCCCCATCGGGGGCGTCGGTGTCGGGCGGGCCCAGCGACGCGCCGGCCGTTGCCGCCCCGTCGGGTGTCTCGATCATCTCGTCGTCGACGCCCATACGCCCCCCGCCGCTACCCACCGGCCGACACACCACCGCGGGGTCGGCCGTCC
>CADCWG010000321.1 GCA_902806335.1 uncultured Thermomicrobiales bacterium | reverse complement strand
CCGCCGGACGACCCGCGGCGCGCGGCCGCGACGGCCGGTCCCCTGCTCGACGCGCACCGGCGGCCGGAGCCGCGGCTCGCCCTCGGCGAGGTGCTGCTCCGCCACGGCGCGACGGCGGCGATGGACCTCAGCGACGGGCTGCTCGGCGACCTGCCGAAGATCCTGGCGGCGAGCGGCGTGGCGGCGCGGGTCAGTCTGGCGGCGGTCCCGGTCGCGGCGGCGGTCCGGGCGCTGTTCCCCGACGACTGGCCGGCGCTGGCGACGCGGGGCGGTGAGGACTACGAGTTGCTGTTCACGGTGCCGGCCGAGCGGTTCGCGGCCCTGTCGGCGGCGGCCGCGGAGGTCGGCTCGACCGTCACGGCGATCGGCGACGTGACCGCCTCGCGCCCGGGCGAGCCGACGCTCTCGCTGCGCTCGGAAGACGGGTCGGTCACGGTCGCGGAGGCCGGGGCTTTCGACCACTTCTCGGGGTAGACGATCGTCGGCGTGCCGACCTGGGATCGGGACCCGGTCGGGGGCGGGTGCCAGGCGGGACGGTTACGGGGTCGGCACGCCTGGGGCTCGGTGCGGCACCGTGCGGGTGGGGTTGTCGGTGGGAGGCGCGCTGGGGGACGGGGGGCCGTGCGGTCGGGTGCCGGGCGGAGGGCCCTCCGCCCCTACGGTGGTGGGCCGGGCAGGGGAACTGGGGGTCGGCGGTGTCCGGCCGTGGGCCCCACCCTGCGGGACTGGTGGAGGCGACTGGCGGCAGGCGGCGGTGCGGCGCGGCGGTACGGGGCCGGGCGGCGAGGCGGCGGTGCGGGACCGAGGGCGGGGCGGCGGGCGACCGGCGCCTTCGTGCCGCAGTTGCGACTGGACGAGGGCGGCGCGGCCCGCGGGGATGAGCATCCCCGCGGGCCGCGCCGTAGTCATGTGTGCCAGGCGCCGCCGAGCTGGCGGCTGGGTCGCGGCGGCTCCGGCGGTCCGGCCCTAGGCCTCGGGGGAGGCGACGGGGGACGCCGGGACGGCCGGCGCGGCGCCGATGGGGGCGGTCGGGTCGGTCTCCGACGTGACCACCACCACGGACGGTCGGGGCACGCCCGGCCCGTCCTCGCCGTCGGGCCAGAGGCTGAGCGGGTCGTCGATGCTGCCGCCCTCGCCCGGGTGCTGGACCGAGAGGAAGAGGGCGCTGTTGTCGGGGTTGAAGACCGGGCCCGAGACCTCACCACCGGGGACGGCGCTGAAGAACTGCCGCACCCAGCCGCGCTCGTCGCCCTCCGTCGGGGCCGCGAAGAGCCCGTCGTTGGCGCCGAGCGCGTTGCCGTCCGTCGAGATCCAGAGGTTGCCGGCGTTGTCGAAGGTGATGTTGTCCGGCGCGGAGATGGGGCTGACCAGCTCGGTGTCGAAGCCGGCGTAGTAGGTCGATCCCTGGGCCGGGTCGCCGGCGAGGATGAACGGATCCCACGTGAAGCGGGTCGCGGCGTGGTCGTTGCCGTCCTCGGTGATCTCGATGATGTGCCCGTGGACGTTCTCCGGCCGCGGGTTGGCCGCGTTGACGGCGAGGTCCGCGCCGTCCGGATCCTCGAGGAGCCGGCGGCTGTTGTTGGTGCAGACCAGGTAGACCTTGCCGGAGACGAAGTTGGCCTCGAAGTCCTCCGGCCGGTCCATCTTGGTCGCCCCGACCGCGTCGGCGGCGAACCGGGTGTTGATCAGGACGTCGGCCTGGGAAGCGAAGCCGTTGGCCTCGGTCAGCTCCCCCTCGCCCTGGACCAGCGGCAGCCACTCCCCGGTGCCGTCGTCGTTGAACCGCGCGACGTAGAGGGTGCCCTCGTCGAGCAGGTCGAGGTTGGCCTCCCGGTTGTCCGGGTCGAAGGAGCCGGCGGTGACGAACTTGTAGGCGTACTCGAAGCGGGAGTCGTCGCCGGAGTAGATGGCGACCGGGCCGCTGGGGGCGACGATCGAGGTGTGGCCCTCGTGCTTGTTGCGCCCCAACGCGGTCCGCTTCTTCGGGGTCGAGGTCGGGTCGTAGGGATCGAACTCGACGGCCCAGCCGAACCGGAACGGCTCGTTCGGCTCCTGGGTCACGTCGAACCGCGGGTAGAACGCTTCCCAGCGCCGCTCGGACGACTCCGGGCCGATGCCGAAGCGGTCGTGCGAGGCGAAGACGGGGTCGTCCTCCGCGAGTTGGCCGAGGTTGGCGAAGTACTGCTGGAAGTTCTCTTCGCCCGAGACGGCGGTGCCCCACGGCGTGGTGCCGCCGGCGCAGTTGTTGAGGGTACCGATCACCCGGGTGCCGGATTCGTCCTCGCCGGTCTTCATCAGGTCGGCACCGGCGGCCGGGCCGCTGATCTCCATCGGCGTGGTCGCTGTCAGGCGACGGTTGTACTCGGAGTCGCGGACGATCGCCCACGCGCCATCGTCGCCGCGACGGACCTCGACGACCGAGAGGCCGTGGGCCTCGAGCTCGATGTCGACGGTCTCCTGGGTCGGGTTGGTCAGGAACTCCGGGACGTCGGGCGGGGCGTCGTCGGACGCCGGGGCCGTGTAGTCCGGGTTCGGGGTGAGGTACCCGGGGAACATCAGCTCGGGGTTGGTGTACTCGTGGTTGACCACCAGCAGGCCCCGGTCGGAGCTGGCGGCGGTGTGGTCGGGCAGCGGCAGGAACGCGACCCAGTCGCAGTTGTAGCCGAACTGCCGCGCCTGAGCGTCGGCGGTCTGGCCGTCGAGGGCGAAGTCGGGCGCGTCGGCGGTGATCGGGTCGCCCCAGCGGAGCAGCGGCTGGGCGCGGTAGCCGGGCGGCACCACGACCGCGTCGCCGGCGTCGAGGGCGATCGGCTCGAAGCCGAGGCTGGCCGGATCGAAGCTCGGCTCGTCCTGGCCGAGGGCGCGCAGGCGGGGACCGGTCAGGCTCGTGGCCGCGGCGGCGCCGGCCGCGCCCGCCTTGAGGGCGCCTCGGCGGCTGATCCGCCGGGCGAGGATGTCGGCGAAGCGCTCGCCCTTCCCGGCGTCCGAGTAGACCGCGTCGTCCTCGAGATAGTGGGTCACGTAGGGTTTCCGCTCGCCTGTGCTCGCCATTCGGCTCCCTCTCCCCTCGGTGTCCGTCGCGATGGCGCACCCACGGTCGGCCTCCGCGGGCCGCGCCGGCCCGCGTCACGCCCGAGGACGCGGCGGAGGTCACGGCGGTCGGCGGCGCGCGTCCAAGCGTAGCCCGCTACCTGCGCCGCGATGTGAAATGGCCGTCAACGCACCGTTAAGGCGGGGTCAATTCCGGTCGCGGCAGCCACGGCGTCGCCGGCGCGGCCGATCCATCACCGCCGCACGTCGCGGCTCTCCCCATGTCCAGACAGTTCTGGTCGTCCCTGCGCCGTGCGGGTGGCCGGAAACGGGTGCGCCCGATGGCGACGGCTCCCGCCGCGGTGTGTCCCGCTCGCGGCCACGGCGGTGCCCCGTGCTGGATCGACTCGGCCGCCGGGGCTCCCGGCGGAGCGAGGTCGACCGTCGAGCGCCTGGCGGCGTCAGTGGAATCCGGGGTGTTTCTGCGGCACCCGCGCCCGCGGGCCCCAGCCGGTCTGAGCTGCCTTCGGCCCTGAGCCACTGACCTCAGGGCTGAACCCGGACGAGCTTGGCCGTCCCCGCGCCCCCGTTTCCCCCACCGACTGCCCGCACTTCGCATGACAAGGGGCGAAACGGGGTTCCGACGGGTGCTGATCGGGCCGCGGCGGGACTGCCGCGGCCGCCAGGGACCGCGGTCCGCGTGCGGTCGGTGGCTCGGCCGGTACCCGGGGCCTACCCCGATTGGCCGCTCCGAGGCATGGCCTCCACGGCCGCAAGGTGGGACGCTCCGACCTCCTCGCCGTCGATCCCCTCGAGCACAAGGGGCGGGCCGGTCGCCCGGCCGATGGCCGAGGACGGCGGGCGCCCCTTTCCCGCTGGGCCACGGTGGTCCGGTGACGCCTCTGTCAAACGCGTCACGGGAACCGCAGCCTCGCGACCGGAGCGCCCTGCGCTGGTGACGTAGGCGCTCCCTGACCTGGGCGCGAACGTGGCCGCCCCGCGGGAAGCCTTCGAGCCCCGGTCCCCTCGATTGCCCGTGCCGTCGGGTGGTGCCTGTTCGTCTCCCAAGTCATCGCCATTGGTCCCGGATGGGTCAGACGGGTCTACTCGGGTGTTCGCGGCGCATCGGTGCGGCGCCGCTCGGGCCGCTGTCTGGTGCTGGTGCGGCGTGGGGGCGTCGGGAGGGGCGTCGCCGGCGACCGTGCGACCACGGACAGGGTCGCCGGTGTCGCCGTGTGCCGCCGGTTCTCGTGGTGTCGGGTGGGCGCGGCGCGTGGACCCCGCCCCGGAGACCGCGCTGCTCCAGGGGAACGCACCCGGTCACGGCGGGCCTTGCCGGCCCCGTATCCCTCGGGTGCCGACGGTCTGGCGCAGCGCCCGCTCGGCCGCCCCGCGCTCGTCGCCGGCCGGTTCGCCGGTGTAGCGGTAGTCGTGGCGGCGGATGATCTCGTCCAGATGGTCGAGGATCGCCTTCCATCCCCCGACCGCGGCGTCGCGCAGCACGTCGAAGGCCGCCTGGTCCCGGGCGGTGGCGAGCGCCAGCCTGAGGTGTGAAAGGCAGAGGCCAGCCGAGGCGCGGTACGCCGCCGCGAACCCCGGCTCGGGGATCGCCCGGACGAGGGTCTCGACCGCCATCGTCTCCGTCCGGTCGAGGACCACGCAGGCCGGGCATCGCTCCGACGGCGCGAGCATCGCCGCGCCGCCGCTGTCGCGCCCCTCGGGGCCGGCGAGCGGGAGGCGCGCGGCGACGCCGGTGAAGAGGCCCCGCCGCGGGGCGCGGAGGTCGCCGATCTCGGCGACGAGGTGGCTCAGGATGTCGCGGTAGATCTGCGCCGTGGCGAGAACGTTGGCCACGTGCAGCCATCGGTAGGCGTGCTCGTTGCAGAAGCCAAGGGAGTCGCGCAGCTTGGCGCGGACCCCGGGGTCGCCGGCCGCCTCGTAGTTGAGCCCGTCAAAGTAGCGGTCGACGCTGGCCAGGGTGAGGCGGCAGACCGGGCACCCCTCCTCGGCGAAGGCGTCCCGCAGGTCGTAGTAGGTCCAGGTCTCGGCCACGCCCCGCGCTCCTGCCGGCCACGAGAAGAGCCCCTACCGCCGCGGGGCTCGGCCCGGCCGTAGCGGCCAACGGCCGGCTCTCACGGCGAGCAGGCAAGCGTGATCGCATCCGTTGGGATCTCGGGTGTGGCCTTCCCCGGGGGCAATCTTCCCCGGGGCGGGCACGCGGAGCGATGGCCGCCCGTCGGCGGATGCTAGGCCCGCCGGCGTGGGCGGTCAAGCGCGCGGGCGAGGCGGCGATTGCCGGGGTCTCGCCGCCGACCTACAATGGCGCGACCGCCGCGCACGGCTCAGCCGACCGGCGGCGAGGCGATGAGGCCCGCGGGCCGCCCCGACCGGGGACGGTCGCCGGACACCGGCTGATGGCTTCTACGCGCTGCGGGCCCGCAGCGGTA
The DNA here is from genome assembly GCA_902806335.1 of uncultured Thermomicrobiales bacterium. Classification (GTDB taxonomy): domain Bacteria; phylum Chloroflexota; class Chloroflexia; order Thermomicrobiales; family UBA6265; genus CADCWG01. Next base: position 9,348 of record CADCWG010000321.1, on the reverse strand, counting down.
GGGGCTTTTTTGTGCCCGGGCGTCGTTCCGTCGCCCGATGGGACGGCAGGAGAGGGGCAGCGGGTGCACGCCTACGTCCTGGTCGGCATCGGCGGCCTGCTGGGGGCGAACGCCCGCTACCTCGTCTCCGTCTGGGCCGCCGGCCGCTTTGGGACGGCCTTCCCGTACGGCACGATGCTGATCAACGTTAGCGGCAGCTTCCTGCTCGGGCTGCTCCTGCGGGAGGTGGCCCGGCAGTTCGGGGACGATCCCGACACCCGCCTCCTCGCCGGGACGGGTTTCCTGGGCGCCTACACGACGTTCTCCACGTTTACCTACGAGAGCGTGGCGCTGCTCCGGCAGGGCAGCTACGGCGCCGCCGCGCGCAACGTCGCCGGCAACACCCTTCTCAGCTTCGCCGGCGCCGCGCTCGGGCTCGGGCTTGCCGACCTGGTGGTCTGGGGGACGCGATGACAGGCGCCCCGAAGGTCGACGCCCGGGACCGCGACGCCGGGTCGGAGCCGCGTGGGACTGACGCCCGGACGGGGAACGACCCGTCCTCCCTGGAGCCATCGCCCGAGTCGGGGGCGGTCGAGGCGGCCGAGCCCGAGGACGCCCCCGAAGGTCTGCCCGATCGACCGCCGCCGCGCCGGTTCGAACGCGTCGCGCCGTTCGTGGCCGTTGGGCTGGGCGGCATCCTCGGAGCGGATGCGCGCTACGCGGTCGGTCTCTGGGCGGCGGAGCGGTGGGGAACGCTGTTCCCGTGGCCAACGCTGCTCGTCAACGTCGCCGGGAGTCTCGTGCTCGGCTTCTACCTGACCCTGGTGACCGAGCGCGTCCGCGGCCGGCCGACGTCCCGGCTCTTCGTCGCGACCGGGTTCCTGGGGGCGTTCACCACCTTCTCCGCGTTCAGCTACGAGACCCTCACCCTCGTCCGGATGGGCGCGCCCGGGCAAGCGGCGGCCTACGTCGCGGCGAGCCTCGCCGCGGGGCTGGCCGCGGTCGCCCTCGGCATCGTGGCGGCCCACGCGCTCTGACCGCGGTGCCGCGACGGCATGCGCCTGAGGTGCTCGTCGGGGCAGTGCGCGCCCCGCTGGACCGCGAGCCGGCCCGCCATGCCATCGAGCCGGGGGTGTCCGGAACCCGGCCTCCGTGGGGCCGGCGGAGGGGTGATACGGAATCCGGGTGATCACCCGGGCTTGGGCCGGCCGGTCCGCAGCCTCAGCCGGCTCTGCTCCTGAGCCCGGAGCTTGCTCCTGGCGCAGAGACGCCGCCTCCAGGCGGCTCTCGGGCGGCCTCCGACCAGCGACTGCGGGGTCGGCATTGGGGATCGGAGCTCGCCCGTTCCGGCCCGTCCGCGGGAGACCAGGAGTTCACGGGCCCGGTCGCCCGGCGACGGCCGGCAGCCCCGGCGGCCTACCCTGTCCGACCGGTCGGGGCCGTTCGGTCGGCTGCCGGGCGGAGGGCCTTCCGCCCCGACGATGACGGGCGGGGCAGGGGAGCTGGGGACCGTCGGCGCCCCGACCCGCGGACGATCACCCGCGAACCCCCCGTCCGTCCCGGGAGGCGACGCGGCTGCCACGCTGGTCACCGCGCCCGCGGCGACCGGCGCCGAGTGCGGGCGCCCGTGCTCCGGCCGAGGACACTGTGCGCCCCCGCGCCTCAGCGGCCGTCGGTCCGGCCGCCGGGATCAGCCTCGGGGTCGTCCTCGGTGATCGCCTGGGCGTCGGCGACGACGCGGCGTTGTTCCGGGGTGAGCCCGGTCGCGCCCTGCAGCTTGGTGCCCGCCACGGAGCGCGCCGCCTCGGGGTTGGCGCCCCCGAGCCGGGTGCCGCGGAGGTCGGCGTCGGTCAGGTCGGCACCGTCGAGGTTGGTGCCGCGCAGGGTCGCGTCCGTGAGGTCGGCGTGGTGGAGCGTCGCCCCGGACAGGTCGGTGTCCTCCAGGTTTGCCCCCCGCAGGGAGGCGCCGGTGAGGTCGGCCCCGGAGAGGTTCGTGCCGCGGAGGGTCGCCTCCTGGAGCCTCGCCTCGCCGAGGTCGGCGCCCTGGAAGTCGTCGCCGGCGAGGTTGACGCGGGTCAGGTCCGTCTTCGGGAGCTTGGCGTTCTTGGTCATCGCGGGGGCCTCCTCGGTGCTGTCGCGGCTGATCGTGGCGGGGCCGCGTGGTGCTGGATCCCCCGCACGGGGCGTACGAGGGCCTGATCACCGGTGGATCGTGCTTGTCGCGTAAGCCACGAGCGGCAGCATGATCGATGCCGTCCCTACCGATGATCGCCCCGGCGGCGCGCCGGTTGCTTCGCCGGGCAAGGAGCGTGGCCAAGCGCCCACGGCCAAGCGACACGGTGGGTGGTGGGAGAGAGGCACGATGGCGGTGGCACGGGGCGGCACGCGCGCGGCCCAGCTCGACCTCTTCGGCGGACCGGCCGGCGGCCCGGCGGCCGGAAACGACGTGGGCGAGCGGGAAGCCTCGGCGACGGTGCCCTGGACGCCGCCCGCTCCCGGCCTGCTCGACATCGAGCGCGTCTACGTTGAACCGGCGGCCCGGGAGCACCCGCGCGGCCAGGCGATCCTGGCCCGCTTCCCGGACGCGGAGCGGATCGAGGTCGCGTCCCACTGGCGCATCCCTGAGCTGCACGGCGACCCGGAGCAGGCCGCCCGCTGGAACGTCACCAAGCGGACCTCCCTGGTCCTCGGCGCCAAGCGGGACGTTGGTTGCCGGCCGTACGAGCGTTCCTGCGACTTCGTCGCGCCGTCGGTCGCGAACGGCTGCGCGATGAGCTGCGCCTACTGCTACGTCGCCCGCCGCAAGGGCTTCGCGAATCCGATCACGGCGTTCGTGAACATCGATCAGATCGCCGCCTCGATCCGCCGCCACGCCGCCCGGCAGGGACCGAAGCCCGCGCCGACCCAGGCTGATCCCGGGCTCTGGGTCTATGAGCTGGGCACGAACAGCGACTGCGCCGTCGACGCCAAGGTGTCGGACAACATCGCCGACCTGGTCGCGCTCTTCCGCGATCTCCCCCACGCCAAGGCCACGTTCGCGACGAAGTACGTCAACCCCGACCTGCTCGGGTACGAGCCGCGGGGCAAGACCCGGCTCCGCTTCAGCCTGATGCCGGAGCCGATCGCCCGGGTCACCGACGTCCGCACGTCGCCGGTGCGGGCGCGGATCGCCGCGATCGACGACTTGGTCGCGGCCGGCTGGGAGGTCAACCTCAACTTCGGGCCGGTAATCGTCACCGACGGCTGGCTCCAGGCGTGGCGGGGACTGTTCCGCGAGGTGGCCGAGACGCTCTCGGCGCCGGCGCGCGCCCAGCTCGCCGCGGAGGTGATCTTCCTGACCCACAGCGCCGAGCTGCACGAGATCAACCTGGCCTGGCACCCGACCGCGGAAGCGCTACTCTGGCGGCCGGAGATCCAGGAGCCGAAGGTGTCGGGGACGGGCGGCCACAACCTGCGCTACCGGCTCGACCACAAGCGTGGCTGGGTTCGGGACTTGGTCGCCACCCTTCGCGAAGAGCTCCCTGAGTGCTCGGTGCGCTACGCGTTCTGACGCACCCGGCTCCGCCCTCCGCATCCCTTCTTCCGCCCACCGCCTCCGGTCCGAGCGACGGACCCGGTCAGCGCTCGCTCTGTCTGGGCCCGCCCCCGATCTGCGAGACGGGTCTCCGGCGGGCGTGGCGGCTGCTCGTGCGCTTTCGCGCCAATCCGATTCGGGTTGAGCCCACCGTCGTCACTGTCGGCGCGCGGTTCCTCCGCCAATGCTCGGGCTCATGCGGCCAGGACGTGGGTAGGTGATCGTCGCCGATCGGTCCAGTGGTCTGTCGCGCCTCGTGTGCGGGGGGATGTGTCCCGCGGGCCGCCGGGCTGCCCGGTTGCCCGCGGGGGCACGGCGTACCGTGCCCCCTGCGGGCGATGACTTGCTGACGGGTCGCCAGGCCTAGGATCGGCCCCACGTTCCGTGCGACCGGTGCCGAGAGGGTCCTTCGGGACTGGTCGAGCGGGGTTGGGCAGTGCTCCGGCGAGTCCGGGGCGCCGGCATCACCGCCGCTGTCACGGGCCTACCCCCGGCTCCGCCCGCGCCCGGCGCGGCCGTCTTGACGGTGATCGGGGCGGGTCGGGTGACCGCCGGCCGCTCAACCCCGCTGGCCTTGGGCCCGGCACCAGGCGCTGGGGCGGCCTGGCACTCGTGCTCACACGAGCCGACGCCGCAGCTCGCGGCCCGCGGCGGCCAGGCCCGCCAGGCCCATCAGGCCGACGACGACCCACCCCGCCGCCGTGCCACCGTCGCCGCCACCGGAGCCGGCGCGGGGCAGCGCTCGCACGCCGTCCGTGGTTCCCGGCCGGCCGCTCCAGTAGGTCGTCTCGATGCCGGTGCCGTCGGCCCAGACGCCCCCGCCCGACCGGCCACCGGGGACAGGACTGGCCGCGCCGCCGCCCGTCCCGCTGCCGCCCGTCCCGCCCCCGGCGGCGGGCAGGCGGACGATGACGACCCGCGAGACCGCGCCCGCCTCGATCTCGACGTCCGCCTCGGCGAGGACCGCGCCGCCGTCTCCCAGCGCCTGGAGCAGGTACGGCGCCTCGTCGCCGTTCGCGGGGAGATCGACGCGGTCCCCCGCGGAGCCCGTCGCGGCCGGGTCGGCCTCGGCGTCGCCGAAGGGGTAGACCGCGAAGTCCGCCCCGGCGGGAGCGCAGCTCGGGTCCTCGCGTGGGTCGTCGATCGCGACCCCATCCCCGGCCGGGGCCGCCGCGACGACACCCGGGACGGGGGCGAAGGTGCGGATCTCGGTGCCGGACCCGACGCCAGAGGCGCAGGCCATCGCCTCCACGGCGAGGGTGCCGAGTTCGGCCGGTGCGCGCGTGGCCGTGGCGGTGGCGACGGGAACGGTCGTCGCGACGTAGACGATCGCGAGCAGGCTGACGCTCTGCCCCTGGTCGACGGGGAAGGCCACCGAGCCGCCGTCGAGGTCGCCGGTCACCGCCGCGGTGAAGGTTCCCGTCGGCAGGGTCAGCGTGGCCGCCCCGTTCGCGTCGGTGGTGGCCGAGTACGTCAGCCCCGTCGCGGCGTTCCGGGCGACGACCTCCGTGCCGACGGCCGGGCCGCAGGCGCCGATCGGCTGGGTCTCCGCGCCCAGCAGGTACTCAACGGTCCCGTCCTGGCCGTCGTCCTGGCAGCGGGCGACGTTGACCGCCAGCGTTCCCGAGGTGGTCGGGTCGACGGTCGGGCTCGCGGTGGCCGGCGGCGTCGCGGTCGCGTCGGGGGCGTCCGTCGGCGCCGTGCCGAGGGGCGTCGGGGGGACGGTGGCTGCCGGCGGCGTGGTCGGCGGAGCGGTCGGCCCGGCCGGGGCAGTGGGCGCGGGGAGGTCGGCGGTCGGCGGCGGGGTCGGTGATGCGGTCATGGTGCCCGAGACGGTCACGGCGAGGGTGCCGTCGACCACGGCCAGCTGGACGGTGCCGAGCGCCTGGCGGCCCGCGTAGCGGCCACCGCCGGTGCCGACGAAGGTGGCGCCCACGCCCTGCAGCGCGCCGGCGGCCCCGAGCGAAGCCGCGCCCTCGACGGCCAGGGTGAGGGTGCCGCCGGCGAGGTCGTCGAGGACGATCGTGCCGGCGGCGCTGCCCTCGTACGACCCGCCGAAGCCGACCAGGCCGGTCGTGGTCAGGGAGCCCGCGAAGGTGCCGGTCAGGGGGGAGCCGGCGAGCGACCCGGCGATGGCGTCGACGCACGGTCCGCCCGGGTCCTGGCAGCCCGCCGCCGACGTGCGGGTGATCGACCCGGACCCGGTGCCGGAGATGGCCTCGGCGGCGGAGAGGTCCTGGGCCGCCGCCGTAGTGCGGGTAAGACCGAGCGCGATCGCCAGCACGACCAGCGCCCGGACGAGGGACGCCGCCCGGCCGCGACGGTGGCGGGTGCTGCGCGGCGGGCGTGCGGTCATGGTTGGGCTCCCTCCCTGCGACGCCGCCCCACGCCCCCGGGCGCGTGCCGGGCGGCGTGGGACAGGCGAGCCGTGGCGACGACGGACAGGGCCAGCCTAGGGCCGATCCGCGGCGTTGGGAGCGGCGCGTCGGTCACGACCGACGCGCCGTCGAAAGGCCCGCCGACCGGGTCGGAAGTCCCCTGGGCGCGGCCGGATCGACCGCGGTCCGGCGGGCGTCGCCGGCCAGATGGACGACCCGATGGGGCCAGTTGCCGACCGTGCCGGCCGTGCCACGCGCCGCGGGGAGTGGGCCAATGGGATCGCGGCAGGCGTGGGTCGGCGAGCGGCCATAGGGGCGCGCGTCGCGGCGAGGCGGCCGGGCAGAGGAGCCCGAACCGGTCGGCGGTGCGCTTGACAGTCCGGTTCCGGGCTGCCTAGGATAATTCCGATGATCTTAGTCGGGATTCACCGGGGTGGACCCGGGGGGATGACTATCGTGCTGGAAACGATCGGACGGACCGCGAGCGACGGGCGAGCGGGGTCGGGCGCCGAGGGGCCGGACGGGCCGTCGCTGGGCGTCCTGGACGCGATCCTCACCCGGCGCAGCGTCGGCAAGGTTCGCGACGAGGCGCCGCCGCGGGCGGTGATCGAGGAGCTGCTGCTGGCGGCGACCTGGGCACCGAACCACCGGCTCACCGAGCCCTGGCGGTTCTGGGTGCTGGCGGGCGATGCGCGGCGCGACTTCGGCGAGGCGCTCGGCCGGGCGGCGGTCGCCCGGATGGCGGCGGACTCCGACAAGGATCCGGCGGCGGTCTTCGCCGCCGCCGCCGCCAAGGCGCTGCGGGCGCCGGTGGTGATCGCGGTCGCGGTCGAGCCGGTGGTCGCGCCGAAGGTGGTCGAGCTGGAAGAGATCACGGCCGGCGCGGCGGCGATCCAGAACCTGCTGCTCGCCGCCCACGCGAGGGGACTGGCGACGATCTGGCGGACCGGCGAGCCGTGCTACGCGCCCGAGGTCAAGGCCTACTTCGACCTGGCGCCGACGGCCCATCTCCTGGGCTTCGTCTACCTCGGCTACCCGGCCGGGGAGCCGCCGACCCGTGAGCGGACGCCGGTGGCCGCGAAGACCCTGTGGCTCGGCTGGCCCGACGGCGACGAGGACGGCGACGCGTTTCCCGCCACCGCGACCCGGACGATCGGCGCCTGACGCGATAAGGAATGGGGAGTGACGAGCATGACGACCGCGACGACGGACGCCCCGGTGCGGAACGACCAGGAGGCGCACGCGCTCCTGCGCGACGCCCACGCCGGGGCGTACCGCTTCCCGGAAGGGTTCGCCGGGTTCGAAGCGGGCCTGACCTTCACCCAGGACGGGCAGACGACCACGGGGACGGTCCGCGTCCGCGGGCCCCGGGCGATCGAGCTGGAATCCGCCGAAGGGCTGGACGAGGTCGCACTCGGGTGGCTGCGCCAGGAACTGGGGTCGATGGCCGGCCACCGCTGGTCGGCGCCCTACGAGGCGGGAGACGGGCGCTGGACCCAGACGCTCGGGCCGGACGACGGGCACCCGCTCGGCCGCCAGGTGCTGATCCACGACGACCCGTTTGCCTCGTCCTACCGCGTGCGGGACGGTCGGATCGGCCAGGTCAACCGGCAGATGGGCTCCACCCGCTTCACGATCACGATCCAGGGCCACCAGACCCTCGCCGACGGCCGGACGCTGCCGGCGGCCTTCTCGGTCGCGTTCTGGGACGCCGAGCAGGGCCGACTCACCCGCGCCGACGTCTACGCCGACCGCTACGCGACGGTCAACGGCGTCGAGCTGCCGGCGGCGCGCCGGGTCGCGACCGCGAGCGACGACGGGCTGACGGTGCGGGAACTGGTGCTCTCCGACCACCGGCTGCTCGACGGCGAGGCGGAGACCGGACCGACCGACGCCGTGCGGCGGGCGGGGTAAGGCCCGCCTTCGGTCCGTCCCGTGGCGACCCGCCGGGTCGGCCATTCGGGTTGGTCCAGATGCGCCCGAGCCGGACTGGGGTTGGGGACCGCTGGGCGGTGAGTTAGGCCGGACGAGGCGGTGGCGGTCGGACCACCGCGGAGCCGGGAGGGCGCAGCCGGGAGAGGTGCCGAACTCGGGACTCGGGACTCGGGACTCGGAGACACAGAGCGGGGACTGACGCACGCGCCAGCCCCCTGAGCCACGACAGGACGACGTTCGTCGCCCGCCCCCCGCGGCAACGGGGAGCGGGCCTAGCCGCCCCGTTGCCGGGGCAACGCGCCGCCGCGCCGCGCTCGGAGTATAGCAACCGGGTCTCCACCCCCGGTTGCCGTGCCCGTGTGCGACGCGCGGCGCCGGGTGGATCCCGCGCCATGCCGCGTCTGTTGCTCGTGACCCGTTCCACCCCCCCCGCTGGTCCAAAGCCGCGCGAAGCCGAGGCCCCCGCCTCGGGCAACCGGGCTCAGGGCAGGGCGGCGGTCATCAGCGCCGCGCTGCTTGTCGCGCTACTGGCGGCCCTCGTCGGTGCCGCCTCCCCGGCGGGTGCCGTGGCGACCCGTCCAGTCCCTGCCCAGGTGGCGACGCCGGCCGCTCCGCCGCCGGCCGGGGAGGCGGCGCCAGATCTCCCCGCCACCGTGGACGACGCCGACGGGAATCCGGTCACGGTCGAGGACATGAGCCGGATCGTGCCCCTCAACGGCGACCTGGCCGAGATCGTCTGGGCGCTCGGCCTCGGCGACAACGTGGTCGGGGTCGATGTCAGCGCGACCTACCCGCCCCAGGAGACCGGGCCGCTGCCGAAGATCGGCTACCAGCGAGACCTCTCGGCCGAGGGCGTGCTGTCGCTCGGGCCGACGGTGATCGTCGGGAGCCGCGAGGCCGGGCCACCCGAGGTGATCGAGCAGATCCGGGGCGCCGGGGTGCCGGTCGTGATCGTCGACGCGCCCGAGACCTCGCTCGACGCCCCGGTCGCCAAGATCCGGGCCGTCGCGGCGGCCCTCGGGGTGCCCGAGCGAGGCGAGGCGCTCGCCGCCCGGACCCAGGCCGAGATCAGCGCCGCCTTGGCGCTGGCGGGCCAGGCGGACGACGCACCGTCGGTGCTCTTCCTGTACGTCCGGGGCGCCGGCACCCAGATGGTCGCCGGCGCGCAGACCGCCGCCGACACCCTGATCACGGCGGCCGGCGGCGTCAATGCCGGGGCGGAGGCCGGCCTGGCGGGCTTCCAACCGCTGACCGCGGAGGCCCTGGCCGCGGCCCAGCCCGACGTGCTGCTCCTCCTCTCGGCCGGGCTGGAGTCGATCGGCGGGGTCGACGGCTTGCTCGAGATCCCCGGCGTCGCCCAGACGCCGGCCGGCCAGGCGCGGCGGGTGCTCGCCTACGACGACCTCTACCTGCTCGGGATGGGCCCGCGCACGGGTCAGGCGCTCGGCGACCTGGTTCGGGGTATCCACCCGGACCTGGGCG
>CADCWG010000320.1 GCA_902806335.1 uncultured Thermomicrobiales bacterium | reverse complement strand
AGGAGAGCTACCGCCTCACCGCCCCCAAGCGCGCGGTCGCCGAGCTCGACCGGCGCGCGGGCAGGGCCGCCGAGCCGGGGCCGTGACCGGCCGCCCAGCAGTACATGTCCCTCGGCGCCAGGCCCCGGAGCGATACCCCACCACGTCGTGGCTCGACCCCCGCGTGGTCGTCGCCCCCTCGCCCATCGAGGGACGAGGCATCTTCGCCCGCGCGCCGATCGAGGCGGGCGAGGTGGTTATCCGGCTCGGCGGCGAGGTCCTGACCGACGATGCGTTCCGCGCCCGTGGGCTGGTCAAGTACAGCGCCCTCGCAATCGGCGACAGCCTCGACCTGCAGCTCGACGACAGCCCCGTTACCGTCGGCAACCACCGCTGCGACGCGAACCTCTGGATGGCGGACGAGGTGACGGAGGTCGCGCGGCGACGCATCGTGGCCGGCGAGGAGGTGACGGTCGACTACGCGCTCCAGACCGCCGACCTGGCGTGGTCGATGGTCCGCCGGTGCGGCTCCCCGGCGTGCCGCGGCGTCGTGACCAGCGACGACTGGCGACGGAAGGAGATCCAGGCGCGGTAGGCCGGCCACTTCAGCCCGTTCCTCAATCGCCGCATCGCCTCCCAACACGGCCGCTAGCGCCGTCGCCTGGGCGTCCCAACACGGCAGCCGGACCGCGGCACTCCGTATACTGCCCCCAACGGCGGACCGGGCGCGGCCCGGCGGCCAGGTGGAGGGGAGAACAGGCGATGTCCGTCGCGATGCTCGAAGCGCTCCGGCCGCGCGTGCTGCCGATGCTCCGGTTGGTCGCCGAGGAATACGGGGGCCGGATGCCCGAGGGGTACCCCCTCGTCGTCGACACCGTCGAACAGGGCGCGATCGGTCTGGAGATCGACTCGAGCTACGCGCTCTACCTGGTCAGCGACGGCGACGAGCTCTTCGTCGACATGTACCGGCGGGTACCGCGCAACGACGCCCGCTCGAGCGGGAGCCGGATGCGACACGGCGGCGCGCCCTTCCACGACCGCCGCCCGATCTCACCGACGATCTCCGACCAGGCGATTCGCAACCTGATCGCCGAGCTGATGTCCCACTACAACTTCGCCCCCGGCATCATCCACATCACCGACTCCTGATCGGGCGCGCCGAGGGTCTCGGCGCCCGAACCCGTCGCGGGAGAGGGCACACGTGCCCTCTCCCACCGTCGCCCGGCGGGTCTCGTCGCGGCGACCGCGCCGCCCGCCCAACCGACGCGGGGCCAGGCCCGGCGCCCGGCGGTGTCGTCGTCCCCGGTCCGACGCAGCGCCCGTGCGGTAACCCAAGGCGCTCATCCCTCGGGACGACCAAGCCGAGGCAGCGAGGAGCGGTGACAGCGCCACCTGGGCATTCCTCGGCAGCGGCGTCTGCCCGGTCGGCCCCACGGCGGCGGCGCGACGACGGCCGCTACCGGATCCGGGTGATCGCTTGGGCTTCGCCCGGCGATCTCGCAGCCGGCTTCAGCCGGGTTCGTCCCTGAGCCTCTGACCTCGGGGCTTTCCCCGGGCGGGCCGGCACCCCCGGGACCACCACTGATCAGCCGGATTCGGTACGCGCCGGCGACGCCGTCGATCGCGCGTCTCCCGCGGAATCCGGGAGATCACCCGCGCGTCACCCGGCGGGTCCGCAGCCGGCTTGAGACGGCTCCGTCCCTGAGCCGCTGACCTCGAGGCTCTCCCCGGGCGGGCCCGGCTGCCCTCCAGCCCTCGATCCCTCCAGCGGTCACCCGGGTTCGGTCCCACGCCCGAGGGGCCCAACCCGGCGACGATCATCCCCGCGCACGCTGGCCGGTCGGTGCCGGGCGCCGGACCTGGAGCGGGACATCCAGAACCTCGGGCGATCCCGCGAGCCTGACGCCCGGCCAGCGCCGGAGCCGCGGTGGGCACCGTATGGTGCCCCCGTTGGGGCGTCGCGATCGCCGCCTCAGGCTCGCGGGACGACGAGCCGCCGCGCCACGCCACTCGCCCGGGGTCCTCGCGGACCGTGTTACCCGTCCTGGCGCGGGACGATCGTCGGCGCGACCCCGTTGTCCCCCGTGGGCGCGCCGTTGGGCGGGGCGGGGGCGCCGCCGGGGTCGTTGCCCCCGGCCGGGTTCGCCCCCGCGGGGACCGTCGGCTGCCCGGGCTGCCCCGTGGGGCCGCCGAGCGTGCCGCCCTGGGCCGGGTCGCCCTGCGACCGGCCCCGCGCGGCGTCGGTCGGCTGAACCGCGCCGCTGCGGGAGCCGGAGACGGCCTGCTCGTAGCGCCGGATGCTGTCGACGGCGCCCGGGACGAACTTGCCGCCGCGGTCCCTGAGGTAGTCCAGCGCGTCGTCGAGCTGCCGCCGGTCGTAGTCGTTGAGCTGGTCGCAGCGGAGGACCGGGCCCTCGCCGCGGGCGAGCACCTCGGGTCGGGCCTGGCCGCCCTGGAGCGGCTTGCCGCCGGTCGCGGCGCAGACCTGGCCGTCGTAGATGCCTTCGGGCCGGGGGAAGTTCTTCGGCATCGGCTTCCCGTCCGGGCCGTCGAGCAGGCGGGCGTACTCCGGGTTGTCGTGGACCAGCCGCATCATCCGGCCCCAGATCGGCCCGGCGCCGAAGATGCCGTCCATGGTGACCATCTGGGTGTTGTCGGTGTTCCCGACCCAGACGCCGACCGCCAGGTCGGTCGTGTAGCCCATCGTCCAGACGTCGCGGACGTCGTTGGTGGTGCCGGACTTGGCGGCGGTCGGGCGGCCGAGGGCATCGGCGGTCGAGCGGAACTCGTTGGTCGGGGTGAAGAGCATCTCGCGGGCCTGGTTGTCGGTCAGGATGCTGGTGATCTGGTAGGCAAACTCGGCCTTGATGCCCTGCGGGGCCCGCTCGAGCGCCTTGCTCCGGTCCATCTCGTAGACCACGTTGCCCTGGCTGTCGGTGATCTTCAGGATCGGGTTGGCCGGCACGGTGCGGCCGTTGTTGGCGAAGGTGGCGTAGGCGTTGGTCAGCTCCAGCAGCTGGACCTCGCCGCCGCCGAGCGCGATCGCGGAGCCGTAGTAGCTGGCGTCCTCGGTGAACGAGTCGGTCATCCCCATTCGGCGCGCGAGGTCGATCATCCCTTCGGACCCGACGTACTCGACGGCCTTCACGGCCGGGATGTTGAGCGAGTTGGCGAGGGCGGTCCGGACCGTGACCGCGCCGTAGAAGTTGCCGGTGTAGTTCTGGGGTTCATAGAACTCGATCGACTCCCCGGTCACGGGATCGACCTGATCCCCGGTGGCGCGGCGGTAGCGGCTGTCGAGCACGATCGTGCCCGGGGTCCAGTCGCCCTGCTCGAAGGCGGCCGCGTAGGCGAGCGGCTTGATCGACGACCCGGGTTGCTGGGGGGAGACCGCGATGTTGACCTGCCCGTCGATGATCGGGTCGTCGAAGTTGGCCGACCCGACCATCGCGATGATCTCGCCCGTGTGGGGCACCATCGCCACCATCGAGCCGTTGGTCGCCTTGTAGTCGACCAGCGACGCGATCTGGTCCTGGACGATCTTCTCGGCGTCGTCCTGGAGACCCGAGTCGATGCTGGTGGTGATCTGGAGACCGCCGCGGTAGAGCGCGTCCTCCCCGATCAGCGTGGTGACGTACTCGCGGACGTAGTTGGTGAAGTGCGGGTTGTCGTAGATCCGATTCGAGCGGTCCTGCCGGATGTTGAGCGGCTGGGCCCAGGCCTCGTCCGACTCGGCGCGGGTGATGTAGCGGAGCTTGACCATCTGGTCGAGCACGTAGCGCTGCCGCTCCTTGGCCACGGGCAGGTTGACCGCCGGGTTGTAGAGGGTCGGCAGCTGGGGCACCCCGGCCAGCAGCGACGCTTCCGCCAGGGTGAGCTCGCTGGCGTGCTTGTCGAAGAACGTCTCCGCGGCGGCCTCGATCCCGTAGGAGCGGTTCCCGTAGAAGATCTCGTTCAGGTACATCGTCAGGATGTCCTGCTTCGAGTACCGCCGCTCCAGCTCGACCGCGACCAGGGCCTCGCGGGCCTTGCGCGTGTAGCTCAGGTCGTCCGCGCTGATCTCGTCCGGGTAGAGGCCGCGCACGAGTTGCTGGGTGATGGTCGAGCCGCCCGACGACCCCGCGCCGCCGGCGTTGATCAGCACGCCGCGGACGATCGCCAGCGGCTCGACCCCGCGGTGGCTCCAGTACGTCGCGTCCTCGGCGGCGATGGTCGCGTTGATCAGGTGGGGCGAGATCTTGTCGAGCGGGACGAAGGTCCGCCAGCCCCGATCCGGGTCGTCGACTTCCTGCAGCAGCTTGCCGTCGCGGTCGTAGATGCGGCTGCTCTGGAAGGTCTGAACCGCGATCCCGGCGGCGTCGGGCAGGTCGCTGTTGACCTCGCGGTAGGCGGCGACGGTACCGCCGACCGCCGCCGCCGAGGAGGCCACGAAGAGCGCGGCGGCCAGGACCGTCGCGCCGCCGAGCACCCCCGCCGCGAGCAGCAGCACGCGGACCCGGTTGCCGTTGCCCTTCTTCGACCGCCCGCTGACGCCGGGCAGGAGGTGGGGCGGCACGGTCGTCGACCGCCGGCCGTGGGCGGTGCGGGCGTACCGCGTGGCGCGGCGGCGCGCGTCCGGGTAGCGACGACTGGCGCGGCTGATCCGACCGTGGCTCATCGGCTGAGAGTTCTCCGGGGGAGGGATAGGGGCGGGTCGGACCCGAGACCGGGGGTGGCCTCGACGGGGATCCCGGCGCCGACGGCGACGGCGGGCCACCTCGGGCGGGACCCAGCGGCGTGGCGTCCCGGTGGTTCGCCCCATGCTACCACGCGCCACCCCCCGCCCCGGTTTCGGGCGGCACCCCGGAGCGCGCCGACGTGCCGTGCGCGCCGGATACCATGCGCGGATTGGCGACCGCCCAGCCGGCGCCACCGACCGCCGAACCGCCGGTCTCGACCCGTTCGGGTGGGGTCCTCACGCCCTGGCCGGGCGACACGTCCGCGGCCTACTCCGGGAGTCTCCCCGGACGACCGGCAGGCCCTCGACGGCCTGCCTGCAAGCTCGCGAGGTTCGCCGGGCTCGAGTTCCTACCAGGCTGGAACGGATCGGGCCCCCGCCTGACCCCACGAGCCCTATGCCCGGACACGTCGGAACGGCCTCGGTGTCCGAGGCCACGTCCAGACGACGAGCGGGCGAGCCGGGCCGCTGCTGCTGACGGGCGCGGCGCAGCCCCAACCGGGCGGTGCGCCGGGAGCGACGAGACGGCACGGCGTCGGGGCGTCCCGCGCCGCCAACGCGGGAGCAGTCCAACCGATGGCATCCCCCTTCACCATCAGACGGGCCGAGGAACAGGACCTGGCCGCGATCGTCGGCCTGCTGGCGGACGACGACCTGGGCCGGACCCGGGAGCGAGTCGAGGACCCCGTGCCGGCCTCCTACCTGGCGGCGTTCGCGGCGATCGACGGAGACCCGCGCCACGAGTTGGTCGTCGTCGAGCAGGATGGGGCCGTGGTGGCCACCGCGCAGCTGAGCTTCCTACCGTCGCTCTCACACCAGGGCGCCGAGCGGGCGCAGGTCGAGGCCGTTCGCGTCGCCGCGGACCGGCGAGGGTCCGGGATTGGCCGCGCGCTGCTGGGCTGGCTGATCGCCCGGGCCGAAGAGCGCGGCTGCGGACAGGTCCAGCTGACCACCGACAAGCGGCGGTCCGACGCGCGCCGCTTCTACGAGTCGCTCGGCTTCGCCGCCACCCACGAGGGCATGAAGCTTCGGCTCCCCGCCCCGCGGGGGCCGGAATAGCGACGACGGCGGGGAACCGGGCAGGTCAGTGATGCGGTTCGCCCCCCACGCCAACGCACGCGACCCGTGTCAGCCCCGGCGGCGCCCGGGCCGTTCGGCCGGGTCGGCGCTCCGCCCGACGTGGGCGTCGAGCCATCCGTTGAGGGGCGCCGCCGCGCGCCAGAAGGTCGCGAGGTGGTCGACGACCTCCGGCGTGTGCAACCACGCCGGCGCGCCGAAGTGTCGGGTCACCGCCAGCCCCTTCCCGCGCAGCAGGCCGATCCGCGGGTGGTCCGCCGGGTAGCCGCGGGGGGCCGTCTTGAGCGGGTCCTCGCCGCCCGGGCCCACCGCCAGCCCGGCGGCCTCCAACCGCGCGATGATCCGCTCGAGCTCTGTCCCGTGCCGGTCGTCGGCGACGGCCGCCCGGAATCGCTCGAGCTGGTCGCCGGCCATCACATAGTGCCCCGTCGCCGCGAGCAGGCCCGCGGCCGAGAGGTGGACGTAGTGCGCGGTGCCGCCCGGTCGCTCCCCGACGGCGCCGAGGTGGTCCTTGTAGGGCGCCTTGTCCCTGGAGAAGCGCACGTCGCGGTAGGGACGGAACACACGGAAGGGGCCGAACTCGTCCGCCAGCACCGCGATGAGGGCGAGCATCGGGCGGCGAGCCGCGTCCTCCCAGACGTGGCGGTGCGCCTCCCAGTACGCCTTCGTGTTGTCGGCCCGGAGCCCCGCGTAGAACGCCAGTGCCGCGGGCGGAAAGCCCTCGAACGGCTCCGCCGGGTGGTCGATGTCCACGGTTGGCCTCCTACGATGCCGCCCCTCGGCTCGGCGAGGTGCCCGGTCCCGGACATGGCCGGCGCGACAACGGCGGCCCTGCCTTTCGTCTCTCACCCGTGCCATGGGGCTTGCCTCGCCCACCCGCGGTGCGGCCCCAGATCGCCGCCACGCGGGGGGCGGTCGCGGGCGCGCGACCGGGCGGCCGATGTCGCTCCGTCGCCGCATTCCCCGCCGCCGCCAACCCCACCTGCGCTGGGAGGGCGCCGGTGGCACGGCCGTCGGCCCGCGCGGATGATCGGTCCCGGCCACCCCAGGCGACGCCGCCGTCGGCGATCATAGGACGGACGGGCGCGCCTCGGATGCGGGCCGCCGAGCCGCGCACCGGCGAACGGCAGCACGTCCTCCAGCCCGGGACCCGTGGCCCGCGCGGTCCGCCCCGCCCCAGGACGTATCGGTGCGGGCCACTGGCGATGCCCTCGGCGACCGGCGAATGTCGCGCCGAGCCATCTGCGTCGGGCAGGGAACGGTCGGACGGCAATCGGGAGGACGCATGGGCGGCGATCGAGGGTCGGACTCCGCGGATTGGACCCCGCTCGCGACGGCGGTCGCGGCGGCGGTCGCGGCGGCGGCAGACCAGCATCCCGAGGCCACCGTCGCCGTCGCCGCCCGCCGGATCGGCACGGATGACGGTTGGGCGCGGGACGCCGCCCCGCCCCTGCCGGCGGCGAGCACGATCAAGCTCGCGGTCCTCCTCGCCGTCGCTCGGGCGATCGACACCGGCCGCCTGACGCAGACGGACCTGGTGCCGCTCACGGCCGGGGCAAAGGTGCCCGGCAGCGGTGTCCTGACCGCCCTCCACGACGGACTGCCGCTCACGGTTGGGGACCTCGCCTACCTGATGGTCGCGATCTCCGACAACACCGCCTCGAACCTCCTCCTCGACGCGGTCGGGACCGACGCGGTCGCCGCCGTCGCCGCCGACCTGGGCCTCGGCGCGACGGCCCTCCGCCGCCGCTTCCTCGGCCGCGCGCCCGGTCCCGGGGACCCGGAGAACGTGACCTCCGCGGCCGACCTCGCCGCCCTCCTCGCGGCGGTCGCCGAGGACCGGGCCGCCTCGCCGGACGGGTGCGCCTGGGTGCGCGACCTCCTGGGGCGGCAACAGCACCGCGACCGCCTCGCCCGTGACCTGCCGCCGGGCGTCGACTTCGCGGGCAAGTCCGGCTCGCTGCCGGGCCTCGCCCACGACGCGGGGCTCCTCACCGGTCCCCGGGGCACGGTCGCCGTCGCCGTCCTGACCCGCGGTCTGCCCGACCCCTACGCCGCCGACGCGGCGATCGGCGCCATCGGCCGCGCCGCGGCCGGGGCCATCGCCTGACAGCGACCGTCACCCGGGGTGAACGGAGCGACCGACACCGGGCCGACCGTGTCGGCCCCCGTCGTCGTTCACCTCGCGGGGCCCAGCGCGGCGCGTGCCGGACCACTCCGCGCGGGGCGATCGCTCGGACGATCGCAGGACGCTCTGGTGTCCGATCGGCGGAGACGCCGACAGCACAACGCTGGTCCCCGCCTACCGCGTCGTACCGGCCGGCTCCCCGCACTGGGGGCGAGGCCAGTCCCGTTCGTTCACCCGCCCGTTCGGTCATGGCTGACTGCGTATAATCGCCGGCCATGACCACCCCCACGGCGCGCCGAGCGGACCCCTCCCCGCCGCCACCGGCCGAGGCCGGGCGGCACGAGGCCACCATGGTCCCGTCGCGCCGCCAGTACCTCGACCTCAAGGCCGGCCAACCGGGCGCCCTTCTGCTCTACCGGATGGGCGACTTCTACGAGGCCTTCGACGACGACGCCCGCCTCCTCGCCCGCGATGCCCACGTCACGCTGACGTCCCGCGGCCTCGGCCGCAGCGGTCGGGTGCCGATGGCCGGCATCCCCCACCACGCCCTCAACCACTACCTCGCCCGCCTGCTCGCCGCCGGGCACACCGTCGCCCTCGCCGAGCAGGTCGGGGAGGTCGGGCACGGCCTGGTCGAGCGCGCCGTCACCCGCGTCCTCACCCCCGGCACCGTCGCCGAGCCGGCCCTCCTCGCCGAGCGCGAGAACCGCTACCTGGCCGCCGTGCACCCCCTCGGCGATCGCCTCGGACTGGCCTGGGTCGACGTCAGCACCGGCGAGTTCGCGGTCACCGAGCTGGTCGGGGCCGACGCCGCCGCCCGGCTCGGCGAGGAGCTCGCCCGGCTCGGCCCGGCCGAGTGCCTCGTCCCGGCGGTCGCCGACGGCGATGGGCCCGACCTCACCCTGCCCGGTCACCGCACCCGCCTCGAGCGCTGGCACTTCGAGCCGGGGCGCGCCGCGGACGCCCTCTGTCGCCGCTTCGGCACGCGCTCGCTCGCGCCCTACGGCTGCGCCGACCTGCCCGCCGCGACCGGCGCCGCGGGTGCGGTGCTGGCCTACCTCGAGCGCACCAACCCCGCCCTGCTGCCGCTGCTGACCGGCCTCCGCACCGAGACGGGCGGGGATCGAGTCGGCCTGGACACCGCGACCCGGCGCAACCTGGAGCTGACCCGCAGCCTCGGCACCGGCGGCAGCCGCGGCAGCCTGCTCGGCGTGCTGGACGAGACCCGGACCGCGATGGGTGCCCGCGCCCTGCGGCGGCTGCTCGGCCGGCCCCTGCGCGACCTCCCCGAGCTGCGCCGCCGCCAGGCCGTCGTCGCGGCGCTCGTCGCCCGGCCGGCGACCCGCGCCGCGCTCGCCACGTCCCTCGCCGGCGTCGGCGACCTCGAGCGGCTGACCGGCCGCGTCGCCCAGGGCCTGGCCGGCGCCCGCGACTTCCTGGCGCTCGGCGCCGCGCTGCGGGCGGTGCCGACCGTGATCGGGCACCTCCGCGCCGACGACCTCGCTGTTGCCCACACAGGTGCCCACGCGGTTGCCCACGCGGTTGCTGACCCGGCGCTCGCGTCCGCCGCCGCGGCGCTCGACCCCTGCGCCGACGTGCTCGCGCTGCTCGAGACCGCGGTCGAGGCGGGCGAGGGCACGGCCAGGATCTGCGACGGCTTCTGCGCCGAGCTCGACGCGGCCCTGGCCGGCACCCACGAGACGCGGCGCTGGCTGGCGGGCCTGGAGCGCCACGAGCGCGAGCGCACGGGCATCCGCTCGCTGCGGGTCCGCCACAACAAGGTCTTCGGCTACTACATCGAGGTCACCCGCCCCAACCTGCCCCAGGTGCCCAACGACTACGTCCGCAAGCAGACCGTGGCCATCGGCGAGCGCTACGTCACCGCGCCGCTCAAGGACGCCGAGGCCTGCCTCCTCGCCGCCGACGGGGAGATCGCCGCGCTCGAGCGGGCGGCCCTGGCCCGCCTCGGCGCCGACGTCACCGCCGCCGCCGCCCGCCTCCAGGCGACCGCCACCCAGCTCGCCCACCTCGACGCCCTGCTCGCGCTGGCCGAGGTCGCCGCCCGCCACGGCTGGGTGGCGCCGACGCTCGACGAGGGCGACACGCTCGAGATCGTCGGCGGCCGCCACCCGGTCGTCGAGGCCACGCTCGGCGGCGAGCCGTTCATCCCCAACGGCTGCCGGCTCGGCGGCGACGGCGCGCCGCGGGTCGTGCTCGTCACCGGCCCGAACATGGGCGGCAAGAGCACCTATCTGCGCCAGGTCGCCCTGATCGTCCTGCTCGCCCAGGTCGGCTCGTTCGTGCCCGCCGCCGCGGCGCGGGTCGGCCTGGTCGACCGCATCTTCACCCGCGTCGGCGCCCAGGACGACCTCGCCGGCGGCGCGAGCACCTTCATGGTCGAGATGGTCGAGACCGCCGCCATCCTCCACCAGGCGACGAAGCGCAGCCTGCTCGTCCTCGACGAGGTCGGTCGGGGCACCGCGACCGACGACGGCCTGGCGATCGCCCGCGCGGTGCTCGAGGACATCCACGGCCGCCTCGGCGCGCGCGCCCTCTTCGCCACCCACTACCTGGAGCTGACCGCGCTCGCCGGGGACCTGCCGGGCCTGGCCAACGCCCACGTCGCCGCCCTCGAGACCGGCGACCGGGTCGTCTTCCTGTACGCGGTCCGCCCCGGCCCCGCCGACCGCGCCTACGGCATCCAGGTCGCCCGCCTCGCCGGCCTCCCGCCCTGGGTCGCCGACCGCGCCGCGGCGCTCCTTGCCGACCGCGCCGCGTCTGCCGCCGCCCAGAACGCGACTTGCCCGACCGTCGGTGCCGCCCCGCCCCCGGTGCCCACGGGCACGAACAAACCCGGTGGCCTTGCTGCCACCGGCCACCGCGAGGACCCCGCCGACGCCGGACGCGCCGAGACGGCCGTCGACGTCCTGGTCTCCGAGCACCCGGCCCCGCCCTACCAGCTCGCCCTCGACGGGTTCCCCTCCCCCTCGGCCGCCGAGCAGCGGCTCGCCCGCGATCTGCGCGACCTCGACCTCGCGACGATCACGCCGCTGGACGCGCTGAACTGGCTCGCCCGCCAGAAGGCCCACCTGGGCAACCCGGGAGGTCAAGTCGACGGCCCCGACGATCCGAACGTCCGCACCCAGCCGCCGTCCGATCGGTGATCTCCGTTCGATCCCGGTCGGGCGTGCCCGTCCGCCTCACCGACGAGCGGTGGCGCCACATCGCCCAACGCCATCCCGAACGTGCGGACGAGCGCCGGGTGGTGCTCCACGCCCTGAGCGATCCGGACCTCATCCCGGCCGGGGGCGAGGGGAGCTGCTGGCCATCCGCTCTGATGCGCACGTTCCGTCGGTGGGCCGGTGCGTCGGGGTAGCGTACGGGGAGACAAGCTCTACCGACGGCTTCGTCCTGACGGCCTATGTCAACCGGCGCCTCTCTGCGCAGAGGACGACCGTATGGACGCGACGACGATCCTCGACAAGGCCGATGCGATCGACTGGGACGACGACCAGGAGGCCGACGTCCTCTACCTTTCGATCGGCGCCCCCCGCCCCGCGATGGGGCTGGACATCGGCGACGGGCTGGTGCCGCGGTTCGACGAGGAACGCCGTGAGGTGGTCGGACTGACCGTCATCGGCCCGCGCGACCGCCTGCTGCGGGGTCTCGACGAGCGGGACTGACCAACGGGGCATTACCCCAACGGGGCATCACCCCTCGATTCGCCCCGGTGCGGGTTCGCCCGTCGGTGCCCGCCTGGCCCCGACCGGCGCCACGAGCGGCAGGTCCGCGTGGGGGGTGCGTGACCCGCCGCGGTCCCGGTGCGACGACGATCTACTCCCGTCGGCCTACGAACCGCGCGTCGACGGCATGGGACTCCCGGACACCAGGTGGACGCCGGAGAGGTCCAACTCGCCGTCGCTGCCGCCGAGCACAAACGAATACCCGTCGCTCGGGGCGGTAACTTGCCGGACCAGGCCGTTCAGCGTGCCGAGCAGAGCGCTGATGGCGTCGGGCCCGGCGGACCGAACGGTGCCGGGGCAGCCCCGTGCCCCTCGGATCGGACCACCAGGTGCGTCGTCCCGAGGGGATCCGGATGCCCCACGACGGTGAGGACGTCGGTCGTCTCCAGCCCCGTCGCCCGTCCTTCCGCCGGGGCGCGGTACGTCAGAAGGTCCGAGCCGGCGATGAGGTGGAAGTGCGGATGCGCGCCGTCCTGGTACGCCCCGCCGTTGGCGAGCAAGCGCAGCGGCCCGTCCATCCCCGGCAGTGACCGCGCCAACTCGTCGGCCTGGCGAAAGATGTCCTGCAGGATCGGGGCGCGCCGCCGCTTGACGGCCCCCAAGGCCGCGGATGCCGACCCTGGGAACGATCAGGACATGGGTCGCCCAGCTTGGTCTCGGGTGCCGGAACGCGAGGACGTGCCGCGCCTCGGCGACCCGCCTGACGGGAATCGCCCAGGCGGCATGGCCGCACGCCCAGCGGACAGAGGCGCCGGCAGGACCCGTCCTGGCCAGACGAGAGAGCGCTCGAGCGATCACCCTCCCCCCTATCCCGCCGGTCACCCGACGGACGCGCCGGCCGCCCTCGGTCAGATCCCCACTGAAAATCGCGCGGACGTCCTGATGGAGCGCGAGCACCGCCCCCCTGGACAACCGCTCCAGAGCGCGATCCCGGTCGCCGGGCAATCACCAGCGATCGCCCCGATCAACTCCCAGTCAGCTTCAGCCGGGTTCGTCGCTGCACCCCGGGCCTGAGCATGGCGGACCGGACCTCGCCCGCCCCCCAGGATCACCGCCAGCTCACCCCGTTCCCCGATCGCCGGTCTCTACGTGTCTGCCCTTGGGAGCCGGTCGCTCGTCCTCCCCGCCGAATATGACAGGAGATGTCGCGCCGGTCGTCTACCCTGCGGAGGCGAGGTCGTGGTACGGGCAGGGTCCCCCGAGGAGGTACGTGTGCGCTACGGATTCGTGATCCCCAACGGCGATGTGCGGACGGTCGCCGACCTGGCCCACGAGGCCGAGGAGGCCGGCTGGGACGCCGCGTTCTACTGGGATGGGATCTACGGGGGGCCGACCACCCCGATCTACGACCCCTGGGTGACGATGGCGGCGATGGCGATGCGGACGGAGCGGATCCGCCTCGGCGCGCTCCTCACGCCCCTCTCCCGCCGCCGCCCCTGGAAGGTCGCCCGCGAGACGGTCACCCTCGACCACCTCTCGAACGGCCGGCTCATCCTCCCGGTCGGCCTCGGCGCGGTCGACAGCTTCGGTGACGTCGGCGAGGCGACCGACCGCCGCGTCCGCGCGGAGCTGCTCGACGAGAGCCTCGCGATCCTCACCGGCCTGTGGAGCGGCGAGCCCTTCGCCTTTCAGGGCAAGCACCACCGCGTCGGCGAGATGACGTTCGTGCCGACCCCGGTCCAGAAGCCCCGGATCCCGATCTGGGTCGTCGGCGCGTGGGGGCGAGAGCGCTCGATGCGCCGCACCCTCCGCTACGACGGCATCCTGCCGAACAGGATCGGCGCCGAGGGAGCGGAGGTCCTCGGTCAGTTCACCCCCGACGAGATCCGCGCGATCGCCGCCTACGCCGCCGAGCATCGGACCGACCCGACCCCGTTCGACATCGTGATCGAAGGCACGACCCCGGGCGACGACCCCCAGCGCGCCGCCGCCAGGGTTCGCCCCCTCGCCGAGGCCGGCGCGACGTGGTGGGTCGAGTCGCCGTGGGAGGCACCGAACGATCCGGAGACGCTGCGGGCTCGGATTCGGCAGGGACCGCCACGGGTCGACGCACCCGTCGCCGCACGCGTCGCCGCGCCATCGAGGTAAGCCGGTCGAGAGACGGCCACCCGCCCGACACGCCCCGCGCGGCGGATCGCCGGGCTCGCCCGGCGAGCCCGCGCAAGCCCGCCCCGGTCGACGTCACCGCTCGACCGGGGCGGGTCTCCAGCCCTCCGTCGCTTCGCCGGCCCCACGGGGCGGATAGGGGGAACGGTCTCGTCGGACGACGCCCTGGGGCCAACCTGTGGCGGGGTCCGGGCAGGTGGGCCCGGATCCCCGCGCCCGGACGCCGCCGCGGCCACGCCGGTCGTCCGTCGCCTATCGGTCGTTCTCCAGCAGTTCCAGGATCGTGCCCAACCGCGCGCTCCCGTCCACGTAGGCGTAGCGACCGCCGGTGTACTCGCCGCGCTGGACGAGTGGAAGACCGCTCGCGTCGAGGTAGGCGATCTTCTCCCGCATCCCGTCGATCTTGAACGCCAGGTGGTGCAGGCTCTCGCCGTGCTGGTCAAGATGGTCCTTCCAGGTGCTCGAGTCGCCGATCGGCTCGATGAGCTCGACGTCCACCTGCCCCATGCGGAAGAACGCCATCTTGGCCCGGGCGGTCGATGGCTGCCCCTGGTACTCGGTCTTTGCTCTGTCGACCGGATCGGTGACCTTGATCTCCGGCATCGGCAGACCCAGGATCTCTGACCGCGCCCGCGCTTTGGCCTCGACATCGCGGACGATGATGCCGACCTGGGTGACGGTCGTGGTGCCGAGTGCTGGACCAGTCATCGTGTTCCTCCCTGGCTGGCGCGACCGGCCGTCCCACCACGGGACGGCCCGGCCCGCGTGCGTTACAAGCCGTGTGCCCCAGGGCCACGACGGCTGACGCGCTCCGGATCCCACCCTGGCCCGGCTGGCTTCCCCGTCATCCCACGGGACGGACGTCCGTGATCCGGCACCGGCTCCCGAGGATGACCGGCACCCGCGAGAAGTCAATATCCGAACCCCGCGACTGCGGCGGCAGGTCGTACCGCATCGCCGTGGTCGGCAGCCGCACCGCCCGCTTCCCGAGCGCCACCGTGAGCCATTCGCCGGCGCACCGATGGCCCACGGAGTGGTCGACCGCGCCCCGCACGGTTCGCCACCGAGCACTCCGGCGGACCGTCCCGCCGCCGCTCTCGGCCGGGATGACGTTCGACGGCGACGAGCAGTGCCCGCGGCCCATCGAGCGGGTAGCGCTCAGGAACTGCCCCGAGGAAATCACCCAGGACCATCCCTCTGGAAGGGGCGAATAGCCTGGCGAGCCTGCTAGCGTCGCTGGCACTCCTGGCGTCCATGGGGACCCTGGGCGTGG
>CADCWG010000319.1 GCA_902806335.1 uncultured Thermomicrobiales bacterium | reverse complement strand
GCGCGGCCGATCCCATCCGCACCCACGCCCACGCCGGCCACGGCCACGCCCGCCACGGCCGCCGGCTCAGGCGGCGCCGACGACGCCCGCGAGGGGGCTGCTCGCCGAGGCGTAGGCGAGGCGGGGGATCCGGCCGGCGAGGAAGGCCTTGCGGCCGGCCCGCACCCCATCGGCGATCGCCTCGGCCATCAGGACCGCGTCCTCGGCGAGCGCGATCGCGCTGTTGACCAGGCAGGCGTCGGCGCCGTGCTCCATCGCGATCGCGGCGTCGGAGGGGGACCCGATGCCGGCGTCGACCACCACCGGCACGTTCGCCTGCTCGACGATGATCTTGATCGCCTCGAGGTTGACGATCCCCTGGCCGGAGCCGATCGGGGAGCCGAGCGGCATCACCGTCGCCGCGCCGAGGTCCTCGAGGCGCCGGGCGAGGACGGGGTCGGCCCCGATGTAAGGGAGGACGGTGAAGCCCTCCGCGACCAGGACCCGGCAGGTCTCGAGGGTGCCGATCGGGTCGGGGAGCAGGTACTTGGGGTCGGGGATCACCTCGACCTTGACCCAGTCGGAGAGGCCCATCGCCCGCGCCATCCGGGCGATCCGGATCGCCTCCTCCGGGGTCTGGCAGCCGGCGGTGTTGGGCAGGATGGTGTAGCGGGTCCAGTCGAAGTCCTCGAGCACGGAGCGGCTCGCGGGGTCGTCGAAGTCGACCCGGCGCAGCGCGACGGTGACGATCTCCGCGCCTGAGGCGGCGATCGCGTCGCGCATCGCCTCGCGCGAGCGGTACTTGCCGGTGCCGATCATCAGGCGGCTGCCGAAGGTCTTGCCGGCGATGGTCAGCGGGGCGTCGGGACGGAACGGCATCGCGGGGCTCTCCTCGCGCCGAGGCCGGCGCGGTGTCGTGGCCTCCGGCCGCCCACGGCGCCGACCGGATGGGGAGCGCCGCGGTCGGGAATCCACCGGGGTCGGGCCGGCGGGACCGGTCCGATCGGGGCGACGGGCAGCAAAAACGCACCGTCGGGGGAGGACCGGTGCGCGGAGAGGGGCGCGATCATCATCCCTGCGCGGGCATTACCCCGATCAGGTTCGACGGTCGGCGGCAGGTCCCGGTCGCCCGGACAGGCCGCCCTCTCAGCCCGGCTCCCCGAGCTCCCGTTGCAGCGCTCTTCGTCTGTGGGGGTGAGCCTAGGCCCCGCCCGCACCGGGCGTCAAGCGCCGGCCCGGCCCCGCACGTTGAGGGGGACCCGCGGGGTCCAGGCGACCAGTCCATGGCGCCTTGGTCGAGGGGCGTCAGATGACAGCCCTGCCTGACCCAGCCGTTCAGTGTGCCTCGAACGCCGAGGGCAAGTCGCGGGCTGGCCGACCGAGCGCCGCCGTCGCGGTGTCCCGGCGCCCGCGGCGCGTCCCGGCGCCTCCCGGCGCCCGCGGCGCGTCCATTTCGGGGACGCGCTCGCGAACCGGGAGGTGCGGTGCTCACGGTGGCCGGCCCGGCCTCGGCCCACTGCCTTCCTCAGGTCACCGACTCGACCATCGTCGACGGCGCTGCGGACCTCACGTCGTCAGTCCTCCCTGACTGGCCGATCGCCCCAACCGGGTTGACCACCTGGCCAGGAGCGGGAGAGTTCCCGCCGCGCGGGGCGGTCGAGGTCGGCCCGGGAGGCGGTGCCGGGGGTGGCGCCGTCCGTGCATAGCCCGGCCAGGGCCGCGCACCGAGCGCGGCCCGACGAGGGGGACCCACATGCAGGATGCCACGCAGCGAGCCGACGATCAGACGGTGGCCACGATCGAGGCCCCGCCCGACGACCCCGGCGCCACCTTCGCCGACGACTCCCGCAACGCCTTCGGGGAGACCATGCCGGCCGACGCGACCGGGTGGGCGGAAGCCCTGGCCGACGAGACCCCGGCGGCGACGTCGGTGTCAGCCGGGGGCGCCGGGGACACAGCCGGATAGGACCCGGCACGCGTGGCCAGCGGCGGCCCTTCCCGGCGGAGGCGCGGGGATCGGAGTGGCCCGAGGGGCCACCGCCGCGTCCAGCCCGCCGCGGCGACCGTCGCGGCACCGATGGCCGCTCCCCCTGGCGGCCGGCCGGAAGCTGTCCGCTACTAAGGACCACCGTCCATCCGGCACCGTCACCAGCGGAGCAGTCGACGCCCAAAGGCCACGCGCCGCAGCGGAGCAGCCTGACCAACACGGCGACGCGGCGCTTGCCGCCGTCCGACCTGGTGACACCTCCCGGAGGACGCCGAGGTCGGTGATTGGCGGCCGGCAAGGTCGGGACGACGAGCACCGGAGATAAGCATCGGACGAGTAGGGGGCGCGCGATGCGACACGGATGGCGATTGGCGCGGCGGCGTCTTCTCGCCGGCGGAGCCGGTGCCGTCGGCGCGATGGTGAGCCGCAGTGGGAGACGAGCCGTCGGGGGCGCATCGGGGGAGCGTGGCATGAGGCAGACGGCCAGCACACCGGAGGCAGGCGAAGGGCGCCTACTGGCGCGGCCGGGGCGACCCACCGAGGCAACGGCGCCGGGCCTCTACCCGCTCGGGCTGGACCGCGACCGGGACGCGATCCTGTACGTGCCCGCCGGGTACCGGCCGGAGCGACCGGCGCCGTTCGTGCTCTCGCTGCACGGCGCCGGGGGAGACGAGGAGGGCGGCCTCTACCCGCTGCGGGACCTGGCCGACGAGGCGGGTCTGATCCTGCTCTCGCCGGCGTCGCGGCGGCAGACCTGGGACGTGATCCGCGGCGGGTTCGGCCCCGACGTGGCGTTCGTCGATCAGGCCCTCACCATCGCCTTCGCCCGCTGCGCGGTCGACCCGGCGTTCCTGGCGATCGGGGGCTTCTCCGACGGCGCCTCCTACGCGCTGTCGCTCGGCATCACCAACGGCGACCTCTTCGGCCACGTGATGGCCTTCTCGCCGGGGTTCGCGGCACCGGCGGCGCGGCACGGCGACCCGCGCTTCTTCGTCTCCCACGGGGTCGGGGACGAGGTGCTGCCGATCGACCCCACCAGCCGCCGGGTCGTGCCCCAGCTGGAGCGCGCCGGCTACGACGTGACCTACCGGGAGTTCGACGGCCCGCACACGGTCCCGCCCGAGATCGCCCGGGAGGGGGTCGACTGGTTCCTGGCGGAACCGTCGCCCGCGGACGCGACCCCGGCGTCGGCCGCGACGCCAACCTCATAGCCGGCGACCCACCGTCGCGCCTCAACCACGGTCGGATCCGCCGGCTGGGAAGTGCCCTCGGATGGTTCCGCCGGACGGGTCCCGCCGCAATCGGTGAGGGTCGGCGCGGGAGTTGCACGCCGCCCCCGACGCGCCACCACGCTGAGCGGCGGGCACGCCGGGGGCCGGCCGGACGGATCGCGACACCGCCCGCCCGGGCGACGGGCAGCGGCGAAGGCGGGGCTGGACGATGCTCACCCTCTACACCTTCGGGGACTCGATCCTCGACTGCGGCTGGTACAACGAGGTCGGCCTCAACCCGGGGCAACTCCTCGTCCGCAACGACGACCGGCGCTTCCCCGAGTTCCGGGGCCATGACCTCGCCTCGCGCGGGCCGGCGCGCCTGGAGCACCGCGCGGTCGACGGCGCGACGGTCGAGGACCTCCCGCCGCAGGGCCGCGGCCTGGCCCCCGCCGGGGACGGGGCCGCGATCCTGACCGTCGGCGGCAACGATCTGCTCCGGGGGCTCCTGGTCGACCGCGGGCCGGGCATCGACGCCTTCGCCACGGCGCTCGACGCCTTCGTGGCTGGCCTGCCGATCCGGCCGGTGCTGATCGGCAACGTCTACGACCCGACCTTCGGCGACGACGCCAACGACTTCACCGGCGTCGACCCGGTCCTCGCCCGCGCGAACCACCGGGGTGTCAACGCCGCGATCGCCGAGGTGGCCGCCCGCCACGGCACCCTGGTCGACCTCCACGCCCACTTCCTGACCGGCGACTCGACCTGGTACACGCGGACCATCGAGCCGAGCCTGCGGGGAGCCTCCGAGGTTCGGCGCTGCTTCCTGCGGCACCTGCCCCTCGGGTCGATCCCCCCAGCTGACGCACCGGGACGCCGTCAGACGGGCGGTCGCCGCCTGCCAGGACCTCGGCCGCCGGGACCGCGGGGGTCGCCCCTCGCCAATCCCCGCGATCCCCGTTGACCCCGCCGCGTAGTGGGCCGGCCGGACACCCGCTCACGTGTCCCGCGTCCTGACCAGGGCCTGTGTGCCGGACCCCGGGGCGGCGAAACGGAATCCCGCCCGTTGGTGCCGGGGATCGGAGCGCGCCGGCAGCCGTGCCCGCCCAGGGCGAGTCCCGACGTGAGGCCCGCGCGGAGCCGGCCGCAGCCGGCCGCGGACCCGCCGGGTGAAGGCCCGGCGACCACACGGGTTCGGTACGAGGCAACCCGTATGGGTAGACCCGGGTCGGCCGCGTTGGGCTGCCCCGCCGCCACCGTCGCTGACGGCACCGACTCGTTGGCCGGGGACGTCGGCGTCGCTGCCCGGCAGGCGAACTCTGCCGGGGGAGCGAAGGCCGCGCGATGCGAGGTTTGCGTAACTTGCGCTACGAATCCGCGTGCATACAATCGTTGCCTCTGAGACACACGCTCGGGGACGGGCCGCGACGCGGCTGGTGGTGGGGAGCGACAGCCCTCATGGGGTGGGGCATCGCGGCTGGACGCCGCGCGGGCACGCTGGTGGTGGTCGTCGCCGTCCTGATCGTGGTCGCGGCGGTGCCGCTGCCACGCGGGCGATCGGGCGGACCGCCTGATCCCCAGGGACCGCCGCCCGCACGGTCGCTGGCTGCGGTCGGCGGGATCGTCAGCGGCGGGACGTTGCCGGGCGGGGTCGGAGGCGAACCGTCCGCCGCCACGCCGATCGCCGCGGGTCCGGCGCGGCCGGCAACCCCTGAGGGCGGCACCCCGGCCCTCGCCGCCCATCAGGCCGGGACGGCGCGGATTCCGCTCGACCTCGCCCGGCACCGCCCGAACGAGGCCGGGCTGATCCCGATCCTCGAGTACCACGCCTTCACCACCGACCCGGCCCGCGAGGACCAGTTCACCCACCTCGTCGGTGACCTCCGCGACCACCTCGTCTGGCTCCACGCGCACGGGTTCTACGTCGTCCCGCTCCGGGACGTCCTGCTCAACCGGGTCGCCGCGCCACCCGGTAAGCACCCGGTGGCCCTGACCTTCGACGACTCCACCGCCGGCCAGTTCCGGTTCCTGGTCGGGCCGGACGGCACGCTGGTGCCAGACCCGAACTCCGCGGTCGGGGTGATGGAGGAGGTGTTCGCGGCGCACCCCGACCTCGGGCGCGGCGGCCACTTCGCGGTGCTGCCGTCGAACTGCTTCCACATCCCCGACGAGCCAGACCAGGAGCCGTACTGCGACGACAAGCTGCGGTGGCTCGTCGACCACGGCTACGAGGTCGGCAACCACACCCTCACCCACGCGGACCTCTCGGCCGTCGACGACGAGCACTTCCGGCGGGAGATCGCCTCGGCGATGGCGTGGATCCGGGAGCGGATCCCGGAGGGCTCGAGCGAGGACATCCTGACGATGCCGTTCGGCGCCTATCCCCACGCCGACGTCGACACGGCGCAGTGGGCGATGCTGCGCGATGGGTTCACCTACGAGGGGCAGACATTCACGGTCGTCGGCGCGCTGATGGTCGGGTCCGAGCCGGCCTACCCACCGGGCAGCCGCGTCTGGGATCCCCACCAGGTGCCTCGGGTCCAGATGGCGGACGCCGTGGTCGCCTACTGGTGGGACCTGTTCGAGACCCAGCCCGAGATCCTCTACACCAGCGACGGTGACCCCGACACCGTCACCGTGCCGAAGGCCCTGCCGACGCGGCTCGACGGCACTTTCGACCCCGCCCAGGCCGAGGCCGACGGCAAGACGGTGGTCCGGTACTGATCTCCACCTGAGCGCCCAGCGTGCCCCGAGGCGACCGCCGTGCCCACGCCATCCCCGCGCGGGTCGCTGGGGGACGCCGAGGGCGGCGCGTGCTCCGGCCGCGCGATGGCGGCCGGCGGGGACGGCCCGGCGACCGCCGGCGCGGTGGTCGCCCCGCATGGCCCATAGTCGCGGCGCCAGCCGGGGTGGGGCCGGGCGCCGAGGACGCCCGGCCCCACGCGCGTCCGACGGGTCGCGCCCGCAACCCCAAAGACAGCGACCTGGCGTGGCCAGAAGCGGACGGTACCCGGCCC
Organism: uncultured Thermomicrobiales bacterium; assembly: GCA_902806335.1. Lineage (GTDB taxonomy): Bacteria > Chloroflexota > Chloroflexia > Thermomicrobiales > UBA6265 > CADCWG01. Next base: position 8,887 of record CADCWG010000319.1, on the reverse strand, counting down.
AGTCATCCGGGATCCGGCTGTCCGGCGGTGATATGGGGCGCCGGCCCGCCCATGGCACGTCCCGCGATGCGACGTCCCGGCGATCACCTGGATTCCGTATCGTCCGGAGTGCGGGTGGTTGCGTTGGCCACCGCGCCTGCCGGTCCCAGCCTTCTGGGCCGGCTCACCGCTGAGCACGGGGACTGTCCAGGGCGGTCCCGGTTACCCCCGTGCCCCCGATCACCCGGCGCCCGTATCAGGGGGTGGGAACGGACGGCAACTCGGGCTGCTCCGGCAGCCGCTCGGGCATCGGCTCGGGCAGCCGCTCGGGCAGCCGCTCGGTTGGCTCCAGCTGAGGCTCGGGTGCGCCAGGACCTGATCTGGTCCGCGCCCGGCCGTAGAGCAGGACCGCTGGCGTCAGCGCCAGCCCGGCGGCGGTCAGCGCCGCGCGAAGCCCGAAAAGGCTGCCGATCGCCCCGAGCCCGGGGCCGACGGTGAACTGGCCGAGCGCGTCGGCCTGGGCACTCAGCGAGAGCACCGTCGCCCGCACCCGGGGCTCGACCCCCCGATTGATCCAGGCGGTGTAGACGGGCGTCACCAGGCCCCGGGCGGTCGAGGCGACGAGGAAGGCCACCAGCGCCAGGCCGAAGCCGCCGGCGAGGGCGAAGGTCGCCACCGCGGCCATCATGGTGACCTCGAGGCCGAAGAGCGCGCGGACGGCGGCAGCCGGTTGGGTTGGGTCCAGCCGCCGGCGCAGCACCTCGGCGGCGCCGACCCCGAGCAGAGTCGCCGACGCCTCCGCGACGCCGAACCAAACGATCGGGTCCAGGCCGCCCAGGTCCGGCAGGCCGATCGGTCCCAGGAAGTGAGCCTGCCAGAGGCGGTCGAACCCTTCGGTGTGGCCGCCGTAGATCGCCGCGACCGCGACGATCGTCAGCGCCAGCGGCCGGTGGCGGACGACCCGCGCGCCGTCCCGGGCGGTGCCGCCTATCTCCCGCACTGCCTCCCGGGTCCGAAGCAGCCACGCCGGCCCACGATCCCGGTCCGGGGCGCCCGGGGACGTCTCGCCGCCGTGCCGCGGCGGCCGCTGGAAGCCCGGCTCGCGCATGGTGGCGGCGAGGTAGGCGGCGAACACGGCGAAGAGCGCCCCCGCGATCAGGAGCGGCAGGGCGAGGCGGACGCTGGCGGTGCCGACCGCCGCGAAGATCCCGACGAAGCCCGCGACGCCGCCGACCTGCCCGCCGCGGAGCAGCGCGGGACCGACGCGGTCCTCGCCGATCTCGTCCGTCAGCCACGCCTCGATCGCGCCCTCGACGAAGGTGTATCCGACGCCCATCACGACCTGCGAGAGCAGAATCGCGGCGAAGCGGGGGAATGCCCCCTCGAGCGCGAGCCCGGCGCCCCAGAAGCCGACACCGACCAGCACCGAGAGGCGACGGCTGTAGGTGTCGGCCACCACGCCGGTGGGGACGTTGAAGGCGAAGTAGGTGACCTCCAGCGTCGTGCCGACGAGCACGAACTGGAGCGGATTCAGCCCCGCCGCCTCGACGCGGTAGACGCCGACGACGGCGTAGGCGAGCGCGAAGGCGAAGGCGACGACACCGCTGTAGATCAGGTAGAGCCGATAGGGCCCCGGCGCGAACAACACGGCCACGGACGTCTCCCGACGAGGCGCGGGGCGCGCCGTTCCACGTCGTCTGTGGGCACGGCGTATCCCGGGTCAACTGACGGTTGCCCGGCTCGTGGGGTCCGTTCGTCGGGCGGAGGGCCGACGCGGCGCGGCCCGAGTTCCCGTGCCCACGGCGCGCTCCGGCGGCGATCACTCGCGCGTCGGAGCTCCCGTCGTGGGAGTGGCGCCGGACCGGGGAGGCCGGCCCGGCGGACCGGCTACATCAGGCCGAGCAACGTCCGAAGGACCACAAGCCGCGGCATGCTCGGACAGCGCGGCGCAGAGACTGACACGGGGCATCCCTCCGGCGGTCGATCGTGTGGCGCGGCCAGCACCGCGCCAGCCAGGGTCGAGACGATAGCCGCCGGCCGTGGCCGGCGGCAACGCCGTCCGGCATGGCGTCCGCCAGGATGACGTCGATGGGGTCGGACGCGTTCCCCGACGCGCGTGGTCGTGATACCGCCGCGTCTGCCGGGGGGAACGCTGCCCGTCCCGGTCCCACCGGCCCCCAGCCACCGGCCCCCATCGCGGCGTGGCGCGGGGCTGGCCTGGAGCCGACCCCGCGTCCGATCCACGAGCGGCGAGATGAATCCCGCACGCCTGGGCAGGCCGGACGGAGCCGAGCGCTGGCATCACCGCCACCGCGCGACCAGGGTCCGGGTCACGCGACCGGGACCTCTGTCCGGGCGGAACCAGCGTCGCGATCCTGTGGGCAAGACGGGTCCTTCGCTCACGGCACCCGCTCCCACCCGACGGCTCGCCAGCACGGCGATGTCACCCTGGGTTCGTCACCGTGTCAGCCTCCCGGCACGGAGCCCAGGGGCGGCCGCCCGATGGCACCGATGCGGACGCTCCGGGTGCATTGGCTTTCGCAGGGCATGCGGCAAGCGACGAGTTCAACCTGTTTGGGAAACCCATAGTAGGGCCCCGCGCTTGCAAGAGGCCATCGACGGCGACACAGCAGGCGTGCGCGTGACGCAACATGTGCGCGCCGGTGTTGACGGATCGCGAACGGGCCGTGTATCCCTTCCCCGCTGCCGCGCGGCCGGAGGAGGGACCGGCCGACACAGACGCGGCCCCCGGCCGCCCCGAGCGGCCCGCGCCGCCCTGCGCGCCGCCGCCGGCCGCGGCCCGCCGCCGCCGCCGCGCCGCCCACGCCGGTCGGCGCGTTGACCGTTCCGGTCCCGGTCGCACCCCGCGGTGCGGACCGCCACAGGGCCGAGAATCCCGCTCCCACACCCGACAGGATGGACACCCGCTCTTGGCTACCCCTGCCCGTCTGCGCCGCGCCGCGCCGATTTCCACCCGCCGGATCGCCTGGGAGATCGCCCTCACCGCCCTGATGATCGGCGTCACGCTGGCAGCCTGCGCCCTCTTCGCGCGCGACACGCTGCGGCTCGGCGACGCGGCGGGGGAGGGCGAGGACCGCGTCCGGCTGCTTGCCTTCGTCGCCGTGGTCGGCCTGCTGGTCTACGGCAACCTCGTCTACCAGGTCGCCCGTCTCGGCTACCTGCTGCGGCGCCTGCGCCACCATCCACCCGCGTTCGAGGACCTGGTCGCCTCCCGCTGGGAGGCTGCCCCCCCGGTGGCCGTGCTGGTGCCCTCCTACAAGGAGGACCTGCGGACTATCCGCCAGACGCTGCTCTCGGCGGCCCTGCAGCACTACCCCAACCGGCGGGTCGTGCTGCTGCTCGACGACCCACCCCACCCCGCCGACCGTGAGGACGCCGCCCGCCTCGCCGCGGCGCGGCGGGTTCCCGCCGAGGTCGAGGCTCTCCTCCGCGTCCCGGCGGCGCGGGTGGAGCGCGGCGCCGCGGCGTTCGCCGACCGCGTGCGGCGGGGGGTGGTCGACCCGCGGGGCGACCTCCGGGCGCTGCTCGAGGTCTACTCCGACCTGACCACCTGGTTCGCGCGGCTGGCCGACCAGGTCGACGGGGCCCCCCGGGCCGACCACACCGACGCGTTCTTCGCCGACGCCACCGTTCGCGCCCACCGGCGGCTCCTGTGGCAGAGCGCCCGCCGTCTGACGCGCGAGTTGGTCCTCGGCGGCCTGGGCGCGGAGGCGATCGCGCGGGAGTACCGGCGGCTGGGCGACCTCTTCCGGGTCGAGGTGACCGCCTTCGAGCGGAAGCGCTACGCCAACCTCGCCCACGAGCCGAACAAGGCGGCCAACCTCAACAGCTACATGGGGCTGCTCGGCAGGCGTGCCCGCGAGACCCGTGGCGCCGACGGCCTCCACCTCGTTCCCCGGCCGCCCGGCGAGTACGGCGCCGGCGACCTCGTCGTCCCCGACGCGACCTACGTCCTCACGCTGGACGCTGACAGCCTGCTGGCGCCGGACTACACGCTGCGCCTGGTCGACATCCTGGAGCGGCCGGGGAACGAGCGGCTGGCCGTGGTCCAGACGCCCTACACCGCGGTGCCCGGCCCGTCCGGAACGCTGGAGCGGATCGCGGGCGCGACCACGGACATGCAGTACGTCGTCCACCAGGGCTTCACCTGGTGTGGGGCGACGTTCTGGGTGGGGGCCAACGCCCTGCTCCGCAAGGTTGCGCTGGACGACATCCGGACCGAAGAGGTCGAGCGGGGGCACCGCGTGGACCGGTTCATCCAGGACCGGACCGTGATCGAGGACACCGAGTCGACCGTCGACCTGATCGCCCGCGGCTGGCGGCTCCACAACTACCCCGAGCGCCTCGCCCACAGCGCGACGCCGCCGGACTTCGGCTCCCTCCTGATCCAGCGGCGGCGGTGGGCAAACGGGGGCCTGCTGATCCTGCCCAAGCTCCTCCGCTACGCCTGGCGGGGCCCGCGCCACCGGGCGACGCCGCTGGAACTGCTGATGCGGCTGCACTACCTGGGGTCCCTCTTCGCCGGGAGCGTCGGGCTGCTGGCGCTGCTGTTCCTGCCGCTCGAGGAGGGATTCGGCAGCGTCTGGCTGCCGGTCACCGCGGCGCCGTACTTCCTGCTCTACGGGCGGGACCTGCGCCAGGCCGGCTACCGGCGGGGCGACCTGCTCCGCGTCTACGCCTTCAACATGCTGCTGCTGCCGGTCCACCTCGCCGGCGTGGCGAAGTCGCTCCAGCAGGCGGTGACCGGCGCGAAGACCCCCTTCGGCCGGACGCCGAAGGTCGAGGGGCGCACGGCCGCGCCGGCCTGGGCGGTGCTGGCCGAGTACCTGCTCCTGGCCTACTGCCTGACGGCGGCGGGGTGGGACGCGCTCGCCGGGCGGTGGCTGCACGCGCTCTTCTCGCTCGGGACGGCGGCCGCGCTGGCCTACGCGGTGGTGGCCTTCGTCGGCACCCGCGCCAGCTGGGAGGACCTCCGCGCCGGGTGGCGGGGACTCGGCCTCGGCGTGCCTGAGCCCGCCCGCCGCCTCTGGGCTTCCGACGGCGCGCGCGACTGAGCGCCGCGACCCCCACGCCGGGCCTCGTGGGGTAGGATCGGTCGCTGGGTACTCCCCGACAGCCGGCGGGACCCGGCGGCGAAAGGCTGCGCCGGAGGCAGCACAGCGAGGCGCGCCGACCGGGGCTCGACCGCGCCGACCGCTGGGTCCACGCGGTCACCTCGACCACCCGGAGACAGCGAGCGCGTGGCTGAGGCGGCCCGGCCCGGCGGGGATGGGTCAAATCTCGCGGACTACATCCCTGCTCCGGCCGCCTAAGGTGCGGGCTTGCCGCGCGCTCACGCGCCGACCGACATAGTCTCCCGTGCGCCACGGCACGTCCTCGCCCCACTTGGTCGCGGTCACGTCAGGGCCAGTTGGGCCCACGCCTGCGGCCGTCGCGGCGACGTCGGGTCCTGCGGGGCCGTACCCGGGCGAACGGGACGGGACGGGGCGAACGGGGCCGAGTGCAAGGAGGGCCTCCTTGGCGGGACACGTCTTCGTCACCCGCTCCGACCTGACCGGGCTGCGCTGCGACGCCTGGCTGCTGCCGACCGACCAGTCCCTGTCCCTCACGGGGCAATGGGCGGGCCGCCTCTCGCGGCCCGCCCTCGACCACATCGCCGGGCTGCGACGGGACCCATCGCGGCTGCCCGCCGGCTGGGGAGACGCCGGCATCAGGGTGACGCCGTTGGGCGGGCAGGGGCCGGCCGATCGGACAGCTCGGCCCTACCTGGTCAACGTCGGGGGCCACTCGGCGACCCCGGTCGCGTGGTACCTCGAGGGTGCGCGGCAGTTCCTGCAGGCGGTCGCCGCCCGCGCGGCGGCGGAGGGGATCGGTTCGGGACGGACGAAGGCGCTCGCAGCGCTCCCAGCCGTCGGGACGGGTCGCGGTGGCGCCGGCGCGGCCAGGGGAGCGCTGCTGCTCGCCCTGCTCGGTACCCTGCGGGAGGAGGCCGAGACGCTGGACCTCGACGTCGTGCTCGTGACCAACGACGAGCCGACGTTCATCGCCGCCCAGAATGCCCGCCGCCAACTCCTCGGCGATCCGCTCGACGCGGCCGCCGCGGTGGGGTGGTCCGACCTCGACCCGGACCTGGCGGCGGAGGCGAGACGCCTCGCCGGCTTCGCGACAGCCGGGCGCCTCGTGCTGTTCGTCGGCGCGGGCGTCAGCAAGGGGGCGGCGCTGCCCGACTGGGGCGAACTCCTCGACGACCTGGCCGCCGACGCCGGCATGTCCGCCGACGACCGGCGGGCGCTCAAGGAACTCCATGAGCTGGACCGGCCGCGGATCATCGGGCGGCGGCTGGCGGCGCGGGGTGGCTCGCTCGGGCGGGCCGTGGTCGACCGCTTCGGGTCGGGCGTGGGATTCACCCTCGCCCACAGCCTGCTCGCGTCGCTGCCGGTGACCGAGGTGGTCACCACCAACTACGACACGCTCTTCGAGGACGCGGCGGCGGCGGCGGGTCGGGCGGCGGCGGTGCTGCCCTACGAGCCGGCCGCCGGCGGCGGGCGCTGGCTGCTCAAGCTCCACGGGTCGGTCACCCACCCGGACGACATCGTCCTCACCCGGGAGGACTACCTCCGCTACGCCGACCGCCGGGCAGCGCTGGCGGCGATCGTCCAGGCGATGCTGATCACGCGCCACATGCTGTTCCTGGGGTTCTCGCTCCGGGACGACAACTTCCACCGGATCGTCGACGACGTCCGCAAGGCGATCGGTGGGTCCGGAGCATCGGGCGACGCCGTGGTGCCCTTCGGCAGCGCACTTCTGCTGCGGACGGACCCGCTGCTGGAAGAGCTGTGGCGGGACGACCTGCGGCTGGTCAGCCTTGGGGGCGAGGGAGGCGGGTCGACCGGGGAGGCGGCGCGGCGCCTCGACGTCTTCCTCGACTCCCTGCTCGCGGAATCGTCGCGCGGGACCTCGCCGCTGCTCGACCCCGTCTACGACGGGGTGCTGACGGACGAGGAGCGCGAGATCCGCGACCTGCTGCGGGCCCTGGAGGCCGGGGCCTCGAAGGCGGCCAGGGGGTCGAGCGCCTGGCGTCCGGTCGCCGACCTGCTCGAGCGCCTCGGCGGGCCCCGCCCGGTCCGTCGATCGGAGCACGAGCCTCGGGAGCCCCGCTAGTCGAGCACCGCCGCCACAGGCCGCGTCGCCATCGTCGGAGTGAGCAACGCCGCTACCGGGGCGTCGCCGCTAACCCCTCGGGGCTCCGTGACGCCGTCGCTCGGGCGCGGCCGGGCTCCGCGACGACGAGACCGGAGGCACCGGGGAAAACGGCTCGCATCCGTCCGGCCGCGGGCTCCCGCGGCGAACCCACGCCGCGGCGGCGCGGTCCGACGGAACCCCTGACGTGACGAGACGCTCGGTCGGCGCGTCGGCGCGTCGGCGCGTCGGCGCGGCCACGCCGATGCGCCGGGCGTCCCGACCCTTACCCCGGCGTCGACACTGGCACAGTTGGTGCAACCCGCCAGCGGTCCCGCCGCGTGGCGATCGGCCATCCGTCCCCGGACGGTATCCGCCGCGGGGCGCCGGGATCCGGCCCGCCGCACGGCCGCCGACGGCGCCGCGACGACGTCCAAGGACAGGGAAGGCATGACCGACGCGGGAACGATCCAGCAGCCGATCCGACTCGGCATCATCGGCACCGGGTTGGCCGTGGAAAAACTCCACTGGCCAGCGCTGAAGCGGATGCCGGAGCGGTACCGGGTTGTCGCCTTCTCGAACCGGTCGCGGCCCAACGCCGAGAAGTTCGCCGGCTACAGCGGCACGCCGATGGACGCCTTCGTGGCGGACTACCACGACCTGCTGCGGCGCGACGACGTCGACGCCGTGCTGATCTCGCTGCCGATCCCGCTCAACCTGCCGGTGACCCGGGAGGTGCTCGAGGCCGGCAAGCACGTGGTCTGCGAGAAGCCGCCGGGCGCCGACGCCGCCGAGGGCCGCGCCTTCGTCGAGCTGGTGGCGGCGCATCCCGACCGGACGGTGCTGGTCGCCGAGAACGCGTTCTACCGCGACGACCTGCGGCTCGCCCGCTCGCTGCTCGACGAGGGCGCGATCGGCCGCCTCCACCTGGTCAGCTGGCGCACCGTCTCCCAGCTCGTCCCCCGCGAGGACCAGTTCTCGAGCACCCCCTGGCGGCACGACCCCGGCTACGAGGGGGGTCCGCACCTCGACGGCGGCGTCCACCACACCGCCCAGCTCCGCCTGCTCTGCGGCGACGTCGAGCGGGTGTCGGGCGAGACGCAGGACGCCAACACGACCCACGGCGGGCCGTCGGACCTCACGCTCAACCTGCGCTTTGTCGGCGGCGCGGTCGGCAACTACACCGCCGCCTACCCCGAGCTGGCCGTGCCGAAGGAGCCGAACGAGATGCGGCTCTACGGGACCGAGGCGGTGATGACGGTCAGCTGGGGAACGGTCTGCGTCTACCGACCGGACGGGACGGTCGAGACGCACCGCGTCGAGCAGTCCGACACGGGCTACTACAACGAGTTCCTGAACTTCGCCGAGGCGGTGGCCGAGGGGGCGCCGCTCGTCGGCACCGCCGCCCAGAGCTTCCGCAACATGGAGATCGTCCTCAGCGGGCTCGCGTCGGCCCGGGCGGGACAGGCGACGGCGATCGACCCGTGGCCGGAGCCGCTGTCCGCCGCGGCCGTCCCACTTTGGCGCCCGGCCGGGGAGGCGGACCTCTACGGTGGGCTGCCCACCACGGTGACGCGGGAGACCGCGAAGGCGGAGTAGGACCGGCCCGGTCGGTCCGTGTCACCGGCACCAGCGTGGTCCGACCGCTGGAGCGGCGCACCATCGCCACCCCGCTCCGTCATCCACCGGTGCGCCGCGGCGGAGGGCG
>CADCWG010000318.1 GCA_902806335.1 uncultured Thermomicrobiales bacterium | reverse complement strand
GCGCCTGCCGCCCCCGGACGACCGGGGACCCGCGCCCCCTCGGACGACCGGGGACCCGTCCCCCCGGACGACCCGAAACCCGCGCCTGTCGCCATACGGCGACGGGCGCGCTGTGTCACGGCCCTACGCCGATCTTCCCGCCGCCTCGGCGAGGAAGGGGACCACCACCGCCAGGAACGCCTCCGGGTAGTCGCGGTGGACGCTGTGGCCCGCCCCCGGCACCCGCGCCACCCGCGCCCCGGCGACCGTGGCGGCGAACCGGGCGACGTCCTCCGGGTGGACCATGCCGCCCGCGGTCGAATCCCCGTGCACCAGCAAGAGCGGCGACCGGATCCCGGCCAGCGATGCGACGCGGTCTCCCCGCTCGGCGGCCGGGCGGAGGTTCTCGTCGCGCAGTTCGGTGAACACCGCGGCCGGGACGGCGGTGATGCTCTCGGCCCGACGCCGGCAGTCGTCGGCCGACCAGTCGGGGTGCTCGCCGGCGTAGTAGGCGGCCGCCCGCTCCGGCGTCATCGAGGCCAGGGCGATCCAGCCGTCGAAGGCCGGCTTCAGCTCCGGCCCACCGCGCAGCCCCGTGTCTTCGAGCGCGATCGCCGCGGCGGTGTCCGGGTGGTCGACCGCCCAGGTCAGCGCGATGATCCCGCCGAGCGAGTGACCGAGGATCAGCGGCCGGTCCAGGCCGAGCGCCCGGAGCAACCCGTCGAGGTCCGCGGCATAGTCGGGCAGCAGGTAGCCCCGCGGCGGCTTGTCGGAATCGCCGTGGCCGCGCAGGTCGGCGACCAGCAGGCGGAAGTGCCCGGCCAGGTCGTCGATGACCGGCCACCAGGAGCTGCCGCGGCTGCCGATGCCGTGGAGCAGCAGGAGCGACGGGGCGCCGTCCGGCCCCTCGTACTCGGTCACGGCGAGCGTCACCGTCCCCGCGGAGACACGGTGCGACCGGCTGGGAGTCGTCGGCGGGATCGGCATCATCGCTCCTGATCGCTGTTTCTCTCGGTCGTCGTCTGCCGCGGCGCCCCGCAGCGTGCCACTCTCGGGCTCGAGGCAGTCGCCCGAGACCGCGACGAGACACGACCGCCGGCCCGCACGCGGTTCGCGGCGCGTCCCCGTGGCGTCCCCCTGGCCGCGCCGAGACTGCCGCACTTTTCCCGACACTGGGCCGGCGCGGGGCCGGGTACCATTGCGGAGACGGTGACGTCGTCCGGAGGCCCTGCCCGGCACACGCCTTGCATCTCCCGGACCGACGAGACGGACGGAGCCCGGGCAGATCGCGCGACCCGGCGGGCGTCGCGGCAACCGCGGGCCGGTGGCCCACCCGAGTCGGCTCTTGTGGAGGATGGTCTGTTGATGGCTACACCGCAACTCATGTCGCGGCGGACGTTCGCCCTCCTCGCCGCCTCCGCGGTGGCGTCGCCGCTCATGGTGGCGTGTGGACAGGCCGACGACAGCGACGCCCCATTGGTGACGCGCGCGCCCGCCGCCGGGGCCCCGGCCGAGGAGGGCGGCGGCACGACCACCGGCGACAGCCCGGCAGCCCCGGGCGACACCAACGCCGAGGACCAGACGGGGAATGCCCCCGCCGGCGGCGAGCAGGCGGCCGCGGGAGGCGCCCCCGCGATCACGATCGAGATGCCGCTCCTCGCCTGGAGCGTCAGCGAGTTCACGATCCCGGTGGGTGGGACCATCCACTTCATCAACGACGGCAGCGGCGGACTGCACAACTTCGCCATCGACCAGTACAAGAGCGGCGAGGTGCTCGTCGAGTTCCCGGCGCCGTACGACGACAACTACACCCTGCCCCAGGATCTCGCCGCCGGGACCTACACGTTCTTCTGCGCCGTACCCGGCCACCGCGCGGCGGGCATGGAAGGCACCATGACCGTGACGGAAGGCCAGGCGGCCGGAGTCCCGCCCGGCGGTGAGCAAGATGCCGGCGGCGGGGTGGCGGCCGGTCAGGAGGCACCGGCCGCCACCGGCGGCGCGGCGCCGGTGGAGATCGCGATGCCCGGGCTTGCCTGGAGCGTCAACGAGTTCACGATCCCGGTCGGCGGGACGATCCACTTCATCAACGACGGCAGCGGCGGCGTCCACAACCTGGCGATCGACGAGTACCGGAACGGCGCGGTGCTGGTCGACTTCCCCGTGGGCTACGACGCCGACTACACCCTGCCAGAAGACCTCGGCCCCGGGACCTACACCTTCTTCTGCGCCGTGCCGGGTCACCGGCCGGCGGGCATGGAAGGCAAGATGACGGTGCAGTAGCCCGGGACGTCCCCTCCGGCGGGCGGAGAGAGGTCGATCGCGCGGACCGGCGGCGGGCAGATGCTCGCCGCCGTTCCCGTCTCCCTGGGGGGCGGCATCCCGTGCGGCGGCACGGGTTACGCGACAATACCAGCAGCACACGGGTCGTCCTGGACCCGCACGCGACAGCCGCGGCGTCGGCCCCTCCTCGGAGCCCAGCCCGGCCCGAGCACAGGAGCACCCGCCCATGGCCGCCGACCCAACCCCGCAGCCCTTCGCCGACCTCGCCGACCTCCGTCGCGCCCTCGACGGCGCCGCCACCGTCGACGGCGACGGGCTCGTCGTCCACGACGAGGCTGCCTTCCGCGGCGAACTGACCGACCGCATCGCCTACACGGCCGTCTTCGGCGACGACGAGGCGAAGGCCGCCGCCCGCTGGGTGATCCGCGCCGCCGCGACCGCCCTCGGCGCCGTCTCGGCCTCGATCCACGACCTCTACATGGCCGGCGGGCGGGGCGAATACGCGAACCGGACCGCGCCGGCGATCAACGTCCGCGGTCTCACCTACGACGTCGCGCGGACGATCTTCCGCTCTGCCCAGGCGACCGACAACGGCATCTTCCTCTTCGAGATCGCCCGCTCGGAGATGGGTTACACCGACCAGCGCCCCGCGGAGTACGCGACGTCGGTCCTCGCCGGCGCGATCCGGGAAGGGCACCGCGGGCCGGTCTTCGTCCAGGGCGACCACTTCCAGGCCAACGCCAAGAAGTTCGCCGCCGACCCGGAGACCGAGATCCAGGGCGTCAAGGACCTCGCGGTCGAGGCGATCGCCGCGGGCTTCTACAACATCGATATCGACAGCTCGACGCTGGTCGACCTCACCCAGTCGACCCTCGCCGAGCAGCAGCGCAACAACTACGTCCGGACGGCCGAGGTGCTGCGCGTCATCCGCGAGCACGAGCCGGCCGGGGTGACCATCTCCGTCGGTGGCGAGATCGGCGAGGTCGGCACCCAGAACAGCACGGTCGAGGACCTCCGCGCCTTCATGGACGGGTTCCTGCCAGAGGTCCAGCGGCAGGGCCAGGCGGCCGGGCGGGACCTGACGGGGATCAGCAAGATCAGCGTCCAGACCGGCACCAGCCACGGCGGCGTGCCACTGCCGGACGGCACGATCGCCGACGTCAAGGTCGACTTCCAGACCCTGGGCGACCTTTCGCGGGAGGCCCGCGAGCGCTACGGGCTCGGTGGGGCGGTCCAGCACGGCGCGAGCACGCTGCCCGAGACGGCCTTCGACCGCTTCGCCGAGGCGAACGCGATCGAGGTCCACCTCGCGACCGCGTTCCAGAACCAGATGTACGACAGCGACGCGTTCCCGGCCGACCTGAAGACGGACATCTACGCCCACCTCGCCGCCAACCACGCCAACGAGCGCAAGCCGGACCAGACCGACGCCCAGTTCTACTACACGACCCGAAAGCGGGGGTTCGGTCCCTTCAAGCGCCAGCTGTGGGACCTGCCGGCGGAGACGCGGGCCGGGATCATGGCCGACCTCGCCCCGAGCTTCGAGTTGGTGATGCGCCGCCTCGGCGTCGCCGGCAGCACCGACCTCGTCACCCGGCTCGTCCGCCCCGTGGCCGTTCACACCCCGGCCCCGGAGGCCCTGCGCACGGCGGCGGCGCGCTGAGCGCCGAGCGGACCGGTCCACCCCGTCGCCCGCCTCTCCCGGCCAGGGAGAGGCGGGCGACGGCCGATACGGCCTCCAGTCCGTCACTGGGCCACCCGCGCCGGCCGAGCCCGGCCGATCTAAGCCGGCTGGGTCCGTGTGCCTCTAACCCCAGACCTGCCCCCTCCGTCCTGACGCGCCCCGGTCAGCCACCGACCAGCGGGACTAGGTCCGATACGGAACCTGGCTGTACGGCGGTGGTATCGCGGGGCGACGGGTGGCGCGGCCCGCCCATGGCAGACCCCGAGCCCGGGATCTGGCACGAAGTGGGCTCAAGCCGGCCAGGGACCGGCCGGGCGAGGATCGGTCATCACCCGGGTTCCGCTGGGCGGGGCATGTCCTCGACGGTTCCTCTCCGCTCGTGGCGCGGAGCAGATCGAGGGGACGACCCCGGTCAACCACGTCGGGAGTCCAGGGCCGGGCCGCCATGCTGCCTCACCGCCGCTCGGCCGTCACCAGCAGGTACCGCGTGCCCGGCAGCCGGTCCTCGGCGAGGGTCGCCGCGAGGTAGCGGCGGCGGGCGGCGCGGGCCGCGGCGGGCCGATCCCGCCTCCACCGATCGCGAATCAGCGCCGCCAGGTAGGCGACCTCGCTCAGACCCAGCCCCCCACGTGTCACCCGGCACCCGTCGAACGGCAACGCGCCGAGGAGCGAGACCAGCTCCGCCCGCCGGTACTGGCGGCGCCAGCCGACGTCGTCGACTTCCGGCGGCGAGCTGCCGCGCCCGGAGGTCTCGTGCAGGTAGCGGTAGGCGTTGAGGGCGTCGAGCCCCGCCAGGGCCCCCGCCGCCGGGACCCGCAGGAGGATCCGCCCTCCGGGGCGGAGCACCCGCGCCACCTCGACCAGGCCGCGCCGGTCGTCGAAGACGTGCTCGAGGGCGTCGAGCAGCACGGCCACGGCAAACGTCCCGTCGCGGAACGGCAGGTCCTCCACGGAGCCGCAAAGGTCCGGCGTGAAGCCGGGGTCAGGCTCCGGCCGCTCGACCTTGCCCCGCTTGCGGGCCGTCTCCGACGTCCCCGGGTTACCGAGGAGACCGAGGCGAACGGCGGCGTAGCCGCGCTGGCCGAGGGCGTGGGCCGCGATCTGGGCCGGGTCGCCCACGACCAGGGCGAGGGCGTCCCCAGCGCCCGTCCCGGGAGGCGGTAGGTTGCGGAGGGCGGCGAGCAGATCGGCCAGGGAAGCCTCCGGCGGCTCGGGAGTCCAATCGTCGGTCGGGGGTCGGCCATCCCGCGTCAGGAGTCGGGCATCGGGCGCGACGGGGCCAACCGTACCCGCCATCGTCGGCGAGGCGGCTGCCCCGGTCCGCGCTCGGGGCGCGATCCGTGCGGCATCCCGGGAGGCACGGCGGCGGGCCGCCGCGAAGTCTGCCACGACGCCCCGTCGGGCGCGACACCCTGTGCCGCCCGGTCCGGCTATGACGACCAGCCCAGACCCGGGGCGGGAGACGGCAGCGGCCGAGTCACCCGTCGGCCGGGTGACCCAGATTCTTCGTCGGTCCGCGCGCGTCGCCCTGCCTGACGTCCGGTCAACCCATGCGGAGAGGGAGTCGCCGTCGCCGTGGAAGCGTGTTCGCTGCACCCGCTCGACCTCGCCCTCGTCGATCGGTACGTCCGGGCGATCGCGGCCGGGACGGACGACCCGGCCGTGGCCCCGCTCGGGTTGCCCAACCCCGGCTGGGAGCGCGAGACGGTCGCGCGGGCCCGCGCGGCCTACGCTCGCGCGCGCGGCGACGGGAGCCGAGCCGAGGCGGGCGCCAACGCGGTCAGCTACGGCCTGGCCCTCGCCCTCGCCGCCGCTGAGCCGAGCTTCGCCGCCGAGGGACTCTCCCTCACCTCCCTCGAGGCGCGGATCGACCGCGGCGTCGGGATGCTGGTCCGGCCGCCGTCGCGGCTCTTCCAGGAGGCGGGGCTGGACACGGCCGTCGCCCGGGCGATGCCGGTCCGGCTCGACCTGGCGGGCAGCGCGATGGGTGGCGCCTTCGTGCCGGCCCGCCTGGTGCCCGACCTCGCGCGGCTGCTCGAGGACCGTACCGCCCGCTTCCTGCGCCGCCTCGCCGAGGCCGAGTTCGACGCGGTCGCCGCGCTCGGGCTGCTGATCGGCGCCTGCGACTACGCCGCGTCCCGCGGTCTCGGCCTCTACGAGGCCCTCGATGTGGTCGTCCCCGACGCGCCCGGCGGCGACCCGCCGGGCGCCCGGGTGGTGGTGGCGGACCGCCGCCGGCTCGACCCGGCGCTCCGGAAGCGGCTGGAGGAGGCCGCCCGGCCGCCCAAGCAGCCCGGCCTCCTCAGCCGCCTCCTCCGCCGCGGCCCGAACGCGCCGCCGACCGGGTAAGCTGCCGGGCGTCGAGGAGGTTGGCAACGCGGGTGCTGGGGTGACCGCCGGGGTCTCCGGGGGTCGTGGGCGGGCGCCGGGCCGCCTCGGCGCGTCACACCGTGCCACTCCCGCGCCCGGCGGGGTTGTGGGGTCCCAGGGGGAACAGTTCAGCGATGAAGATCACCGCGGTCAAGGGATTCGCCGTCCAGGGCGGCCACCGCAACCTGTTCATCGTCAAGGTCGAGACGGACGCCGGCATCAGCGGTCTCGGCGAGGGCGGCATGGCCGGCCGCGAGCTGGCGATGCAGGGCATGCTCGACCACTTCGCCCACACCCTGGTCGGGATGGATCCGCTGCGGATCGAGCACATCTGGCAGACGCTCTACCGCGGGAACTACTTCGAGGGCGGCAACATCGCCGGTGCGACGATGTCGGCGGTCGACATCGCGCTCTGGGACATCCTCGGCCAGCACCTCGGCGTGCCCGTCTACCAGCTCCTCGGCGGCGCTGTCCGCGACCGGGTCCCCTGCTTCGCCACGCCGGGCACCCTCACCGGTCCCGAGTGCGTCGAGCAGGCCCGCCGCTACGTCGCGGCAGGCTGGCGCTCGCTGCGGTTCGGGCCGGGGATGCCCGACGAGGGGTGGGACGGCCGCACCGGCTCGGTCTACGAGCCGATGGAGTCGATCCCCCTGGCGGCCAGGTGGATCCGGGAGGTCCGGGCGGCGGTGGGACCCGAGATCATGCTCTCGATCGACTTCCACCACCGCCTCAACGTCGCCGAGGCGGCCATCTTCTGCGACCAGGTCCGCGACGTCGGCCTCTACTTCCTGGAGGAGCCGATCCGGGCCGAGAACCCGAAGGCGTACGCCCAGCTCCGGACGATGACCCCGATCCCCTTCGCGATCGGCGAGGAGTTCCCCAGCAAGTGGGCGTTCGCGCCGTTCGTCGAGGAGGGTCTGCTCAACTTCGCGCGGATCGACATCAGCAACGTCGGCGGCCTGACCGAGGCCCGCAAGGTCGCCGGCTGGTGCGAGACCCACTACGTCGACATGATGCCCCACAACCCGCTCGGTCCGGTGACGACGGCGGCATCGATCCACTTCGGGATCGCGACGAGTAACTTCGCCCAGCTTGAGTACCTCGAGCGCCTCGCCGACGCCTACCCGGCCGACCTCTTCCCGACCAAGCCGGCCGTGGTCGGCGACAGCTTCCCGATCCCGACCGCCCCGGGCCTCGGCGTGACCTTCAACGAGGAGGCCGCTGCGGACCACCCCTTCCAGATCTGGGAGGCCCCGAACTGGCACCGGCGCGACGGGACCAAGACGAACTGGTAGGCGTCCGAGGCGCCGTCAACGCTCGACGGTGCCCCCCGCTACACCACGCCCGACCGCCCGACGCGTGGTACGGGCATTGCGTCCAGGGTGGCGATCACCGCACGGCCGATTCGTCGGCCGGCACCCGACGCCGGGCCACGACGACGCCCGGACTACCCGAGGGGGACAACCCATGGCGAACACCGCAATCGACGAGAAGGCCCAGAAGACCATCGCCGACTATGTCGGGGACATGGTCGCGCTGGAGAGCCACATCGAGGAAGCCCTCGACCGCCAGCTCAAGGAGACCGAGGGAGACCCTCAGGCCCACGCCGCGGTCCAGCGCTTCCACGACATGGTCAAGGGCAACCGGGACGCGCTCAAGGCGTACCAGGAGCGCGTCGGCACCACCGCCGGGAACCCGATCATCGACAAGGGCGCGGCGCTGCTCGGGGTCGCCGCCGGCGTGATCGACCGGATCCGCACCGAAGGCATCTCCAAGTCGCTGCGCGACGACTACACCGCGTTCAACCACGCCTGCATCGGCTACACGATGCTGCACGTCACCGCGGTTGCCCTCGGGGACACCGAGACCGCGACGATGGCGGAGCGCGGCCTGACCGGCCACGCCAGCGCGGTCCAGGAGATCAACCACATCATGGGCGATGTGGTCATCCGCGAGCTCCAGAAGGACAACCACACGCTGGCCGACACCCAGGCCGCCCAGAAGAATCGCCAGGCGGTCGACCGGATCTGGGGCCAGACCGACAAGAGCAACATGACCCAGCAGATGGCGTAGCCCCAGCGGTATCCGCCCATCCAACGGCAACAGCGACGGCGCGGGCCGGGGCGATCGCCCCGGCCCGCGCCGTTCTCGCGTGACCGGGGAGCCGTTGCGACAGGATCCAGGAGAACGTCTGACATCTCGCCTGGCCGGTCGGCTTCGGCTGGCTTTGCCCCCGGGCCGCTGGCCCCGGTGCGCGGCCCCGGGAGGGCGACGACGCCGGCGTGGCCGCACACGGCCACTGGGCGGACCGCGTACGAGACCCGGTCGCCGTCGTCCTTGGCGTGGAGACGTCGCCCGACCCCATCCGACCAATCGCCACCGGCCGTCGCGCGCCCGCCCGCCGGGCTACTCAGTGACCGGTGATATCGGGGAGGGGGGCGGCGCGTCGTGGACGGCAGTGCGCCCGGACCGTCGCCCCCCCCGCCTACGGTCCTCTTTCCGGCCGTGCGGCCCCGGCCCCGCTCCTCGGCCCGCGCGGATCAGCGCCGGGCCCGACGCCGGGGAGATCGGGAACGGCAAAGGCCCCGGGGGAGGCGGCGCTTCCGCGCCGCCTCCCCCGGGGCCGTCGATCAGAGCGCCGTCCCGTCCTACCAGTGGACCTCGACCCGCGTCCCGATCCGCGCGAAGTCGAACACGATCTCCGCGAACTCCGGCAGGAACGCGACGCAGCCGCCGGTCGGCATCTGGCCACTGCCGACCATGTTGCCGTTGGCGTCCAGCGAGTAGGTGTGGAACCCGTTGGAGCGAGCCGGGTCGAAGGCCACGTAGAAGCGGATGAAGGTCTGGCCCCACGGCGTCCAGTGGAGCCCCCGCTCCTTCGCGAAGACCTCGTAGGTGCCGTTCGCGGTGGCGAAGAACCCGTCCTCGGACTGGTCCCAGCCCATGGAGCCCCAGTAGGTGCCCCAGACGGCGCCGCCCTCGTAGAGCGTGACCAGGCCCGACGACCGGTCGACGTCGATCCACCGCTCCGGGCCGCTCGGCGCGGCGGGGGCGGCCGGCGCCGCCGGTGCCGCGGCGCCCTGCCCGCCGGAGCCCCCGCCGTCCCAGCGCAGGTAGCCCGCCCAGACGTAGGCC
The DNA here is from genome assembly GCA_902806335.1 of uncultured Thermomicrobiales bacterium. Taxonomy (GTDB): domain Bacteria; phylum Chloroflexota; class Chloroflexia; order Thermomicrobiales; family UBA6265; genus CADCWG01. The sequence goes on along the minus strand of CADCWG010000318.1, from coordinate 5,805 downwards.
GCCCCGCCGCCGTAGGCGATCGGCATGAACCCGTTGATCTCGGCGGCCAGCACGGTCACCTGGGTGCCGTAGGCCAGGGTGTCGAGCTCGAGCCCCGTCAGGTCGGCGCTCTGGCGCACGACCAGCCCGGCGGTGTCGACCCACGCCGTCGACCCGCCGCTCGCCGGCCGATCCGTCGCCGGCGGCGGTGGCGACGCGGCACCGGCGCCGTCCCCCTCGAAGTTGAGGTGGCCGCCGTGCGCCCAGCCGACGAGACCCGAGCCCCGGATCTCGTACCACGCGCCGTCGACCGGCCCGCTGACGACCCGGACCCAGGTCCCGTACGGCAGCGAGCCGAGGACCTCCGCCCAGGTGCCGGCGCCGGCGCGCACGTTGAGCGAGCTGGTCGCGACGGTCGCGCCCCAGACGGCCTCCGCCGCGCGCGGCGCCGGACCGACCAGACTCCCGACGAGGGCGCTCAGGACGAGCGCCACCAGCAGGACTCGAGATCCCACCCCCCGCGTTGCCTTCGCTTCGCTCCACCCGTTGCCGTGGCGGGGCCGACCGCCGAGCCCGGCCACCCCGATCACTCGGTCGACCGCGCGACCGACCCGCGCGTTCGTTCCCCCCCCGAAATGGCCCAGCCGCATGTGTCCCCGTTCCTCCCCGATTGGCGCTGACGCGCCCCGCCGCGGGTGGTCCCGTTCGCCGCCACCAGCCATGGCCATACGAACAGGACGTACGGACACTGTAGCGGCGGGGATCGGGAGGGGGAAGATCCAACTTGGCACAGGCCCGCGGCGCCATCGCCGCCCCGTAGGCGCGCTGGCGGCCCGCCATGGGCTGGGACCACCGACGTGCGGTGACACGGGGGCAGATCACGGTGTCGGCGCTACCGACCGGGCTCCAGCCAGGGCCACGGACGGGGGATCGCGAGGGCCGCGCGGCCCGGACGGCCGACGACTCCGTCACCGCGTGTCGGACGGCACGGGCCGTGCCCGTCCATCCCCTCGCCCAGGACGGTCCTGAGCCACCCGGGCGCGGCCGGCGTCCACCGGCCCTCGCCGCGGGCCACCGCTGGACTCCAGGCCGCCGTCTTGCCGTGGGCTGCCCTGTCTCCTGCCAGACGCCGTGCCCCGCCGAGGACCAGGCGCCGTCCCTCACGACACCGCGTCTGGTCGCGCTTCCCGGGGACCTGGCCCGCGTGGCGCCGGCGGGGGACGCAAGCAGGCTTGCCGGGGTGACGGTGGGCAACCAACGGAGGCCCAGGCTCCCGGCGTGGTGATCCGGGTCCGCGGGGGCGCCTCAGAAAAACGAGGGCGGGGCCGCCGGCGACGTGTCGCCGGCGGCCCCGCCCGGGCCGGATACTCGTCGCGCGGTGTCTAGGCGGCGGCGACCCCCAGGCCCATGCCGTCAAACACGTTCCACATCGTCATGAACGTGCCCCAGTCGTAGGTGCGGTAGGTCCCCGTGGCCGGATCGGACACCGACACACCCGAGGCGTCGTAGCCGTAGGCGACCACGACGTGGGCCCCCGGCACGAGCTTGAAGCTCGTGCCGTCGCTCGTGTTCGCGTAGAACCCGGTCTCGCCCCAGAGGCCGAGCCAGACCAGCGTCGGCATCCCCCGGTCGATCCGGTTCGTCAGGGCACCGCTGTCGCCCTGCCCGTAGAAGACCTCGCCCCGGTAGCCGAACTGCGATAGCGGCCAGACCAGGGCCTCGGCGTAGACCCCGTAGTCGTCGGTGTTGCCCCACCAGCCGGTGATGCTGCCCCGGAAGCCCCAGTGCGGGTTGGCCGACCAGCCGACCAGCTCGTCGAAGGCGTATTCCGAGACCCCGCCCCCGACGGTGCTGGTGGCGATCGTCAGCGAGGCGTACTCGCAGCTCAGGTTGCGCTGCTGGACGTACGTCGGCGCCGGCAGGTAGACGCCGCCGCTTCCGGTCGTCGTCGCGCCGACGGCGTCGGGCAGCCAGACCGAGGCCGAGGCGGAGAACATCTTCGGCGTCCCCGCGCACGGGCCGTCGCCCGTCAGGGGGAGGTCGGTCCGCCCGACGTAGGTGCCGGCGATCGAGACTTCCACGCCGGCCATCGCGCCGGCGTAGCCGGCACTGGTGTCGAGCGAGAGGTAGGAGAGCCCGTCCCCGCCCGTGGTCGCGCTTGCGGAGGACGCCACCCCCCCGTCGACCACTAGGCCGACCAGGACCTCGGTTCCCGCGAGGGCGCTGCCCCCGCCTCGGACCTCGACGCTGACGTCGACCGCGCAGCCGACCGCGGGACCGGCGCTGGCGAGCGTCACCCAGGCATCGACGGCCCGGGTGCTTCCCTCGGCCGCGGCCGGTCGCGCCAACGCCGGCGCGATGGCCCCGACCAGCATCACCACGGTAGCCAGCACCGCCAGCCGCGCGGTGTTCCCCCCCCGACGCATCCCACACTCCCCTGTCCGGGTCGCGTGTCGACCCGAACCCTTCCCCCGCGGCCGAGCCGAAGCTCAGCCTGTCCCCGCCCGCGGACGCGGGCACTGTTCCCCACACGATCCTAGCAACGTTTGGCCATCGGCGCCAGTCCCGGATACGCCGAATGCGGCACCAACAGTCGCGTACGTACGCCGCAACGCGGGCGGCGAGTGTTGCCCACGCCTCCCGAGCGGGCGCCGGGTCGGCGGCGGGCACCGGCGGGAGGACCACCCCGACGACCGGGTGGTACCCTGAGCCACACCGGTCTGCGGCCCCGGTGGTCGGTCCGTATCGACGAATACGGCGTCCCCATGGGATCGACGGCGACCCGCCAGCACACCACCGCGCGACAGCGAGCCGCCGTCCAGCGCACCCGCCCGCAACCGCCGGCCGGTGCCCGGGCCCAGCCGGCCGAGCCGAAGGAACCCAAGCCCATGTCCCGCACCGTGAACGCGACCGACCGGGCGATCATCCGCCTGCTCCAGGCCAACGCCCGCATCTCCTACGCCGAGCTCAGCCGCGCGACCGGGATCCCGGAGTCGACCGTGCGCCGCCGCATGGATCGCCTCCAGCAGCGGGGGGTGATCGAGTTCGCGATGCTCGCCGAGCCGGGCAAGCTCGGCTACGACCTGCGCGCGATGATCGGTCTCAAGGTCGAGCTTCGACGCCTCGAGGCCATCGCCGACCGCCTGCGCGCGATGAACGAGGTCACCTTCGCGGCGTTCCTGACCGGGAACTTCGACGTGATGGTCCACGTCGTCGTCCGCTCCCAGGAGGCCCTGGTGACCTTCCTCACCGAGCGCCTGGCGCCGATCGAGGGCATCCGTTCGACCGAGACGTTCGTGATGCCGTACATCCTCAAGCCGATGACCAGCTGGGTCCTGCCCGAGCAGGGCGACGGGGACGAGCCCGACTACGACCTCGACGGCGAGGCCGCCGGCGTCGCCGACCCGGCCGAGCACGGCGCCGGCCTCGAGACGGCCGCCCCCCTCCCGACCGCCTAGCTCAGTCCGCGGAGCCCGCCGCCCTCCGACCGCGCCGCGCATCGGCCGGCCGCCCCCCCCAACAGTCCCCCCACGAACGGAGACCGGCCGCGCCGCCCTGTCTGGGCGGCGCGGCCGGTCTCCGTCGCTCGTCCGAAGGCGGTGCGGTACCGGGCCCGCCCCGACCGACGCGGGGTCGGGGCGGGCCCGGGCGACGGCTAGACCAGTTCCAGGAACAGCTCGGCGACGTAGCCGACGATCGTCGCGTCGTCGAGGGCCTGCACCGGGTACCAGACGAAGCCGTCGCCCTCTTCGGGCGGGCCGGTCACCACCAGCCGCGTGCCCTCGCCGAGGGTGGCGACGACGGCGCCGGCTGTGCTCGGGCTGTCGCGCACGTTCACGTCGACATCGGTGGTCTGGACGGTGGAGCCGACGGTGATCTCGCCCGTGTTGGGGGCGACCTCGTCCGTCGCCTCGGCCACGACGGTCGCGTCGACCTCGTCCTCGGCCGCCTCTTCGGGCGGCACGGTGGCGTCGCCCTCGGCCGCCGGAGAGGCGTCGGCCCCGATCCCGTCGGCGCCCTCCTCCCCGCCGGCCTCGGGGGTCGCCCCCGCGCCGGCCGCCGCGAACGTCACCACGCCGGCGGCATCGGGGTCGATCGGGGCCGGCGTCGCCGGCGCGCTCGGGTCCGTCGACGTCAGCGTGAGGCGGAGCACGGTCAGCTCGCCGTCGGCTTCCGCGCGCGGCACCTGGGCCATGCCGGCCGGGAAGTAGAGGGCGTCCGCCGTCCCCAGGTCATAGGACTCCCCGGGGTCGGAGGACCGCTGGGGGCCGGGGCTCTGAGTACGCGAGACCTGGACCAGGCCGGCGTCGACCGTTACCCGGACGTCGCCCTCGACGAGGGAGATCATCACCGGGCCGGGGAACGCCGGCACGGCCTCGCCGGCGGCGAGGGTCAGCCGCTCGACCCCGAAGACCACCGGCGCGGCCGGGAAGAGGTCGGCGACGCCGTCGCCGAGCACGACGTTGGAGACCCCCGCGTACGCGTCCTCGGGCGGCTCGCCGTCGGGGTACGAGATGCCCGGCGGCCGCTGGTGGCCGGCCGGCAGGATCACCGAGGTCAGCAGCTCGACCGCCTCGTCGCCCAGGTTCTCAAAGGCGTAGGTCGTCTCCCGCGGCAGGGCGAGCGTCTGGCCCTCCGTCAGCTCGAAGGCCTCGTTGACCGGCGCATCCACCGACGCCGCGTCATCGGCGGTGGTGATCGAAGTCGGCCCCTCCGCGGTCACGGTGAGCGTGCCGGCTTCGACCCGGTCGAGCTTGGGGCCGGGGTGGAACCGGCGGGGGATCGAGGCACCGGGCTCGAGGGTGATCCGCAGCAGGCGGACAAACGCCGGGGCCCGCGGGACCTCCTCCAGCGTGGCCCTGATCAGCGGCTCTCCGACGAAGGCGGTGGTCGCCGCCGGCGAGGCGCCCGGCGACGCCACGGGGGAGGCACCGGGGGCGGGTTGGGCGAGACCGATCCCGGGGAGGGCCGAGGAGAGGGCCAGCAACGCGCCGAGGGCGACGACGACGAGCGGGGCGGCCGGGCGTGGTACGGGCATGCGTCCCTCACTGGCTGGCGGCCACCCCGTCGGACGCGACGCGCACGGGCGGCCGGGCCCGCGCGGCGGCGACAGATCGGGTTCGGCGGGCCTACGGGTAGCGATCCGCCCACCGCCGGGGCGGCGCGGGGAGAGCGATCGCGGCAGGGGCGACCGGCGGCTACTGTACATCGCGCTCTCACGGCCGGTCTACGGGTCTTTGTACCTATTCCTGGCGGTGATGTCCCTCCAGCCGACGCGGGATCGGACCGGTCAGTCGGTCGCCGCCGAGGCGCGTTCCGCGGGCGCATCTCGGGTCCGCTGTCCACGGTTCCGACCGGTGCCCGCTATCGGAGCGCGAGCCCGACGAGCAGCGCCGCCCCGGCGCCGGCGAGGGTGCCGGCGACGTTGACGAGGTCGTTGTCGACCCAGGAGACGCCACCGACCCGCTCCGTCGCCGCCCCGCAGTGCGACCGCCGCTCGGTCGCCCTCCCGCAGACGGGGCACCGATAGGTCGCCTGCAGCGTCGCGCCGAACAGGCTGTCGACGAGCGACCCGCCGAGGCCCGCCGCCGCCACGACCGGGAACGTGGCCGCCCCGAGGGACGCCGGCGCCCAGCCGGTCAGCGCACCGACGGCGGCCGTGCCGGCGATCACGGCCGCGCCCAGCGCCGCCGCCGCGGCCGCCCGCGCGCTCACCCCGCCCGAGGTGCCAGGGGGGAGCCGGCGGCCGGTGGTGACCAGGCGCGGCGGCGTCCGGCTGCCGGTGCCGATCTCCGTCGCCCATGTGTCCGCCGCGGCCGCCGCCAG
>CADCWG010000317.1 GCA_902806335.1 uncultured Thermomicrobiales bacterium | reverse complement strand
GGCCCGAGGCGGGAGTGCCGGACCACTGCGCAGCGCAGTTCGGGCTTGTGGCCGGCGGGGTCGTCCTCCTCCCGGGTGACCCGGCCCTCCCGCTGCACGGGGCGGGGGCTGCCGCCCTGGAGCGCGGCTTGCCAGCCGCGGGCCGTCGCCGCGTCGAGGCACGCCCGCAGGGTCGGGGCGATCCCGGGCGCGGCGAGGGCGGCGCGCGCCTCGGCGGTGGCCGGGCGGCTGGCGGCGTCGGCGTCGGCGACCACGTGCGCGGCCTCCAGTCGGCATCGGTCCCGGCCAAAGGGGCGGCGCTCCGGCGCCCGCGAGGTGGCCTTAACACTGGCCCACCCGGCAGTCGCCGGGGTGGCCAGCGGGCGGGGTCACGCGCCGGCAACCGTCGGTCTGGTGGCTTGCCCTGGTCCTCGGCGCCTCGGGACTCGTTCGCCGCGACGCGCTCCTCCAGCTGCGCCAGCGCCTCGGCGACTAGGGCGGCGGTCGGCCGCTCGACCGCCCGACGAGGGGCAGGCGCGCCTCCCGGAGCGCGATCCCGCCCGCCGGGTCGTCCGTGGCCCACGCCCCCGCGCGAGCCAGCTCGGGCCCGATGCGTGGGACCCGCGCCGCCACGTCCCCGTCCATCCCCGCTCCCCCGCTCGCGACAATCGCCGGGGAGCGGGGGAGCGCGGGCCAGGGCCCACCTGACACGATCGGTGGGTTGCGGTTCGACACTGATGCCGGGGCTGGAAATGTCCAACAGCTCCGAACCTATCGCCGCTTTCCGAGCGTCGGCTACGTCGAACATGCAGGACAGGGCGGCCACCGATGGACGCTTCCAGCGCGGCGCCTCAGCCCTCGGAGGTTTCCACTCGAGCAGGGGCTCCGTCAATCGACTCATGTCCGGAGTGGAGAGGTGGACCGTCCTCGCCGAACCGCAGCAAGTTGTGCTTAGAATGCCCCGGTCCGCTTCGTCCGGAGCACCGCTGACGAGGCGCGCCAGGCCCAGGTTGCGGATTAAGCAAGGGAGGGTTCGCTCTGCGCCGCACATGCGGAACATAGGGCCACCTATCGTCGCCATCCCATCTCCCGCCGGAACTCGGCGTCGTACGAGACCGACTCCTCGTCGACGGGCGCCTCACGGGGGGCCGTGACGGCCGGCAGACGCGCCCGCTCGCCGGTACCTTGGCACCGGCACACCGCCGGTGCGGGACAGCGGTACTCCTGCCCCGGGTCGCCCAGGGGCCCCCGGGGACACCCGTGCGAGCAGTCGCTACGGTGGTTCTTTGGCTTGCACCCACCGCGGCGGGCGAGTTTGCCGACGCGGGTGATGCGCGAGGCTGGCGTCCCCGACCGTCGGGAGGGCGCCCCGTCGCTCGTTATCGGCTCAGACGCCGGCTACGGCGCCGGAGACGGTGTCCACCGCCGGGCGTGCTGGCCTGGCGACCGGCGGGCGGGCCCGGGGCGGTTTCCCCGGGCCCGTCGCGTGAACGAAGCGGGCCGGCATTAGGCGACCGGTGTGCCCTTGGAGTCGACGAAGGTCGTGAAGGGCTCGTCGACTTTGAGGAGACGGGCTTCCCAGAGGACGGTCGGCTCCTCACTGGCGTTCCAGCCGGTGTGGGCGGTGTACTCCGCGAAGTGGTCGAAGGCCACGCAGTCGCGCGGCTGGAGGACGACGTCCGACCCGACAGCCAGCGGCTCCCCCGCCGCGGGCGTCCCCGCGCCCTGGGCCCGGGTCACCGTGGCCGTGCCGTGTTGGAGGGAGAAGCCAAGGGCGCCGGACTGGACGCAGACGACGATGGCCGTCGGGTGGGTGTGACTCGTTGCGTGGGCCCCGGGCTCCAGCACGACCTCGGCCAGGACCAGCCGGTGGCCGGGGGCGGCGGCCGGGTCGGCCGCGCCGAGAATGCTGGTCTGGAAGCCGACGGACCCGGCGGTGGCGTCGGGCGGCGGCTGGGCGCCCCGCGCGATGGCGCCGACCCCGACCGTACCGAGCAGCGCCAAGAAGCCCACCACGGCGGCTAGCGCCTTGAACCGTCGCAACGCGAACATCACGATCTCCTTCTCGCTTCGCCCATTCGCTCGACGTAGCCCGGACGCGGGGACGACGGCCGCGAGGGGCACGGCGCTATGGTGCGCGTCGGGGCGGCGATGGGCATCGTCAGAGATGGGGATTCGTGGGGGGACGCGATCGGCTCGCCGTCCCCACTAATGAGGATGCGGTGGGGAGCGCTTCTACCCGACGCGACCGGCGCGTCGCCACTCAGGCGAGGCCGTGGCGAACGGCCCAGGCGGCGACGGCGGCGCGGGATTCGAGGCCCAGCTTGGCAAGGATGTGGCGGACGTGCGTGACGGCGGTGCTGTGGCTTATGAAGAGGGCGTCGGCGATCTCGCGGTTAGACCGTCCCGCGGCAAGCAACCGGACGACGTCCACCTCCCGCGGAGTCAGACCGTCGGGTGAGGCCGGGGCGCCGGCTTTGGTCGGCTCAGGGCGTTCGGCCAGTGCCGCCAGAAGGGCCGCGGCCTCGGCCCGGGCGCCTTCGAAGGACAGCGCCGCGCCCGCCGTCCACACCTCTGCAAACGCCTGCTCGCCGAGGGCCGCAAAGGCAGTTGAGGCGGCGCGCTCGCTCCGAGTCCGTTCCCTGGGCGGCGCCGCGTAGCCGAGCTCGTTCCCCAAGGTAGCGGCGGAGCCGAGGAGCAGAGCCGCCGCGTTCGGTCGCTCCCCCACCACCGCCAACTGCCCGGTCCCGGCCACGGCGGCGACGATACACTCCCGGCTCCCGGTCTCCTCCCAAAGCAGCAGGCACTCGGCGTAGTGGCCGGCGGCCGCGGCAATGTCCCCGCGATCCACTTCGACTTCGCCGAGCGCAAGCAACCCGCTTGAGATGACGTACGGGGTGCCGGCGCACCGGATCAAACCGAGCGCTTCCGTGAGCAGATCCCGGGCGCTGTCGGCGTCGCCTCGTTCGACCGCGGCCATGCCCTCGCGTTCCCGGACAAAGGCGAGCCCAAGAGGGTCGCCCAGGCGCTTGAAGATCGCCGTCGCCTCCGCGACCGCCTGCTCGATCCGGGCGGCGTCAGTCCGAGCGTCGAGCATAGTCGCGAGCAGCATGAGATTGCGGCCGACCGCCAGGTCGTAGCCCAACTCCCGCCGCAGCTCGATAGCCTCCGCCACCAGTGCGGGCGACGGCACGCCGTTCAGGTCTCGATCGAGCAACGCCAGCTTGACCAATGCCGTCGCTCGCGCGGCGGGAGCGGTGCCGTCGTCCCGAGCCAGTGCCCGGCTAATCCAGCCCCGGCCCTCGACGCGGTAGCTGCGGAAGTGCCAGAGCCCCCCGAGCGCCGCCGCCAGCCGCAGTAACCCAGCGGCGTCGTCCGCCGCCTCAAGCCACTTCAGCGCCGCCCGGAGGTTGGCCAGCTCGGTCTCCAGGCGGTTCAGCCACAGCTTGTGCTCCCGCCCGCCCCAGATCGCGGGGTCGGCCCGCTCGGCTAGCGCCACGAAGTACGCCGCGTGCATCCGGCGGGCCTGGTCCCCCTCGCCGCTCGCGTCCAGCCGGTCCAGCGCGTACTCGCGGACCGTCTCAAGCATCGCGTAGCGAGGTTCGCCGTCGGGGCCGGACTCCTGACGCAGCAGGCTGTTATCTACCAGCGCGGCCACCCCGTCGAACATGTCGCCATCGCCGCCAAAGACCGCTCCCGCCGTCTCGAGCGTGAACCCACCGACGAAGACGGCCAGCCGGCGAAAGAGGGATTGCTCACCCGGTTCCAGCAGGTTGTCGCTCCAGGCGATGGCGTTTCGCATCGTCCGCAACCGATCCGGCTGGTCGCGGGGACCACCGGTGAGCATGGGCAGTCGTCCGGGGCCCCGGTGCGGCGGGGCGAGGCGGGTCAGCAGCGCGCCCGGCGATAGGTGTTGGACGCGTGCGGCGGCCAGTTCGATCGCGAGGGGCAGTCCGTCGAGCTGGACACAGATCGCGGCAACTGTCCGGACGTCGTCGGCGGTGGGCGCGAAGTCGATTCGCGCCGCCTGCGCCCGCTCCACAAACAGGCGGACGGCTGGAACCTCGTTCAGGCGGTCGATCGGTGGCAACCGGTCCGGGTCGGGCAGACCCAACGGGGCGACGGCGGCGCCGTGCTCGCCGGTCAGCCGCAACACGGCGCGGCTCGTCGCGAGGATGGTGAGCCGCGGGCACGCCGAAAGCCACTGGGCCGCCAGCGGCGTCGCCGGGAGCAGGTGCTCGAAGTTGTCGAGCACGAGCAGGAGCGAACGGTCGCGGAGGTGAATTCTTACCGCCTCGGCCGGCCCCCGCTCGCCCGCCCCGGGCAGGCCCAAAGCGCCGGCCACCGTCGGAGCGACGAGGTCGGCGTCGCGCACCGCCGCCAACGGCACGAACGCTACGCCATCGGCGAAGCGAGTCGCGACCTCCTCCGCCACCCGCAGGGCGAGGCGAGTCTTGCCGACTCCGCCCGGCCCGGTCAGCGTGACCAGACGGACCTCGGGGCGGCACATAAGCTCGGCAACGGCCGTGACCTCGCGCTCCCGGCCGATGAAGGAGGTGAGCGGGGCCGGAAGGGGCACGCCGCGCCGATCCCGGTCATGGAGGGGGACCAGGGCTGCCGGCTCGGGGCAAGTCCGGTCGGCGGGCGTCGGGTCGGCCACGCTCAGGTCCTTGAGCGGGAGCGGCGAGTGCGGCGATCTTCCGGACGACGCCAGTGTACGTTAGCGGCTAGCCGACCGCGAGCCCACGCGCCCATGGGTTCATCGCGCCGACCATCGCGAAGCTCATCGGCCCCTGACCGTAGGGATCTGGACGTGGTCGCCACCCCCCCGGCTACCCCCGCGACGGCCGCCCTCGGTCACCCCTGCACGGGGACGATGTGACCACGGCGTGACCCCCGGAGCCGCGCCGTGGTCCGCGGTCGGACCGGCCGGGGCGCGCCGTGGTCACACGGGGCGGGAGCGCGGCGGGCGGGATGCACACCGCACACGCCGCGGTCGCGTCACCGGCGTCACTGACCCAGCGCGGCCCACCGACTGTTCTGCCACCGACAGGCACCGCCCACCCACCCCGGTCGCCAACCGGCTCGCCCTCGGCTACCCTGCCGCGCCGGATGGGCGCGTGGCGGAGCGGATCGGGGGGACGACGTGGACGGGACGGCATCGCGACGCTGGGAGACCGTGGACGCGCTCGACCGCATCGAACTCCCGCCACCGGGCAGCGGTCGCCGCGGCACCCTCCGCTTCTCCCACCCGACGCTGGCGGAGTGGTCCTGGCCCTACACCGTCGTCCGCGGCGCCGCCGACGGGCCGCGCCTCGCCCTCATCTCCGGCGTCCACCCGGCCGAGTACCCGGCGATCGAGGCCAACATCCGCGCCAGCCGTGACATCGACCCGGCCCGCCTGCGCGGGGTCGTCGTCTCCCTGCCGCTGGTCGACGCGCCCGCCTTCCTGCCGCGCACCCCGTTCGTCTGCCCGATCGACGGCAAGAACCCGAACCGCTGCTTTCCCGGCGACCCGAACGGCACCTTCACCGACGTCCTGGCCGACGCCGTCTTCCGCGCCGTGGTCGTCCCGAGCGACGCCCTGATCGACCTCCACGGGGGCGACCTGGTCGAGGCCCTGGTGCCCTTCACGATCTACTCGCCGGTCGGCGAACCATCGGTCAACGAGTCGGCGGCGGCGCTGGGCCGCGCCTTCGGCCTCCCCTACCTCGTCGCCAGCCGACCCGCCCCGGGCGGCATCGGCGGCACCACCTGCCAGGCCGCCGCCGCCGCCGGCGTCCCGGGGATCATCGCCGAAGCGGGCAGCTCCGGCCTCCTGACCGAACCCGAGACGCGGTTGCTGGTCGAGGGGGTGAACAACGCGCTGCGCCACCTCGGGATGCTCGACGGCGCCGTGCCCGAGGCCAACCCGATCGAGATCGACCGCTTCACCTGGCTCACCTCGCCGGCCGAGGGGATGTGGTACCCCGCCGTGGCCGTCGGCGAGGCGGTCCGCGAAGGACAGACGATCGGCCGCGTCGGCGACCTCTTCGGCGACACCCTGGCCGAGGTGACCGCCCCGCACGACGGCGACGTGCTCTTCATCACCAGCAGCCCGGCGACGCGGGCCGACGGGCTGGTCCTGGCGATCGGCGCCCGGTAGCGCGAGCCTCGGCGGAGGGCGGGGGACCAGGTTCTACCGGCGCTGACCCTATCGCAGGCGCGCATCGTTCGGCGCGGCCGCGCGGGTGTCACCGCCGTCAGGAACACCTCCTCCCCCTCCTTGCCGCGCTTTCCGAGTCAACCAGTCAACCGGCCGGCGTACCCCTCCCGTCGTGGCCATAACCGTGCCGGCGACGCCGCCCCCGGCGGACCTAGGGGCCACGACCCGGGAGTTCCGCCTGGGCGGGGAGAGGCGGACGCGACGGTTGTTCGTCCCGCCGTCCCGCCGGCTCTGGCCGCGCCTTTGACCCTGGCCGGCTCGGCGATCGGTCCGCCGACCATCGCGGCCCGCGTCCGGGTCGCCATCCCCCGAGCGGGGTCCGGTAGTAGACTCGGGCTTGATTCGGGGAAAGCAACGGCGTCATGGCGAGGAGGCGAGCATCTCACCCAGGGTTGGGCTGGTAGCCCGGGGCATCGAGGATGGCCGTGGGCGAGGCGGGGACGACGCCTTGCCGCGTCGCGGTGTTGGCGGGTCGACCCCGGGTCGCCTCGGTGTGTCCGATCGCCGCGGTGCGGTCGCGCCGTGAGCGGGCCGCGTGGGGGACGGGCGGCGCGGGGGCGGGCAGGTCGACCCGGTGCCCCCGGCGACGAGCGGACCACGGGCGAAGCGGCCGAGACGCCCGGGGGCGGTGCGGGCCTGGGCCGGGTGACCCCGCACGGTTTGCCCGGGGTGGTGGTCCGCGCCTACGGCAAGTTCTTCGATGTCGAGCTCCGCGACGAGCCACGCGAGCTGCTCGCGACGGTGAAGGGCAGCCTCAAGCGCGAGCGTCGGCGAACGGACCTGGTCGCGGTCGGCGACCGCGTCTCGGTGGTCGATGTCGGTGAGGGCGAGGGGCAGATCGAGGCGGTCCTGCCGCGCGAGCGGGTGTTCGCCCGGCTCGCCCGCCACACGGAGGACGTCGAGCAGGTGATCCTGGCCAACCCCGACCAGGTCCTCCTCCTCTTCGCGCTGCGCTTCCCCGCTCCCCATCTCCGGATGATCGACCGCTTCCTGGTCCTCGCCGAGTCGGCCGGCGTGCCGGCGATGATCGGGGTCAACAAGCTCGACCTCGTCGACCGACGGGGCGACGATCCGTCTCCGGCGGACGGACGCGGGGACGAGCCCGGGCTGGCCGAAGCCCGGGCGCTCTTCGCCGACTACCTCCCCACCTACGACGTGCATTTCCTCAGCGTGACGACCGGGTACGGGATCGCGGGCCTCCGCGCGGCGCTGGAAGGCAAGGTGACGGCGGTGGCCGGGCCGTCCGGCGTCGGCAAGTCGAGCCTGCTCAACACGCTCCACCCCGCCGGCGACCGCGCGATCGGCACCGTCTCCGAGGCGACGGGCAAGGGGCGCCACACCACCGTCGGCACGCGGCTCTACCGCCTCGGACCCGGCACCTACGTCGCCGACACGCCGGGCATCCGCGCCCTGGCGATGGGCGGCGTTCCGCTCGAGACCCTCGACCGCTGCTTCCCCGAGTTCCGCCCGTACCTTGGCCGGTGCTACTTCGAGGACTGTGCCCACCTCACCGAACCCGACTGCGCGGTGCGCACCGCCGTCGCCGACGGTGCCATCCCTCCGGCCCGCTACGAGAGCTACGCCTCGCTCCGCCGCGGCGAGCAGCCGGAGTCGTTCGGCGAGCCCGAGCCGGAAATGGGGGCGCCGAAGACGGCACGAGCCTGATCCGGGGCCGTCTGTTCGGTGGTGGTCTGGGGGCGAGTTGGTGTGCAGGCCCGCCCGGGGCAAGCCGCGGTCTCAGGAACAAAGGCGGCCGACGCCGGGTGGCGCCGGACGCGGAGCCGCCGGGCGGCAGCCCCGGCGAACTCCCGGCTCCCAGATGAAGCGCCCCGTCGGCCGGCGTTCGTCGCACAGTCGATGACCCGCCAACGTGCTCGGCGCCGTCTCCGAGCGGTGCCGCACACGCGCTGCGACGGGGCCGACCGCCACCCGATCGGATACGGCAAGGCACGGGGACGGCCCGCGTCGTCGCGACGGTCGCTCGGGACATGCCCCGGCCTTGCCATCCGGCGGACGCCGGGGACGGGCCGTGCTCCGTGCTCACGGAGCACCGGGGTGCCCGCTGGCGTGACTCGTTGTCTGCCGGGGCGCTAACCCTCTCGCGTCGGGACGGTCAGCGGGAGATGGTGAGCAGGTGCTCCTCGACGCCGCCGTAGGTGTGCTCGTCGCGCCAAGGGAGGCCCTCGGCGAACCGCGACGGCCGGAACGGCGTCAGGTCGACCGGGCTCGCGGTCCCCTCGGTCAGCAGTTCGGCCAGGCAGACGCCGATCGCCGGCGCCGTCTTGAACGAGGTCCCGCTGTCTCCCGCGATGACGTACAGGCCCGGCACCTCCGGCACGGGCCCGATCAGGGGGCGGCTGTCGACGCTCATCATGATCATGCCCGCCCAGGCGCCGCGCATGGTGGCGTGCGCGAAGGCCGGGAAGCGGTGGGCAAGGGCCGCCCGCGCGGCGTCCACGTAGGCCGCGTCGGCCGTCTCCCCGTAGCCGTCCGGCTCGCAGGTCCGGCCGCCGGTCTCCACCCCGATCACGGTGCCCGTCGCCCCTTCCGGCCGGAACCAGGCGTGGGTCGTCGCGTCGATGACCACCCGGTGGCGCCGCCCCTGGTCGACGCCGCGGGGCCAGCGGAAGACGACGACCTGGATCCGGCGCGGCGTCAGCCCGAGGTCCACCCCGAGCGGGGCGAGCAGGCGATTGGCCCACGCGCCTCCCGCCAGGACCACGCTCTCCGTCGCGATCCGGCCCCGGGTCGTGTCCACACCGACGACCCGCCCGCGCGGGTCGGTGGCGATCGCGGTCGCCGCCGTGCCCTCGCGGACCGAGGCGCCGTGCCGGGTCGCCGCCGCGGCGAAGCCGTAGAGGGTGCCGAGCGGATCGGCGTACCCCGACTTCGGCTCGAACGCGACGTGGGTCAGATCGTCGGTCCGCATCAGCGGCTCGATCTCGGCCAGGTCCGCCGCCGACACGACCGCGGTCTCGACGCCGAGTGCCTGGTGGGCGGCGACGTTGGCGCGGAGGTGGGGCTCGTCCTCGGGGGCGACGACCTGGACGAAGCCGACCGCCTCGAACCGGGGCGACCCGGCGCCGACCACCTCGTCCCAGGCCGCGAAGATCCGCAGGCTCTCGAGCGTCAGCGCGGTCTCGACGGGGTTGGTGTAGTGGGCCCGGACCAGCGCGCCGCTCTTGCCCGTCGCCCCGGCACCGAGCTCTCGCTGCTCGAGCAGCGTCACCCCGACGCCGCGCTTCGCGAGCTGGAAGGCGGTCGACGCCCCGGTGACCCCGCCGCCGATGACGACGACGTCGGCCGATCGCGGCAGGTCCCCGTATCCGCCCGGCGTGGTCTCGAACCGCCCAGGGTCCGCCATGGCTCAGCCTCCCGCGATCCCTCAGTGCCGCCAGGGATCTCCGGCGCACTGGTCCCAGTCCGTCGTCCGCCCATGCTCGCCGGCCGATCCTAGCAGAGGCCCGCGGGCCGCTCCCGGCGGGGTCCCAGGGCCCGGGCCCCAATCGGGTCGGGGCCGACGCGCTATGGTGACCGACGAGGCGGCGGACCAAGGGAAGTGCTCGATGGGGAGGCGGCGGTGACGGAGCAGGGAACGGGGCACGATGCGGACAAGGTCGAAGAGCTGATCGCGCTCGTCCAGCCGGCGGTCCAGCAGATCATCGACCGGCTGGAGGGCGAGGAGTTCCTGACCGGCCAGTTCATCGACGTGATGCAGACCGACCCGGGGGCCGCCGACGCGTACCGGGAGGCGCTGCGCCAGTGGGGCGAGGGCGACCGCTACGCCAAGATGGTCGTCCACGGGCAGGTGATCCCCCAGGCCCTCCGCCGGTCCACCGGGGTGGAATGGGTGGGCTACGCCCATGGCGAGGACGACCCGTACGCCGTTCCCGCCTGGTGGCGGCTGACCCGGACCGGAGAGGGCGAGAGATCCGAGGGGTGAGCCGGCGGCCCGTCTTTGACCGGGCGAGGTCGCGCGGCCGCGCCGACCGTGGACCGGCGAGACCGGTCGCGCCCACTGCCCGGGGTGTCGCCCACACTTTCCCGAACACTGTACGGGAAACGCCCGAGCCGCTACACTACGGGAAGCGGCGTCCGCGCCGCGCGCCGGGCGCGGTGCCACGTCACCCGTGCCGAGCGGCACGCTCGGAGAGCGTGCCGTCTATGATACGAGCGCCCTGGTCCTGGTCCGCTTCGCGCACGGCCAGGGCTGCCGACCGGCCTCTCGCCGCGTCGGACCCGCGCCGCTTCGTCCCCCGCGATCGCTATCCCCGCCCCGGGGATGAGATTGGAAGACGCATCCATGCAGAACCGTGACGGCAAGAACCAGCCTCGGTCTTCCGGCCCGGGCTCTGGCCGCGGCCAGGGACAGGGGCAGGGGTCGGGCGGCGACCAGCCGCGCCGCTCCCGCATCCCACCCTGGGCGATCGGGGTCATCCTCGCCGCCCTCCTGGGTTACTACGCCTGGCAGGTCTTCGGCCCCGACGAGGACGCCGGCCGCACCACCATCGACTACTCGCTGATCCGGCAGCAGGTCGCCGCGGGCAACGTCGAGTCGGTGACGATCTCCGACACGGCGATCGAGGCCGACCTCAAGACGGAGATCGGCTACGACCGCGAGGACCGCGCGATCGTCTCCCCCGGCCAGGGCGACACCGACACCAGCGAGGTCCGCGCCGACTACGTGGTCGAGAGCGACCAGAGCCTGGTGCCGCTGCTCGAGCAGCAGCAGGTCCGCTACACCTACGACCAGTCCAACGGCTCGATCTGGGGCAGCCTGCTCCTGAGCTTCCTGCCGTTCCTGCTCTTCATCGGCCTCATCGTGTTCATGGGCCGCCAGATGACCCGCGGCCAGCAGAACGTGTTCGGCTTTGGCCGCAGCAAGGCGCGCCAGCACGACCCCGAGCGGCCGCAGGTCACCTTCGCCGACGTCGCCGGCGAGGACGAGGCCAAGCAGGAGCTGACCGAGGTCGTCGACTTCCTGCGCAACCCGGCCAAGTACCACTCCCTCGGCGCCCGGCTGCCGCGCGGCGTGCTGCTCGTCGGCCCCCCGGGCACCGGCAAGACCCTGACCGCCCGCGCCGTCGCCGGCGAGGCCGGGGTGCCCTTCTTCAGCGTCTCCGCTTCGGAGTTCGTCGAGATGTTCGTCGGCGTCGGCGCCAGCCGCGTCCGCGACCTCTTCGAGAAGGCCAAGGCGGCCAGCCCGGCGATCATCTTCGTCGACGAGCTCGACGCGGTCGGCCGCCAGCGCTTTGCCGGTCTCGGCGGCAGCAACGACGAGCGCGAGCAGACCCTGAACCAGCTCCTGGTCGAGATGGACGGCTTCGAGACCAACGTCGAGGTCATCGTGATGGCCGCGACGAACCGGCCGGACGTGCTCGACCCCGCCCTGCTGCGCCCGGGCCGCTTCGACCGCCAGGTGACCGTCGGCCTGCCCGACCGGACCGGCCGCGAGGCGATCCTGGCTATCCACACCCGCGGCATCCCCCTCTCGCCGCAGGTCAAGCTCGCCTCGATTGCCCAGGGCACCACGGGCTTCTCCGGCGCCGACCTCTCGAACCTGGTCAACGAGGCGGCCCTGACCGCTGCCCGGCGCAACCGCAAGGAGATCCTGCCGGCCGACTTCGAGGAGGCGCTCGACAAAATCCTGCTCGGGACGGCGCGCAACAGCCTGATGAACCCGAAGGAGCGCGAGGTGGTGGCCTACCACGAGGCCGGCCACGCCCTCGTCGCCCACTTCACCCCGGGGGCGGACCCGCTGCGCAAGGTCAGCATCGTGCCCCGCGGCCGGGCCCTCGGCGTCACGGTCCAGATGCCGGAGGAGGACCGCCACAACTACAGCCGGACCTACCTGCTCGGGCGGCTGGCGATGCTGCTCGGTGGCCGGGCGGCCGAGATGACGATCTACGACGAGATCACCACGGGCGCCGAGAACGACCTCAAAGAGGCGACCTCGCTCGCCCGCCGGATGGTCGGTCTCTGGGGCATGAGCCCCGAGGTCGGACTGGTCTACCTCGGCACCGGCGAGGAGCACGTCTTCCTCGGTCGGGAGATCACCCAGGAGAAGGCTTACTCGGATGCGACCGCGCAGCGGCTGGACACCGCCGTCCGCGAGATGGTCGAGGGGGGCCTGGAGCGGGCACTCAGCCTGACGTCCCGGTTCCGGCCGCAGATGGACGCCCTGGTCGCGGCGCTCCTCGAGAAGGAGACGCTCGACGGCTCAGAGGTCTCGGCAATCTTCGGCCCGCCGACCCCCGAGGACGTCAACGCCGGCATCGTCCCCCGCCAGGTCGCGACCGTCCGCCAGACGTCCGTGGCGCCGACCGAGAACCCGGCCCCCGGCCCGGCGCCGGCGCCCGCCCCGGCCGACTAGGGGCAGCACCCCGGCCGACGAAGTCGGACCTCATCAGACGAGGCGTACCGACCGCGCCCCCCGGTTCACCGGGGGGCGCGGTCGCGTCTCCGGTGCAGATCGGCTCGTGGTTACGCGGAATCCGTCTCTTTGGTGATATGGGATTGAGTCGGTGGCTTCGCCCGCCAGGGGCAAGCTCCGAGGACAGAGGCTCGGAGTAGATTGCGGCTGGAGCCGGCTCCGGGCCAACCGGGCGGAGTCCAGGCGATCACCCGGGTCCGCACGCGTGACCGCGCATGGGTAGCGTGCCGGCCGGATGGACCACGAACAGCCGGGGCACCCCGGTCGCATCGCGCGGCCAATGGTGTCCGGCGCCTCCACCACCCGGAGAAGCCAGCCGACCCGGATGCCTTGGGGCGCGGGACATCGGCACGGACCGCGTCATACCGGATCCGGGTGATCGCCGGCGCTTCGGCCGACGGGATCGCGGCCGGCTTCGGCCCGGTCCGTCCCTGAGCCTCTGACCTCGGGGCTCGGCCCCGGGCGGGCGGGCCGTCCCGGCGCCCCCGATACCACCACCGATCAGCCGGGTCCGGTATCAGCCGTGCCCCGCAGTCGTCCTGGTGGCGGAACAACTTGGCGAGCGATGCGGCCTCCGGGGGATCACCGGGGTGCCGCCCGCGGGGCCGCGGCCGGCTTCAGGCGGCTTCGGCCGACTTCGTGCCGGAGCCTCTGACCTCGGGGCTTGCTCCGGGCGCGGCCGCCGGTACCCCTCCCAATACCCCTACCGAACCGCTGGATCCCAGAGAATGCAGACGGCGGGCGGTGAAGGCGCCGCGCGAGTCGATCCCTGGCGCCTGGGTGCCCGTGCCCGGCGTTGGGGCGGTCGCCGGTTCCGTCCCTTTCTCCTCCTCGCCGCCGTCACAGGGTCTGTGGCGTGTCGTGCCAGACCGGGTTCGTCAGGGCCAGCACGCCCCCCGTGGCGTCGGTGAGCTGCGCCCGGACGTAGGGCGTGCCGGGCGGGACCGCGACCGTGGCTGCCCAGTCGTCTCCCGGCACCGGCGAGGCGGCCAGGCAGCCGTCGCGGCCGATGAGCGAGAGGGTGGCCCCACGCCCCCCCACCGCCCGCACGGAGACCGGACCCACCTCGCCGTCCGGTTGGGCGCCGTCGGTCGCCCGGACGAGGTAGAGCTGTGGGCCGGCGGGGCTGGCCGAGACGAAGCACCGCCCCGCGCGGATCTCGGCGAGGACCGCCGGGGCCGTCGGCGGCGCGCCGGGCCGCAGACCAACCCAGGTCGTCGGGTGGCCGAGCCGCGCGACCCCCAGCGGGCCCGAGACCCGGCCGTCGCGCGCGGCGTGGAGGTAATGGGTGTCGCTGCCGCCGAGGGCGATCGGCCGCTGTCCGGCCCGGAGCAGCCGCTCCCAGTGCGCGAGCGCGATCGCGTTCAGGCCCAGCCAGGCGCCGTTCCAGACCTCGACGGCGTGGAAGCCGGTCACCTCCGGGTACGCCCAGGGCGGTCCGAACGGCTTGGGGTGGTTCACGCTGACGAACGCGCCCCCGGCGACGGCCCCGTCCACGGCCGCCTGGACGGCCGTGCCCTCGGGCTCGCGGAACTCGATCCAGCCGCCTCTCCCGCCCCAGGCGTTCCAGTGGCCGCCGTAGGTGGTCACCTCGACTCCGGGGACCAGCAGCGGCAGCGTGCCGTCCGCTCCGTCCGGGGCAACGGGCGAGACCGCGGCGTTGTGGTCGGTGATCCCGAGCACGTCGAGCCCGGCCTCGGCCGCGGCGACCAGCAGCTCGGCCGGCCAGGCGTCGCCGTCGGAGTAGAGCGTGTGGGCGTGGAGGTCGGCCCGTACCCAGCCCGGCTCCGCGGGCGGCGGCAGGTCCGGCCGCCGCGGCGAGCGGAGCCGGACGTCCGGGGGCCGGTCGGTCAGCCCCGGGTCGAACCAGACTTCGACCCGGTAGGCGAGGCCGTCCGGCGCGACCTTGTAGGGACCGAGCAGGGCGTGCCACTCCCCGGCGTTGATCGGACCGGGTTTGTACGGCGGCGTCGACCAGTCGCGGCCGACCGTGAACGCCCGCTTGGCGCTGCCGCTCCAGCCGCGAAACCCCGGTCCCCCGGCCTCGATGCCTCGCTCGTCGAACAGCCCGATGTCGAGCGTGTTGCCGCCGCGCAGCTGTGGGTCGGAGGCGATCCGGTGGCTGTAGTCGTAGCGCACGTGGATCTGGCTGAGCCCCGGCGGGACCGTGAACGGGACGTGGGCGTAGCGCCGCTCGTGGTCGGCGGCGAACCGCCCCTCGAGCACCACGTCGGGTTCAGGGAGGTGTCCCCGATCGTCGTCGCCGGCCGCGGACATCGGTTCCCCTTCCTCAAGCCCCGGTGACGTGATGACCACCCCACCCCGGTGACCCGGCGACCATGGTCGCGGTCCCAACCCTTCGCCGGCGTGGCCGCCCCCTGGAGACCCACTGCCGGCGCCCCTCGGGGAGAGACCCCCTGGCCGAAGGGGCGTCAGCAGGCTAGGCCGCCGCGCCCGCCGTCGCCGGCATCGGGGCGACGAGGGACGCGCCGGTCGCGCTGTCGAAGACGCGGACGCCCGCCGGGTCGGCCGTCAGGTAGACGACATCGTCGGGTCGTGGCCGGACCTGGGGGTCGGTCCGCACCTTCAGCAGCGCTCCGCCGAGACGGACGTTGACGATCACCTCGCTGCCGAGCGGTTCGGTCAGGAAGACCTGGGCCGGCTGCCCGTCGGGGACCGGCTCGCGGGAGAGCCGGATCGCCTCAGGCCGCAGGCCGACCGTCAGGTCACCGTTCGTGCCGTCGAGGCCGGCGGGCATCGGGAGCCGCCACCCCGTGGCGGTGACCAGCGCGCCGTGCTCCTGGGCGACGGGCAGGAGGTTCATCGGCGGGCTGCCGATGAACTCGGCGACGAAGAGGTTCGCCGGGTGGGCGTAGACCTCGTCCGGTGTGCCGAGCTGCTGGAGGCGGCCCGCGCTCATCACCGCGATCCGGTCGGCCAGGGTCATCGCCTCGGCCTGATCGTGGGTGACGAAGAAGGTCGTCGTGCCGAGTTCCCGCACCAGCGCCTTGATCTCGGTCCGCATGTGGGTGCGCAGCTTGGCGTCGAGGTTGGAGAGGGGCTCGTCCATCAAGAAGGCCTTGGGCTGGCGGACGATGGCCCGGCCCAGGGCCACGCGCTGCTGCTCACCGCCCGAGAGCTGGCCCGGCTTGCGGTCGAGCAAGCGCCCCAGTCCGAGCTGGTCCGCGACCCGCTGGACGCGCCCGAGGCGCTCGGCCCTGGGCATCTTCTGCACCTTGAGCGGGTAGAGGATGTTGTCCCGCGCCGAGAGGTGGGGGTAGAGGGCGTACTGCTGGAAGACGAGCGCGATGTCGCGGTCGCGCGGCTCGAGCCCGACCACGCTCCGACCGTCGAGGCGGATGTCGCCGGCGTCCGGGTCCTCCAGGCCGGCCAGCATCCGGAGGGCGGTTGTCTTGCCACAGCCGGACGGGCCGAGGACGACGAGGAGCTCGCCGTCGGCCACCTCGAGCGAGAGGTCGTTGACGGCAGGCTGCGGCTGCCCGGGGAACTGCTTGTGGAGCCGGTCGAACTCGATCCGCGCCATGGTGGGTGCCCCTCGGCATTCGCTCGCGACGCGGGCGCGATGAATCGCGCCCCTACGCCGCCGGTCGTGGTGTCGCGTCGTCGCCGTCGTGGTGTCGCGTCGCCGCCGGTCGTGGTGTCGCGTCGCCGGTCGCGTCGCCGCCGGTCGTGGTGTTCCGTTGCCGCTGCTCTGCCACCCTCGCGCCCCGGCGCCCCGGCGCCCCGGCGTCAGATCCCGCGGGTCGTGCCCATCAGCCCCCGGACCATCAGCTTCCGCGTCGCGAAGAAGAGCGCCAGCACCGGCAGGACGTAGAGGACGCCCATCGCGGCGACGAGCTCGTAGCGGACCTCCATGTAGCTGCCCTCGCCGCGCGCGGCCCGGTAGAAGGTCAGCGGCACGGTCGCCATCTCCGAGCGGTCGACGAGGATGATCACCATCAGGACCTCGGCCCAGGCACTGAGGAAGCTGAGACCGGCCGCGACGCCGAGGCCCGGCCGGGCCACCGGCAGGAGGATCTCCCACCAGGTCCGCAGCTTGGACCGCCCGTCGATCCAGGCCGCCTCCTCCAGGTAGCGCGGCACGGCGTCGAAGAAGCCCTTCATCAGCCAGGTCAGGAAGGGCAGCTCGATCGCGGTGTGGACTAGGATCAGCCCGAGGTAGGAGTTCCGCAGTCCCAGTTCCCGCGCCAGCCCGTAGATCGGCACCATGGTCGCCGAGAGCGGCATCGTCTGGAGCAGCAGCACGCCGTAGCTGAACCAGGTCTTCTGCCGGAACTCGAGCCGGGAGAGGGAGTAGCCGGCCAGCGCGACGGTGAGGGTGGTCAGCACCATCGTCGCGGTCGAGATCACGATGCTGTTGCGGAGCGCGGTGCCGAAGGCGAACTCCTCGAAGACGTATCGGAAGTTGGCCAGGGTCGGGTCGCTCGGCCAGCGGATGTAGGCGGTCGCGCGCGCCGAGAAGGCGGCGGTGACCAGCCAGGCGAACGGCGCGAGGAAGAAGAGCAGCGCCGCCGCGAACGCCAGGTGGACCAGAGCCCACTCGACCGGCCCGCCGCCCCGCCGGCGCCGGGCGACGCGGGCCTGATCGCCGGCGACCCGCGCGCCCTCGATCCGGGGCGCGGCCGCGGCGTCGCCGGGCAGCACCGCGGACGAGGGAGCCACGCGCATCCCCCCGGTCGCCCCTCTCCGTCTTATCCACGTGGCTGCCATGCGTCCCTCTGCCTCGTACTCGCCCGAACGCACCCGGGACGCGCCCCGCCGGCGCGCCGCCCGCGCGCTCCCCGCGCGCCGCCGGACTAGACCTTGGGCCGCGACACCCGGAGGTAGGCGGCGGCGAAGACGAAGTTGATCGCCAGCATCAGCACGGCGATCGTCGAGCCGTAGCCGATCTCGTACGAGCTGAAGGCCGTGTTGTAGGCGTAGAGCGCGATCGTCTCCGTCTGGAGGCCGGGGCCGCCGTTGGTCAGGGTCTGGATCAGGACGAAGGTGCCGAAGGTCGACATGGTCACCGAGAGCAGCACCAGCACGGCGATGTGGCGCAGGTTGGGCAGCGTGTGGTCCCAGAAGCGGCGACCCGCGCCGGCGCCGTCGACCCGCGCCGCCTCGTAGATCTGGGTCGGGATCGTCCGCAGCGCGCCGAGGAAGATCAGCATCGCGAAGGCCGTCCCGCGCCAGATGTTGACGACGATCACCGACAGCATCGGTGCCTCGCCGAGCCAGTTGACCGGACCGAGGTTGACCCAGCCCAGCGCCCGGTTCATCGAGCCGTAGTAGAAGTCGAACATCGCCACCCACTGGAACCCCGCTACCACCGTCGGGTTGACCCAGGCCAGCAGGACGGCGGCGTAGACCAGGGGCGTCAGCCGGTAGCCACGGTGCTCGGCGTGGTCGAGGAGCAGCGCCATCGCCAGCCCGAGCACGAACTGGCCGAGCATCGCCGACCCGACGACGAAGACGAGCGAGTTGAAGAGGACCGTCGGCAGGTCGGGGTCGTCGAGGAGGTAGCGGTAGTTCTCCAACCCGACCCAGCGGAAGTTGCGGGCGTCGATGCCGGTCAGGGCGCGGTTGGTGAAGCTGGTGTAGACGCCCCAGACGGCCGGTCCGACGAAGAAGAGCGCGAGCAGAAAGGCAGTCGGCGTCAGCCCGGCGAGGTAGGCGCGGTTGCGCCGCCAGGCGGCCCGCCGCCGGGGAAATGGGCGCGCTGGCGCGCCCGCGTCGGGGAGGGGGACGGGCAGGG
The DNA here is from genome assembly GCA_902806335.1 of uncultured Thermomicrobiales bacterium. Lineage (GTDB taxonomy): Bacteria > Chloroflexota > Chloroflexia > Thermomicrobiales > UBA6265 > CADCWG01. The sequence goes on along the minus strand of CADCWG010000317.1, from coordinate 30,532 downwards.
GATCGCGCATCCCCCGCCCCGCGCTGACCGCCATGGGCTCCCTTCCGCCGCGCGGGGTCGGCGTGGGCGTTGCCCCGGCCGACCCCGTGACCTCGACCCGTCCCGGCCCGCAACCCGTCCCGGCCCGCGCGCCAGCGCCGGCCGGGACGGGGTGGCTCGCCTACTGGGTGACGACGTTCTCCTCGCCGACCGCGCGCTGGAGGTCCTGCGCGTAGCGCTCGGCCGCCTCCTCGGGGGAGGACTGGCCGGTCGCGATCGCGTCGGTCGCGGTCTGGATCGCCTCGGTGACCTTGGCCAGGTCCGCGCTGACGGGGAGGAAGCGCGCCTGCTCCAGCGACGCCGTGGCGTCGACCAGGTACTGGTTCTCCTGGAACGACGGCAGCGCGGCCGAGTCCTGGCGGGCGACCGGGTGCGGGTCCTCGAGGTTGAGCTGGGCGACCGTCTCGGCGTTGTTGAACGTCTTGATGAACTCCCAGGCCAGGTCCTTGTTCTCGCTGGCCGCGTTGATGTACCAGACGGTGCCCGGCCCGCCGATGGTGAAGCTCGGCCCGGCGTCGACCGTGGGGTGGAGCAGGTAGCCGATCGACTCGAGGTCGATCGTGCCCTCCGCGGCGCCGGTGACGTAGCCGCCGTAGACCCAGCCGCCCTCGTAGAGGAGGGCGACCTTGCCGGTGCCCATCCCCTCGCGCATCGGCTTCCAGGGCTCGGTCGCGGTCAGGATCTCCTGCGGCACGACCTCGAGCTCGCGCCAGGCGCGCTCGTAGTAGGCCAGCGCGGCGCGGATCGCCGGGCTATCGCCGACCCAGCGGCCCTCGGCGTCGATCAGGTCGCCGCCGTTGGCGAGGACGATCGGCGCGAACCCGTGCGAGGCGGTCCCGCCGGAGCCGGCCCGGCCGGCATAGAGCACGTAGGGCGCGACGCCCTCGAGGCCCGCCTCCTTGACCGCGACGGCCGCCTCGAGCAGGCCGTCGAGGTTGGCCGGCTCCCAGTCGCGGCCGAGTCCCGCCTGCTCGAGGATGTCGCGTCGGAAGTAGAGGAAGCGGGTGTCGAGGCCGTAGGGGACGGCCCAGACCTGGTCCTGGTAGGTGACGCCGTTCCGAATCGCTTCGGGGTACTGGGCCGTCCAGTCCGGCCACTCGGCCAGGTAGGCATCGAGCGGCTCGATGTAGCCGGCATCGGCGAGCTGGCCGATGCGGTCGCCGCCGATATGGATCACGTCCGGCCCCTCGCCCGAGTCGAGGGCGAGCAGCAGCTGGGTGGTGTAGTCGCCGCCCGCGACCTGGCGCAGGTCGACGTTCACGGTGGCGCCGGGGTTCGCGCTCGTGACCGCGTCGGCGGCCCGCTGCACGTAGGGCGGCTTCTTGCCCAGCTCGTCGGCGAAACCGACGGTGATCTCACCGGTCAGCCCGGTCTGCAGCATCGGCGCCGCGAAGGCGCGGCTCGCCTTCGGCGCGGTCGCGCCGAGCAGTCCCGCCGCGCCCACGCCCGCCGTCCCCTGGAGGAGGCGGCGCCGAGAGACGTTCGTCCGAGCCCGCGTCGCGTCCTGATCAGCCATCACGTGTCCACTCCTCCGTGATCGACTCGGCGGCCACCTTGCCGCCCGGCACCGGGTCTTCCACGCGGAGGACCCACCGCGACGACGGCCAACCGCCCGATACGCCGGACACCGTAGCCGCCGCTCACCTCCGGGGATCTTAACCCGTACTCAAGAATCTGTTAAAGCATTGCCCCGAGAGGAGAGGGCACCGACCCCTTGTCCATCCCCATGGACCGGGGCCCTCTCACGCGGGGACCTTGGGTACAGGCTCTACGGTTGATACTTGACAAAATAAGATATTCAGCATAGTATCGTCTCATGGCGACGATCGGAGAGGACATCGTTCGGGCAGCGACGGCCGCGGCGGATGCGTCCGGGCTGGCGGTCGCGGACGTGCCGCTCGACGAGATCGCCAGCCGGGCCGGGATCTCCCGGGCTACGCTCTACCGCCGGATCGGCTCGCGCCAGGCCCTGGAGGAGGCCGTTCGCGCCGCGGGGGTCGAGCCGGGGAGCAGGCCCGATGTCCGGGAGCGGGCAACGCTGGCTGCGGCCAGGTTGATTGCCGACCAGGGGCTTGGAGCGCTGACCCTCGAGGCCGTCGCCGATGCCGCCAGTTGCTCCGTGCCGTCGATCCACAGCCAGATCGGCGGGCGGGAGGGGTTGCTGGCCGCGGTCTTCGAGCGCTACAGCCCGCTGGTCCGGGTCGAGACGATCGTCGCGTCGCCGGGGCCGAGCTTCGACGCCACCATCCGGGCCGTCTACGCGGCGGCCTTCGACGCCGCCACCGCCGAGCCGCGGGTGCTCCCGGCGCTCCTCGCCGAGGTACTGGCGCGCCCTCAGGGCCGGGTCGCCGCCGAGTTGGGCCCGCGCTTCGTGCCGCGGGTCTTCGGGAGCCTCGGGGCATGGCTCGACGGGGAGGTGCGGGCCGGCAGGGTGCGTGCCCTTCCGATCCCGCTCCTGTTGCAACTGCTCGTCGGGCCGATGGTACTGCACGTCCTGTCGCGGGAGGCTATCCGGCGCCTGACCGGGCAGCCGGCCCCGCCCCGCGATGCCGTCGTCGACGCCCTGACCGCTGCCTACTGTCGCGCCGTCGCGTTGTCGCCCGCGGACCACGAAACAGACGCCCAGCGCCCGCTCCCCGTCTGACGAGCCGTCGGCTCGCGACCGGCATTAGTCCCTCCAGTCCCCAGGGTTTACGTCGCGTCCGTCCTGCGTTCGCCCGTCTTCGCGAGGGAGGTCCCGCCATGGTCGTCGCAGCGCACCCCGTATCGGCCCCTGTCGGTCGGCCTGGTCCACCCCTCGGTGTCGGCGAGCCGGCGGTCGTCGTCCGCGACCTGGTCGTCGAGCGGGGCGCCGTCCGGATCCTGCACGGCGTCGGGCTCGACGTCCCGCGGGGCGCGGTCTTCGGCCTGGTGGGACCGAGCGGATGCGGCAAGTCGACCCTGATCCGCACCCTGGTCGGACGGCAGAAAGCGACCTCGGGCACGGTCCGTGTTCTCGGCCAGCCAGCCGGATCGTTGGCGCTGCGGCCGGCGCTCGGCTACATGCCGCAGGACGCGGCGGTCTACGACGACCTCTCCGGGCGGGAGAATCTCTCCTTCTTCGCCGCGGTCTACCGGGCTCCGGCCTCGCGGGTCGCGGAGATGCTCGACCTGGCCGACCTCACGGCGGTTGCCGACCGGCCGGTGCGGACCTACTCCGGCGGGCAGAGGCAGCGGATCGCGCTCGCGGCGGCGCTGCTTCCCGCGCCCCAGTTGCTGCTGCTCGACGAGCCGACCGTAGGCCTCGACCCCCGACTTCGCCGCCGCCTCTGGGCCCAGTTCCACGCCTGGGCCGCGGCGGGGACGACGCTGCTGGTGACCACCCACGTCATGGACGAGGCCGCCCACGCCGACTGCCTCGCCCTGATGGCGCAGGGCCAGGTCGTCGCGGTTGGGACGCCCGACGAGCTCCTCGTGCGCTCCGGCGCCGACGACCTCGAGGACGCCCTCCTCCGCCTGACCGCCGAGATCCCGCGCGGATCGCCATCGTCGCCAGGCGCGCCGGACGACACGGCGCCCACCGCCCGCCAATCGGTCGAGTGAGACCCATCGCCGGGGATCGTGCCGCCGTTGCCCGCGCCGAGAGGAGATTCCGATGAGTGTTGACCGCACCTTCGCCGTCGTCCGGCGGGTCGTCCGTCAGCTCCGGCGCGACCACCGCACCCTGGCGATGCTCTTCCTGATCCCGCCCCTGCTCCTCTGGTTGACGTCGGAGGTCTACGCGGCCACGCCTCTCGTCTTCGACCGGGTTGGCCCGCTGCTGCTCGGGCTCTTCCCGTTCACCCTGATGTTCCTGGTCACCTCGATCTCGGTGCTTCGCGAGCGGACGCAGGGCACGCTTGACCGCCTGATGGCCTCCCCGATCGGCCGAGGCGACCTGCTGGTGGGCTACGCGCTCGCGCTGACGCTCGTCGCCCTCGCCCAGGCCGCCGTCGCGCTCGCCGTCGGGCTCTGGCTGCTCGACCTTCCCAGCGCGGGGAGCCTGGGACTGACCTTCGCGGTGGTCGCGATCCAGGCCCTGCTCGGGATCGCGCTCGGGCTCTTCCTGAGCGCTTTCGCCCGCAACGAGTTCCAGGCCGTCCAGTTCCTGCCCGCGGTGGTCGTCCCCCAGGTCTTCCTCGCCGGCCTTCTGGTGCCGGTCGAGCGTCTGCCCCGCGTGCTGGAGGGTGCCGCCCAGGTGCTCCCGCTGACCTACGCCTTCGAGGTGCTCGATCTGGTCATGGTCCAGGGCCGTGGCCTGGGGGACGACCGGGTCGCCCTGGACTTCGCCGTCCTGGCACTCGCCGTCACCCTCTTCCTCGCGGCCGGTGCCCTCACGCTGCGCCGGACCGAGGGGTGACGGGACTGGGACAATCCCTCCCGTCGCCTGGAAGTTCCCAGTTCAGACAGGAACCGAGCGTCGCTGCAATCGGCGGGCTCGGCCGCGACCGGCCGGTCGCGGCCGAGCCCGCCGAACGGGAGACGGTCCCTGGTTGGCTTGAATGCTCGCCGCGGCGCACGGGCGGAGGCCACCACCACGGTGGCCTTCGCTGCGCTCACGTCGAGGGGCTCGGATGGCAGGTCCGTCTGTGCTCGACCACTCGACGATGCGCATCGATCCGTCAGCCGCGCTCGGTCCTCGCCGACGTGCTGACGACCTCGCCGGTCAGGTCGGCGCGGGCTTCCGAAGCCACGACGACCGGCCCAAACCCTCGCGAAGGATCGGCGCGACCGTGCTGGCGGTCTCGCCGATGCAGGGGGCCGCGTCGTCGGCGGCGGCAGAAGCCTGGGTCACCGGCCCGAACACCAGGGCGAGTGCAACGGTAAGGACGGTGAGCATCCTGCGCATCTCGTCGTCGCTCCTCTGATCGCCGCTACCTTTGGGCGAACCGCTCCCAGAGGCATCGCGCGGCGTGGCCCCACCCGCCACCGTCGTCCGGAAAACTTGCCCGCACGGAGGTCACCGGCGGACGGCCGCGGTCGTTGTCCGTGCCGCCCTCGCTCCTCTCGGGGAGGGCCGACGGGACTCCGCTCTCGACCGGCCGGAGGCCGCGTCTCGGAACCGTTCCGCGTCCGCAACGTCTCCCCGAAGAGGTGCTGAGCGCCGTCCGCGCGCTGGCCGATGTCCCGGCGCGGCCGGACGCGGCGTGGAGCGGAGGCGAGCCCGCTGGGGTCGCTGCCCACCGCCGCCGGCCCCGCCGGCGGTCGACGGTGCTGCCGGTGGGCGACGGTGCTGCTTGCCGGGCAAACCGGCGGACCCCGTGCGGCCCGGCGCGCACCGCCCGCCCGCACCGCGTCCGCCTGGAGGAGACCGGTGCGCTTCCCGCTGCTGCTGACCGAGTTGGTCATGCTGATCGGCGCCGTGATCGTCTTCCGGGTGTTGCGGGCCGCGGCGCGGGAACACGTCAGTCGGTCCTGGCCGGTGGCCCCGGGCGTGGTGACGTCGCTGCGGCTCGTGCCCCGTGGCCGGCCCCGGGCGACGGGATTCGACCGTGACGTCCGTATGGAATACGACTACTGGGTCGGTGGATACCGGTACCCGGGGCGCCGCTACGACTTCGGCGCCGGCCTGCCCGACGGCTTTGATCCCACGACAACCGAGGGGATCCGCGCCCGGTACCCGCCCGGCGCGCGAGTGTGGGTGCGCTACGATCCCCTGGAGCCCGGCGACGCGGTGGTGGTGCCGAGGGTGCGCCGCGCCGCCGCGGGGGCGAACCTGCTGCTGGGGTTCACGCTCCTGCTCGGCTCCCCGGCGATCGCGCTGCTCACGATGCACGAGGCCGAGGTCGAAGAGCGCCAGCGGGCGGTGGCGGCCACCGCCGCCGCGCCAACGGCCGCGGCGTTCTGGGCGACCCTGGCGGCCGCCGAGGCGGCGCGGCGGACGGCGGGCTGCCTGCTCGACTCGAGCACTCGGAGCAGGGTCGGGGGCGCCGCCGATCGGGCCCATGACGCCGCGACCCTGCTCGCCAGGGAACGACGCGCACCCGACCTCGCCGCGGACCTCGCGCAGCTCTCGGCGCGGTACCGGCCGCTGACCGGCTGTCCGACCATAGCCGGCGGTGGCGCCGCAGCCGACCCGAGGACGGGGACCGGCCCGTCCCCGCCGGCGGCGACTCCGGTCGCCACGCCGATCGCGGGCGCGATTATCTGCGTGCCCGAGGCGATCGACGCGGTCCGGGAGGCCGCCCGGCGGGGCCATGCCGTCCTCCCCGGCCTCCTTGAGTCCGGCCACGACCGCGCCCTGGCGGCCGAGGTCGCCGCCCTCTCGCGCGCCCTCGACCAGCACGCCGCCGACGCGGAACGCGCCTGCGGCACCGGCTAGAGGCCCGCCACATCTGCCAGGTCCGTGCGGTCGGGCAGGGTCCCCGGTCCCCGGGTCGGTGGTTGCGACGCGCCCGGACTCAAACCTCCGCGGGTCACGCTCGGGACCAGGTGACGAGCGCCGGCCGCGAGCGGCGACCGCGAAGACGACAGAGCCGGCAGGGTCTCGTCCGAGCCGTCCGGCCCTCTGGGGTCGTTCCGGCCGATGCCGGGCGAGAGACCCGAGGGTCGTCAGGAGCGCGCCGAGTCCCGGGCCGTGCGTGCGGCGGCGGTCCGTGAGAGCCCTCCGGTGACGACCATCGGTCCGCCCGGCGGGGGCGGTCCCTGGGCGATGCCGACGGCCAGCGTGCCGTCCGCGGCGAACGTCTCGAAGACGTACCAATCGCCCGTCGGCGTGTCGGGCGACCGGCCGCTGAGTCCAGACGGTGACGGGCACGACGGCGCGCGGTCCCGTCCGTCCGGTGGTGGTTGATCGCGCATCGTCACCAACCGTCGCGGCGCTCCCGCCGGAGAACCCCTCGCCGTGGTGAGAGGGGATCAGTCGCCCGCTGGCACATGCTCGGTGGCCTCCCGGACGGTCTCCGCCGACCGGCGCAGGGCCGCGGCCTCGTCGGGGTCCAGGGCAGGGCGCAGGACCCGTTCGGCGCCGTGGCGGCCGATCACCCGCGGCAGGCTGAGGCAGACGCCGTCGACCCCCTCGTAGCCCTCGGCCATGCCCGAGACCGTCAGCACGCTGCGCTGGTCACGGAGGACCGCCTCGGCGATCCGGAGCAGCCCCGCCGCGACGCCGTAGGCCGTCGAGCCCTTGCGCTCGACGATCTCGCCGGCGGCTTCCCGGGTCCGCCGCGCCAGGTCTTCCCGCGTCGGCGCGTCGAACGGCACCCCGAGGTCTGCGGACAGTTCGGCCAGCGGGATCCCGGCGGCGGTCGCCCGGCTCCAGACGGCGACCTGGCTGTCACCGTGCTCGCCGATGACGTCGGCGTGGACGTCGCGGGGGTCGATCCCCAGGTGTCCCCCAAGCAGCGAGCGGAGACGCGCGGTGTCGAGGATCGTGCCCGAGCCGATCACGCGGGACGGCGGGAACCCCGAGCGGCGGACCGTGACGTCCGTGAGGACATCGACCGGGTTCGTGGCGACGAGCAGGATGCCGTCGGTGTTGTGCCGGACCACCTGGGGAACGATCTCGTTGAAGATCGCGCCGTTCTTCTCGGCCAGGTCGAGGCGGGTGCCGCCGGGCGCGGACGCGGCGCCGGCGGTGAGGACGACGATCGCGGCCCCGGCACAGTCCGCGTAGTCTCCCGCCCAGACCCTCGCCGGCTCCCCGAACGGCACGGCGTGGGCGAGGTCCATCGCCTCGCCCTCGGCCTCCGAATGGTCCCGGTTGATCAACACGATCTCGGCGGCCAGTCCGCTCAAGAGCAGAGCATGGGCAAAAGTCGCCCCGACGTTGCCGGTCCCCACCACCGCGACCCGGACGGGCCGGTTCCCCGTTGCCTCGTCGTCGCGTCGTTGTCCCTCGGCTGCCAATGCTCGCCCTCCTCGATCTGCTCGCTACCGCAACGGTGCACGCACCGACGTGTCCATCAGTCCGGGGCCAGGCGGCGTGGACGGCCCCTAGTCGCGGCCACCTCGCAGGCGGTCGCGTCGGCGGACCACAAACCAGGACAGGCCGACCACGATCGCCGCCACCACCGCGTACTGCAGGATCGACGCGTACCGCTCGACGACGTGCCACCGGTCGCCGAGCGCCCAGCCGGCCCCGATCAGCGCGCTGTTCCAGAGCGCGCTCCCGGCGGCCGTGTAGAGCACGAACCGGGAGACCGGCATCCGCCGGAACCCGGCGGGGATCGACACCAGCGAGCGGATCAGCGGCGCCAGCCGACCGAGGAAGACGGCCTTGCCGCCGTGGCGGTCGAACCAGCTGTCGGCTGAATCGAGGTCCTGCTCGTCGAGGGTGAGCCACTGCCCGTAGCGCCGGACCGCCCGACGCACCCTGGCCTCTCCCAGCCGCGCGCCGACGCCGTAGAGCACCAGTCCGCCGCCGACGGAGCCCATCGTCGCGGCGAGGACCATCACCGGTAGCAGGAACGTGCCCTGCGCGCAGAGGAATCCGGCCAGCGGCAGGATCAGTTCGGAGGGGATCGGTGGGAAGACGTTCTCGAGGGCGACGAGCAGCGCGACCCCGACGTAGCCGAGGCGTTCGACGATCTCGGTGACCAGGTTGCCCAGGCGGCCGACCAGTTCCCCCACCGTCTCGTGCACCTCCACCGCCGCGGGCGTCGCCCGAGCGCCGTCCCGTCCCGATCGGCGCGGGCACCCGCCCGTCGAGCGCCGTTGCATGGGGCCTGCCGTCTGGGGCGCCCGACCCCAGCGTACCCCGACTGGGGTGACGCCGCGCCGCGGGTCCCGACGGATCGCGACCGATCGACCCAGCCGGTCGACGTCGGTCCTCGGGTCAGCCGAGCGGGGTGTCGGGGCCGCCGCACTCCCCCCAGAACCCGCGCTCCGCTCGTTTTGCCGCCTCCTCGGCGGCGGAGAGGCGGGCCTCGTGGCGCACGTCGGGCGGGTAGGCGCGGGCCTCGGCGAAGCCCTCGGCGACCAGGCGTTCGTTGACCAGCACCGCCCCGCCGTCGCCGTCGAGCCAGAGGTAGCGCAGCAGCCGATCGTACCGGTCGGCGTCGGTCCGGTCCCGCTCGAGGTAGACGGTCGTCCCGGCGGGGAGCAGGTCCGCGGTCCGCGCGCTCGCCTCCGCGCCGAAGCACTCCTGGTCGCGATAGGGCCCGCTCGCCTCGGGCGTGTCGATCCCGATCAGGCGCACGGTGGCCTCGCCGCCCGCCGTCAACCGCACGCGGACCGTGTCGCCGTCGATCGCCTCGACGACTGTCGCCGCGTCGGCGGCGGCCGGCACCGCCTCCACCGCGGGGCCGCCCGCGGCCGCGCGCCCACCGTCAGCGGTCGGCGCGCGGGCGACGGTACCGCGAACGGTGGTCGACGTAGGACGGGCGGTGGCCGCGGCTCGCCCACCGACGTTGCTCGCCGGGTCGGTCCCGCCGTCCCACCAGCGGGCCAGGGCGACGACGGCGGCCAGCGCGAGGGCGGCGAGGGTTCCCCACCGCCCGGCGCCGTGCCCGCTCCGCTCGCCGTCGCCGATCGCCCGGTCCCGTGTCCGTCGCGCCATCCCAGCCCTTGCCTCGTCCAGACGTCTGCCCGCGCCCTCGGTGGGGACGACCGGACCCCCTTGGGAGATCCGGTTAGTCGCCATGGCATCGCCCGGCGGGTACGCGGACGGCTCAAGTCGGTGCCGTGTCCGGGCCGCCGGCCGCGGGGCGTGCTCGGGGCAGACCCCGCGGCGGCCGTCCCCAGACGTCACCGCCTCACACTCGGCCCTTGTAGACCACCCGCGGGCGATGGGCCGCCGGAAGGACCATGCTAGCCGGGGACGGGGGCCGGAGCCCAGCCTCGCCCGCCGAGACCGGCCGTTGGGGCTACCCACCGGTGCGCGGCGCGGACCGGCCGCACCGGGGGTCGTTGGTCAGCCAGGGCTCGGGGTCAGCATGGCGCGTCCGGTCGCTGAGGGGTACGCTACCGAGACCTTCCCGTCGCCCCCTGCCGTCGACGCATGGGTGGGCGCTGACCGCGGCTGGTGAGCGTGGGGGCCGAGCGGCATCGTCGCCGCGCCAGAGAGAGCGTGAGAGACAGGGGGCAGACCGTTGGCAGCCGCAGCGCAGGCGAGCGCGGGAGCGACGACGACACCGTCGGGGACACCGTTGGGGACACCATCAGGGGCACCGTCGGCGACACCGTCCGGGGCGGATCGCCCGCACGTGGTGATCGTCGGGGCGGGGTTCGGCGGGCTCGAGACCGCGCGGGCCCTGGCGGACGCGCCGGTGCGGGTGACCGTCGTCGACCGTCGCAACCACCACCTCTTCCAGCCGCTCCTCTACCAGGTCGCGACCGCGGCGCTGTCGGAGGCGGACATCGCCTCGCCGATCCGGGGTCTCCTGCGCGGGCAGAAGAACGCGTCGGTCCTGCTCGCGGAGGCGACCGAGATCGACCCCGACCGCAAGCAGCTCATCCTCGGCGGCTCGAGCGGCAACGGCGTGGCCCCCGACCGCCTCGCCTACGACTACCTCGTCCTGGCGACCGGCTCCAGCCACACCTACTTCGGCCACGACGAGTGGGCGCCCGTCGCGCCCGGCCTGAAGACGATCGAGGACGCCACCGAGATCCGGCGCCGCGTCTTCCGCGCCTTCGAGCTCGCCGAGCGCACCGACGACCCGGCCGAGCGCGACGCGCTGCTCTCGTTCGTCGTCGTCGGCGCCGGTCCGACCGGCGTCGAGCTGGCCGGCTCGTTGGCGGAGATCGCCCGCGCCACGCTGCCGAAGGAGTTCACCCGGATCCGCCCCCAGGAGGCGAAGGTCTACCTCCTCGAGGGGCTGGACAAGGTCCTGCCTCCCTTCCCGGAGGACCTCGGCAAGGCCGCCAAGCGCCACCTGGAGAAGCTCGGCGTGATCGTCCGCCTCGGCGCGATGGTCACCCACGTCGATGAGGGCGGCGTCACCCTTGGGGAGGAGCGGATCCCGGCGCGGACGGTGATCTGGGCGGCGGGCGTCAAGGCGTCGCCGCTGGCCCGCTCGCTGGGGGTCGAGATGGACCGCGCCGGGCGCGTGCTGGTCGAGCCCGACCTGCGGGTTCCCGGTCGCCCCGAGGTCTTCGTCGTCGGCGACCTGGCGTCGGTCAAGCAGTCGGACGGCAAGCCGGTGCCGGGGATCGCGCCGGCCGCGATGCAGGGAGGGCGGCAGACCGGGGCGAACCTGGCGCGTCTGGCGGCCGGCGAGCCGACCAAGCCCTTCGCCTACCAGGACCGCGGCAACATGGCGATCGTCGCCCGCAACGCCGCGGTGGCCGACATCCGGGGCCGCCACGTGACCGGGTTCCCGGCCTGGCTGCTCTGGCTCGGCGTCCACCTCTACTTCCTCCGCGGGATTCGCAACCGGGCCTCGGTGCTGATGCACTGGGTGTCGTCCTACGCGACCTCCTCGCGGGGCGCCCGCCTGATCACCAAGGGGCCGAACGAATAGCCCGGATCTCCGCGGCCACAGTCGGCGACGCCGAAGCGCCACCCGCAAGAGCCTCAGCCGGCGACGCCCCCTCCCACCGTGTGGGAGGGGGCGTCGCCGCGTGTGACCGGATGCCGCGTCTCCTCGCCGGCACGGTCCAGACGACCCTGTCGCCTCCGGCGACCTGGGCACGCCGCCGAACGATGCGGTGTCCGTGGTTCGCCCGTGGTCGCCCAGGGTCGTGGGCCGCGTTGCCGCCGGCGTGATCGACCTCGGGTAATCTGGCCTCCGGACCGATGCTATGGCGTCCGCGCCGGCCCACCCCTGGCTGGCCGCGGCTGGCTTCGCTCCTGAGCACCAGCCCCTGGGGCTTGCCCCGACCGCGGCGGGCCGGCCCCGTGCGCCCGAGCCCACCACGGATCAACCCGATACATACGGCATCCGGTTGTACGGTGGTGGAAGTGGTATCGGAGGCGGGCGCTGGCCGGGCTCGCCCGGGGCAAGCCCCGCGGTCAGAGGCACAGGAACGAAGCCGGCCGACGCCGGCCGCGGACCGGCCGGCCAGAGTCCGGGAGATCACCCGGATTCCGTATCGGTCAGAGTCAGCCGTACCCCGGTCGGCCTGGCACGGCCCCGACCGTGACCCGGCGCCGCGCCAACCCCACTTCGCCTCGCCGCTCGACACGGGACGCGGCCGGCACCTCAGAAGGTGCCGGCCGTGCCCCGTCGCGGCGTTGCCGTGCCCGCTGTCTACGGGTGGCTGGTCGGGTCGGTGGGACTGGTCGCCGCGTCGACCTCGGCACCGTCCCCGAAGCCGGCGCCGTCGGTGTCGACCAGGGTCGGGTTGGTGCCATAGGTCAGCTCGCCACCGTCGGACAGCCCGTCGCCGTCGGTGTCGGCGAGGAGCGGGTCGGTGGGGTAGTTCAGCTCGTCGTGGTCGGAGATGCCGTCGCCGTCCGTGTCGGGCTCGTTCGGGTCGGTGCCGTGCTGGAAGATCTCGTTGTAGTCGGGCAACCCATCGCCGTCGCCGTCGTTGCTGCTCGGGTTGCTGCCGTAGGTGTCGACCTCCTCACCGTCGGTGATGCCGTCGGCGTCGCTGTCGGCGTTGAGGGGGTCCGTGCCGGTCTCGAAGACCTCGCGGCCGTCGAGCAGTCCGTCACCATCGGTGTCGGCGAGGTTCGGATCGGTGCCGCGCAGCGCCTCGTCGTCGTCGCTCAACCCGTCGTCGTCGGCGTCGGTGTCCGGCTGGGCGGTCGGCGTCGCCGTCGGCGTCTTGGTCGCGCCCGCCGTCTCCGTCGCACTGGCCGTGGCCTGGCCGCCGTTGCCGCTCCCGTTGCCGCCGCCGCTGCCGCCGCCGCTCCCGCCGCCGCCGCCATCGCCGCCGGTTCCCGTCCTGTCCCCGCCGCCGGTTCCCGCCCCGCCGCCGCCACCGGTGCCGCCGCCCGTGCCGCTCCCGGTCCGATAGGTGGGGCTGGCGGACGCCTCATCCGCGTCGACCTCGGCGCCCAGAACCGCCGCGACGAATGCGGCGCCCTCGTCGGCCGCCGTCAGCGCCAGGTCGCCCTCCAGGGTCGTGGCGTCGCCGGCGGCGATCTCGATCGACCCACCGTTGGGAGTCGCGACCTCGAGGGTCCCCTCGGTGACGAGCAGGAGGGTCGGTCCCGCCCCGGCGGGCAACTCGCTCTCCTCGTCGGCCGCGAGCACGTCGCGGAGCAGGTCCAGGTCGCGGGCCGCGCCGCCCGGCGTGGCGAAGGGGGTCGGATCGCCGACGGTCGCCCCGGCCCGGTCGATCGCGGCCGACTTCGCCGTACCGCGTCCGAGCCCGAGCGTGTAGAACTCGGCCTCGTCGTCGCCGGTCGCCGCGATCGCCACCTCGGCGCCCGCCTCGACCGCCAGCGCCTCACCGGAGGCGAGGCGCACCCGCGGACCGCCCTCGACACTCACCAGGAGCGCGCCGTCGTCCGCGACCACGAAGCCGGCGGCATCGGCCGAGCCGAAGAGGGCGGCCGCGTCGGCGTCGGCGGGGGACGCCGTCCGACGCGTGACCTGCCAGCCAAGCTGGCCCGAGGGCAAGTCGATGATCTGCTGGGCGACGACCGCGGCGTGCCCCCGTGCCGGCGAAGACCCCTCGCCGCCCGACTGGGAGGCGAGGGTCGTCCCCGCACCGCCGGCGACCAGGGCGGCCATCGCGGTGGTGACCAGGCCGGTCCGCACCGCCGTCCGGAGCCGGCGCTCCGGGCGAACCTGCTGGCCGCGGCGCTCATCGGCCCCGGTGTTCCGCTGCCGACGGGTCAGACCACGGCCGTCCCAGACGCTCCTCGAGATCATGGTGTTCCTCCGCTGGGCCTCTTCGGCCCGCCACGCGGGTCGCGGTGGGTGCCGCCGGTTCCCGCTCCGTCACTCGCTTGCCCCACATCCATCCTGGGGCTGGCGGGGACGGGGAACATCCGTGAGATCACGTAAACGCCGCGTCGCCCGGTGGGCGCGCGGCGTCGGACCTACGTGATGGGACCAATGCCGTCGGACCAGTCCGGGCAGGCCCCAGCGAGCCGTGCCGCGGGGAGCCGGCACGCGGTGCGGTGGGCGGGCGAGCGGATACAGCATCCGGGTGATTGCCTGGACTCTGCCAGGCAGATCCGCCGCCGGCTTCAGCCGGCTTGGTGCTTGAGTCCGATGCTCGGCCACCGGCGCACCCGGCCGCCGACGTTCCCCCGGCAGCGACAGCGACCAGCCGGATTCCGAATGAGAAGACTCGCCTGCCGCCCGCCGGCAGTTACTGTCGGACGGGCACGGACTGAGCGGGCGTCGAGTCGGCGAGCTCGCGCACCCGCCGCTCGGACGGGAGCAGCCAGGCGAGGGCGATCGTGGCGACCACGACCAGGACCTGGGCCCGCATCGCGGCGGCGATCCCGATCTGGTCGGCCAGCGCGCCGAGCACCGGGACCCCCAGCGCGCCGGTCACGAACCCGAGCCCGAGCACGACCCCGGAGGCCATCCCCGCCCGGCCGCGCATCAGCTGCTGGGCCATCACCAGCAGCAGCGGCCCGGTCGACGCGCCGAGGAGGCCGATCAGCGCGCCGGTGACGAAGGCGATCGGCCCGGTGAAGGCCGAGAAGAGGAGGACCACCGGGATCGACAGCCAGAGCGAGGCGAGGATCACCGTTCGCCGGCCGAAGCGGTCGGCGAGCGTGCCGGAGCCGATCGCCCCGACGGCGCTCGCGAGCACGATCGTGGTCGCCAGCGGGCCGTAGAACGACGATCCGTACCCCAGCTGCTTGTACCAGGTGGGGATGAAGGCCTGGATGCCGAAGATCGTCCACATCCGGAGCATCATCACGCCGACGACGACGGCGAGCGCGCCGATCGGCAGCGGGGCGGTGATCGCCCCGTCGCCGTCCCTCCGACGGACCGGTCGTGGCAGGGCGATGCCGCGCATCTCCCGCAGCAGCCAGAAGGCGATGCTGAGCCCGGGCAGGACCATCAGCGCCGTCCCTCGGACGCCGAAGACGCCGAACAGGACCGCCCCGACCAGGGGACCCAGGGCGACCCCGAGCGTGCCGCCGGTCACGTAGACCGACATCGCGGTGTTGCGCTGGCCCTCGGGGATCACCGCGCTGGCGTTGACCGCCCCGAGCGGGTGGAAGGCGCCCGAGCCCAGCCCGGCCAGCGCCGCGAGGGCGACGAGCACCTCGAACGTCGGCGCGAAGCCGATCGTCGCGAAGGTCAGCGCGGTCCAGATCAGGGTCAGGCCGGTGAACCGCGTGCCGTAGCGGTCGGCCACCCAGCCGAAGAGGGGCTGGGAGATCGAGGCGACCCCCGTGTAGGCCAGCGAGACGAGTCCGACCGTGGCCAGGTCGAGGTCGAAGCGGTCGGTCAGGAGGGGATAGAGGACGGGCAGCAGGCCGACGTACATGTCGACCGTGAAGTGCCCGAGCATCAGCGTCGTCAGCGGCCGGTTGCGCAGCGCCGCGAGTCGTCCCGCCGGGACGGCTACGGGAGCCGACGCCCGGGAGGTGGGATAAACGTCGTCCTTGTGATCGCCGGCGAGCGGGTCGTCCCTGGTCGCGTCCCGCGTCGCCGTGGCCGTCACTGCTGAGACTCCTTGGCTACCGTCGCTCCGACCACGCTGCCCGGGACAAACTCGCGGCGGACCGCGCCCGGCGCAGGGTTCGCTTCCCGAGGCGGTCGCCTCCCGCGGCGTTGGCCGCCCGCGACGATCTCCGCGCCTCGCCCCGTCGGCTCTTGCCCCCGGCCGATCGGTTCCGAACCGACCCGTTCCGGCGGTCGTTCAATCCGCACGACCGGTGCGGGACTCAGTCCGTCGCCGTCCCCTCGGCAAGCCCGCCCGCCGGGGTGCCTGGGGTCGGGGCGCTGAAGGCGCCCGTGCCGGCGCCGGCCGGGACCGGCCCGCCGGCCAGCCCGGCCGAGCGCTCCTCGTCCTCCCGGCGGCGCGCCGGCGACTTCTGGGATTCGGGCGCGAGGCGGCGGGTGATCGGCAGCGTGAGCAGCGCGAAGCCGACCGCCACCAGGAACGGCACCTGGTAGCCGACGTAGTTGAGCACGAAGCCCGTCGCCACGGGCACGATGACCGCCGCCGCGTGCTGCATCGTCAGGCCCATCGCCAGGGAGGGTGCGACGTCGGCCGTCGGGGCGATCTTCCGCAGGTAGGTCGCCGCCCCCATCGCGCTGAGCGGGAAGATGAACGAGTAGACGACGTAGCAGGCGAGGGCGGCGAAGACGTTGTCGATCAGGGCGTAGCCGAGCAGGGCCACGATGTAGGCGATGTTGACCGCCCCGAGGACCTGCCGCTCGCCGTGCCGGTCGAGCTGCCGGCCGATCCACGGTCCGGTCACCATGCTGGCCGCGGTGATCCCGAGCAGGGTCGCGGAGATCGCCGGCACGTCGAGCCCGAAGTGGTCGACGAGCACCCAGAGCCCGAACGAGAAGAAGATCTGCTGCCGTGCCCCGTCGAGCAGGCTGA
The DNA here is from genome assembly GCA_902806335.1 of uncultured Thermomicrobiales bacterium. Lineage (GTDB taxonomy): Bacteria > Chloroflexota > Chloroflexia > Thermomicrobiales > UBA6265 > CADCWG01. The sequence goes on along the minus strand of CADCWG010000317.1, from coordinate 14,113 downwards.
GCGCGTAGTAGAGCCGGTAGTCGCGGCGGAGGACGATCGGGTCGCGGCGGGCGGCCCGCTCGCGGATCTCGCCGTCGTGGAAGTGGGGGAACCGGACCACCAGCAGCGCGGCCGTCAGGGCCGCCGCCCCGCAGAGCACGAACGTCGCCCGGTAACTGAGCCAGCCGAACCCGAAGCCGACCAGCACGACCACCATGCCGAGCAACGCCCCGCCCTGGCTGACGGACCCGAGGCGGCCGAGGATGCTGCCCGACTTGTCCTCCGTCGTCAGGCTCATCCCGAGCGCGTACTGGGTCTGGAGGAAGGTGTGGTACCCCATCGAGCTGAGGATCACCCAGGGGGCGACGCTCCAGAACGAGTCCGAGAGGCCGAAGAGGGCGTAGCCGGCGGCGAGCAGCACCAGCGCCCCCGCCGTCAGGCGGGGCAGCGACATCCGGTAGAAGAGGGCGGTCAGAAAGATGAGGAGGAAGCCGGGAACCTCGCGGATCGCGGTGATGTAGCCGAACTGGGCCCCGGAGAGCCCCAACTCGTGCTCGAAGTAGTTCGAGACGATGTTCTGCTGGGCGTTGAGCGCGAACCCGAACGCGGCTGTCGTCCCCGCCATCAGCGCGAAGCCGCGTCCGACCGGCGTCGCCACCCAGCTTCGCGCCCCCGCGACCACGGCCCCACCTACCCTCATCGTCGCCAGCGCGACAGCGTTCCGCTCGGTATCGTCCGGGAAGTATAGACCCGTGGGGCGACCCGCCGGGCGGAACCCACGGGCGTGGGGAGCACCCTCGGCGTCGGGTACGCTGCCGCGGTGAGGACACCCGCGCCGGTCGGCATCCCCAACCCTGACGCTGCCGTGCCCGCCGTTCGGCTGTCGGGGGTGGCGAAGACGTACCCGGCACGGCGCGGCCTGCCGCCGACCGTGGCGCTGAAGGCCGTCGACCTCGCGGTCCGGACCGGCGAGTTCGTCGCCATCGTCGGGCCCAGCGGCTGCGGCAAGAGCACGCTGCTGCGCCTAGTGGCCGGCCTGACCGGCGCGGATGCCGGCGAGGTCGTCGTCCGCGGCGAGCGCGTCCGCGGCCCGCGGTCCGACGTCGGGCTCGCCTTCCAGCGCCCCGTCCTCCTCCCCTGGCGCACGGTCGCCGGCAACCTCCGGCTGCCGGCCGAGGTCCTCCGGCTGCCCAGGGACGCGGCGCGGGCGCGCGAGGCGGCGCTGCTCGACCTCGTCGGGCTCGCCGGCTTCGGTGGCCGCTACCCGTCCGAGCTGTCGGGGGGGATGCAGCAGCGCGTCGCGCTCGCCCGCGCGCTCGCCCACGACCCGCCGATCCTCCTCCTTGACGAGCCGTTCGGCGCGCTCGACGCCCTGCTCCGGGAGCGGATGGCGGTCGAACTCCAGCGGATCTGGCGGGCACCCGTGACGCCCCCGTCCGGCGGGACGGCCGCCGGGCGATCGGACCGCCCGGCGGCACCCCCGACCACCGTCCTGCTCGTCACCCACAGCGTCGCCGAGGCGGTCTTCCTCGCCGACCGCGTGGTGACCATGACGCCTCGTCCGGGCACGATCGCGGACATCCTCGCCGTTGACCTCCCCCGTCCCCGCACCCTCGAGGTGCTCGACGGGGAGCCCTTCACGCGGGCCACCGCCCACGTTCGGCGGGCCCTCCATGCCACCGGGGCGCTCTGACCGGGACAGTCAGCATTGGATGTGGGGTGGGGCAGCCGATTGCGACGGGCCGGTGCGGGCGGGGCGACGCGTCGGCCCCCGGTCGCGGCCACCGCGGGCGGCGCTGCCATGGCATAGACGACCGGACGACCGCTCGGTACTATCCCGCCGGCCCCACGCCCCGCCCCACCCCGAGGAACGCCATGCCCACCCCGGTTCGAACCGTCGTCGCGGGCGGGACCGTCGTGACCGAGCACGGCGCAGTCCGCGCCGACCTCGTCCTCGAGGGCGAGCGGGTGGCGACGATCGCCCTCGACGCCGCGGACGTCGCCGCCGACGAGAGGATCGACGCCGCCGGGCTGCTCGTGCTGCCCGGCGGGATCGACGCGCACACGCACTTCTGGGAGCCCGCCGACGAGTTGCTCGAAGGGTTCGCGACCGGGGGCGCGGCGGCGGTCGCCGGCGGGATCACGACCGTCGTCGAGATGCCCCAGGCGTCCCCGACCACCGTCACGGCCGCGCAGTTCCGCGACAAGCGGGCACGGGTCGGGGTCTCCGCGATCGCGGACACGGCACTCTGGGGCGGGGTGATCGGGGCACCGGACCAGACCGCAGACGAGCTCACCGCCATGGCCGCCGAGGGGGCCGCCGCCTACAAGAGCTTCATGGCGTCCTCGAGCCGATCCTTCCCGGCGGTGGACGACGCCCAGCTCCTCGCGGCGATGACCGCGATCGCGCCCACGGGGCTTCCCTACGGCATCCACGCCGAGAACGACGCCCTGGTCAAGGCGGGGATCGCCGGTCTCCGGGCGGGCGGCCGGCGGGACCCCCTGGCCCACGCGGAGTCGCGACCTCCCCTCGTGGAGACGGTCGCCGTCGGGACGGTGCTCGCGCTGGCCGAGGCCACCGGCTGCTGGGTCCACATCTGCCACGTCGCCTCGGCCGGTGCCCTGCGGCTGATCGCGGACGCCCGCGCCCGCGGCGTCCGGGTCACCTGCGAGACCTGCCCCCAGTACCTGGTGCTCGACACGGACGACCTCCAGCGCCTCGCCGGCTTCGCCCGCTGCGCGCCGGCCCTGCGCGAGCCCGAGGAGGTGGCGGCGATCTGGGATGCCGTCCTCGACGAGACGGTCGACCTGATCTGCTCCGACCACTGCGGCTACACCGTGGCCAGCAAGGCGGCCGGGGCCGACGACATCTTCGCGGCGCCGCTCGGGCTGCCCGGTGTGCAGACGCTCCTGCCGGCCTTCTTCGACGCGGCGGTCGTGCGACGGGGGATGGGACTCGCCCAGTTCGTCCGCCAGATCGCGGCTAATCCCGCCCGGATCTTCGGCCTCTACCCGCGCAAGGGGACGATCGCGGTCGGCGGCGACGCCGACCTGGTGCTGCTCGACCCGCGGCGGGAGTGGGAGGTCCGCGACGCCGACGCGTTCCACCGGCAGCCCTGGACGCCGTACGCGGGGCGCCGGCTGACCGGCCGCGTGGTGCGCACGATCCGGCGCGGCGAGACCGTCTACGACGACCGCGCGTCGGGCGCCGCCCGGATCACCGCCGAGCCCGGCTCGGGCCGCTTCTTGCCGCGCGGGTATGGTGAGGGGGACGCGGATCCTCCGGCGTGAACCTCCCCCTCCCAGACGGCGGAAGACGATCAGGCCCGGCGGGTGGGCGCCCGGGCGGAGGCGCCTGTCCGGTCGGGCTCGCGGTCGGCAGGCTCATCGTCGTGCCGCGCGGTCGCGTTCGGTAGGCAGGGAGCAGTCTGCGCGGCATCAGGACCGACGACGGCGGTCGCTGGGCCATGCTCTGGGGCGCCGGCACGGCGGCGGTCGGGACCAACGTCCGGGGCGGGCGCCGCTGGGAGACGAGCGGGATCGACTATGCTCGCCGGGGTCCCGCCGGGCGACCGCCTGGCGGCAGCACCCACACGCGAGCCCGTAGACGGGGACTCCAGATGAACCGCCGTTCGCCGTCCGCGACCCTGCGCGCCCTGGTCTGTCTCGCCGTCTCCGCGGCGTGGCTGCTGAGCGTCACCCTCGCCGCCGCGGCGACGGGTTCGCCCATACCGTGGGTGCAGGCGGGCACGCCCTCGCCCGAGTCGGCATCGGCGGGCCGCGATGCGCCCTCGCCGGACGAGTGCACCGGTCAGCGGCCCCCGCTGGAGGCGATCCCGACCGCGGCGGCGCCACCGCCGGCCACCCCCGCTTCTCCGGCCGCCAGCCCGACCGCGTTCGTTCCGCCCTCGGGCGACCCAGCCGACGCGGAGACCGTCGCCGCCGTCACCGCGACGATGCGTGGCAACCTGGCCTGCCTCAACGCCGGCGATACCCTCGCCTCGTTCGCCTTCTACACCGACCGCTTCCTGGCGGGCCTGCTCGCGGACGCCGGGGTGCCGGAGTTGCGGCGGGACTACTACGACGCGCTCGCCACGCCGTTCGCGCTGCCGCCCAGCCGGCGCACCTCGCTCGACGCCATCGAGCAGATCCAGGTGCTCGGCGATGGCCGCGTCGGCGCCCTGGTCACGACGACCAACGTCGACCGAACGGTCAACTACGTCGTCTTCGCCCCGGGACCCACCGACGGGTCGTTCCTGATCGACGAGACGATTCCGGTCGAGGTCACCCCCGCCACGCCCGCGCCGTAGCGACCACGCTCCGACGGGGAGGCGCCGACGGACCCCGGTCGACCCGGTGCTCGCAGGCTGGCGCGGTCGCGGACTCCTTGTCGCGACCGGTCACGCGAGGTCCGGGTGGCTGCAGTGGCCTGGCGCCCGGCTACCCCAGCCGGCTTCGTCCCTGAGCCGCTGACTACGGGGCTTGCCCCGGGCGGACGGGCCGTCCCGCCACCCCCGATACCACCACTGATCAGCCGAGCTTGGTACGGGCCATCCCCGCACCCCCCTACGACCATCGAAACGGCGGATTCCGGCTCAGTGTGCCCTGGCGGTCGGTCGCCCAGCGAGCGGCGCGCGCTCGTCCAGCCCGCTGAAGGTCGACGTCGGCGTGGCCGCCAGACCGGGCCGGGTGTAGTGGCGGTAGAGGAACGTGGCCCCGACCACATAGAAGGCGGCCGAGGCCAGCATCGTCGTCGGCTGGCCGATCAGTTCGGATGCTCCGGAGACGAGCACCACCGCGAACGGCAGCACGCCGCTGAAGGCCATGCCGTGGACACTCATCACCCGACCCCGCAGGGCATCGGGAGAGCGCTGCTGGACCGTCGTCGCGGCCTGGGCCATCGCCAGCGACACGGAGCAGGAGAGCAGCGCGGCGGCCGGCGCCGCCAGCCAGGGCGACCGGGCCAGGCCCAGCGCGAGCAGCCCCGTCGCGACCCCGGCGGCCGAGAAGCGGAGCCGACGCAGGACCGCCGCGTCGCCGCGGTCGCCCCGCAGCAGCGCGATCGTGCCGGCTAGCGAGCCGCCACCGGCGCACGACACCATCACCCCGACCCAGACGTCCCGGGCGCCAAGCACGTCCGTGACGTACAGGGGCAGCAGCACGAAGAGGTGCGGGAAGACCAGGAGTGATGTCAGGCCGACCAGCGCCGTCAACCCCACGAGCGCCGGCTGGGCCCGGACGTAGCCGATCCCCTCACGGAGGGCCGCCCCGACGCGCGCCGGCATCGCGTGCCGGGTGACGGGCCGGGAGCGCATCCCGACGAGGGCGGCGAGCACCACCAGGAAGGAGAGCGCGTTCGCAAGGAAGGCCGCGACCAGGCTCGAGACCGCGATCACCAGTCCCGCCGCCGCCGGGCCCAACAGCCGGGCGCCGTTGAAGGCCGCGCCGTTGAGGGCGATCGCCTGGGGGAGGTCCTCCCGGTCGACTAGCTCCGGCGTGAACGCCTGGCTCGCCGGCATCTCGTAGGCGGCGGTGATCCCCGCCAGCACCGCGAGGACGACGATGTGCCAGTAGGCGACCACGTCGGCGATCAGGAGCCCGGCGAAGACCAGCGCGTAGACCCCCAGCAGTGACTGGGTCACGAGCAGGATCCGGCGCTTGTCGTACCGGTCGGCGAGGACGCCGCCGTTGAGCGTCAGCAGCAGCATCGGCAGCGAGGAGACGACGCTGATCGCGCCGATCGCGACGGCCGACGAGGTCAGCGTCAGGACCACGAGCGACAGCGCGACCTGCTGCATCCAGGTTCCGGTCAGGGAGACGACCTGGCTCAGCCAGTACCGGCGGTAGGTCGGGTTCCGGGCCAGGACCTCCGGGACCCAGCGCGGGTACCGTCGCCGCGCCCGCGACCGGCCCCCACCCCCGCGTCGCCCGCCGCCCGTCCCCGATCCGACCGCTCTGCCCGTCACGCCCGTCGCCTCACCCGCCCACGCCGACCCGCCTCGGTCTGTCGCCCGCACGACACGATCCAGCGTTCCGCGGGGCGGTCAGGTGTCCCGTTCGTCGCCCGTCGGCCCTGACAGGGCGGCTTCTCCCCGCCGTGCCCGGACCCAGAGCCACGTCTCTCCGCCCTGGGTGCGGGGTGTCGCGTCCTCGACGGTGAATCCGGCCGACCGGAGGAGCGCCAGGTTGGCGTCCGCCCCGTGGTGACTCCACCACATCGGAGCCCCCCAGCCTTCCCAGTCGTCCTCGCTCCCCTCCCACGCGGTCATCGGCCAGGTGGCCAGGAACGCGCCGCCCGGCCGCAGCCAGGCATGGATCCGGCCGAGCACCGTGGGGTGCTCAGACCGCGGGATATGGATCAGCGCGTAGAGGGCGATGATCGCGTCGAACGAGGCGGCCGGCAGGAGACGGGCTAGGTCCGGCCCCGCCAGGTCGGCGTGCAGCAGGCGGGCGCCGGGGAGCCGCTGCCGCGCGAGTTCGATCTGGCGGGCCGAGATATCGACCCCGGTGACCGTGAAGCGGGCCGCCAGCCAGGCGGTGGCGGGGACGCCCGCCCCACAGCCGAGGTCGAGCACCGGCCCGCCGGGCGGGACACCGGCGGTGGTCGCATGGAGCGCGGCTTCGAGGTCCGGATCGTGGGTCGGCTTCGCGGCGAGATAGGCGTCCGCCATCCGGTCGTACCCGGCGGCGACGAGTCGCTTCGGGTCCGCCGGACGACGGGGATCGCGCGGGCAGGGGGGAGGATGGTCTCGGCGATCCTCCCCCACCCGCGTGCCGCCCGGCCCCTACGAGGTGCGCGCGAGGGCGCGGCTCAGGAACGCCGCCACTCGTCCGTAGGTAACGGCCTCGGGCTCCCCGCTCGGGGCGGTCTCGCGCTCGAACGCCACGCCCAGTTCGGCGAGGGTCGCGGCCAGGCCGTCGAGCTGGGCGGCCCGGCTCGGCGGCGCGTCGGCCGTCCCGACCAGCAGGACCGGGCCGTCGAGCAGCGCCGCGAACGTGTCCGGCGAGCGGAGCGCGTACCTGGCCGGACGGGCTGCCGGCAGCCCGTACTGGCGGGTGAGCCAGGCGCGGCTGGCGCCGTCGGTCGTGTCGAGCTCCAGGTCCCAGTCGGCGATCGGGTCGATCGCGGCGACCGCCCGGTAGGTGCCCGGGCGCGAGGCGGCCGCGAGCAGCGCCAGCGTGCCCCCGAAGCCACGCCCAACGATCCCCAGCCGCCCCCCGTCGATCCCGTCCAGCTCGCCGAGCGCGGCCGCGATGTCGGCGAGGTCGGCGACCTCGACCTCGGTGTCGGACGTCTCCAGGAGACCGTCGAGGACCGGTCGACCCCCGCCGCGGGTTCCCCGGAGGTTCGGCGCGAAGACGGCAAGCCCCGCGCCGGCCAGGCGCTGCGGGCCCGGCGCGAGGCCGGCCTCCTGCCGCGCGGGGGGCCCGTCGCCGAGCGAGACCACCCCGGCGGCCGTCCCCGCCATCTCCGGCAGGCGGTAGAGCAGACCGCCCAGCTTCAGACCGTCGCCCGTCTCGACCTCGTGGCGGACGGGGTCGACCAGCCCCTCGATCGGCGCGGGCAGGGTGTCTGTCGTGGCCCCGTCACGTTCGCCAGAGACGGGTGACACGTCGGACGGCGCGTCGGAGGTGCCGTTGCTCGGCGCGCCGTCGGCCACCGGGTCGGTGGGAACCGCGGGGACGGGGGTGGGGAGGGCGGTGCGGACCGCGCCCGCCTTCGCGTCCTGGACCACGAACACGGGCGGGCGGCGCCCGTCGGTGAAGAGGTAGACGACCCGGCCGTCGGGCAGCCAGCGTGGCGACCGGGCGAAGCCGTCACCGGGGTCGACCGTCTCGGCGCTCGCCGCGCTGGTGCCCTTGACGCAGCAGGCCACGTACGGACCGTGGGTCCGGGTGTAGAGCAGCTTCTTCCCGGTCGGGTCCCAGCGGGGCTCCGCCTTGTCGCCGGGCTCACCGGCCAGCGTCCAACCCGACCCGTTGTCGGCGTTGAGGACCGCCAGGATGTCCCAGTCTTTCTCGTCGGTGACGTAGGCGACCTGGGACCGGTCCGGCGCCCAGCGCATGCCCCGGCGGCTGGCGGGCTTGCTGCCAAGCCCCACCTTCCCCGGTCGGCTCGTCAGCTGGCGCTCCTCGCCGGTGCCCAGCACGAGGATCAGGATGTCGTCGTGGCGGGGGTCCTCGACCGATCGCCGGCGGAAGGCGATCTGGTCCCCGTCCCGTGACCACGCCGGGTCCCGATCGTCGCGCGTGCCGTCGGTCAGCGGCACCGCCGGACCCTCGCCGACGGCGAACGCCAGGCAGACGGTGTCACGGCCGTCGCGGCGACTGGTGAAGGCGATGGTCTCGCCGTCCGGCGCCCAGCGCGGGCCGCGATCGGACGCGGGGTGGACGACGAGCGGGCGGGCCTCGCCCGACGCCACGTCGACGATCCAGACCGCGGTCCCGGTCGCGCCGTCGGGTCGGGGACCGAGCACCGCGAGGCGGGCACCGTCGGGGGACCACTGTGGCCCCTCGTCGGTGTACGGCAGGCCGTCAGGGTCGGCGTCGGGGAGGGGCGCGAAGGGCAGCGTCAGGGTGCGCTCCGGGCCGCCCCCGGTCGGCAGCAGCCGCAGTTCGCGGCCGCCATCGGACGCGCTCGTCGCGGCCAGGTAGGCGAGCATCGACCCGTCCGGGGACGGATTGGCCGGCCCGGGTGCGTTGGCTGCCGCCGGGAAGGACGCCCACCGGTCGACCTCAGCGGCCTCGGCGGCATCGGTCCCGCCCGCCGGGACGTTGCCCACGCCAGCGTCAGGTCCGGGCTCGAGGAGCGTCGCGGTGGTCCCGCCGGTCGCCTCTGGGCCGCCCGCGACGGGGACTCCCGGGGCAGCTGGGTCGGTAGCGATCGGTCCGGCCCCGCGCTCGGCCATGGGCAACGTTCCTCCAGCGGTGGGCTTCGACGGTGGGGGCCGGGGACATCGGCGGCGCTGACCGCGGCTCGTGGGCCACGGGTTCCTGAGCCACGGCGAGACCGTGTCGCGCCGTCGACGTCGGACCCCCAGAAGAGCACCGGGGATGGTAGCACTCGCCGGGGACGCCACGCCGCACGGCCGCATCCCCGGGGCCGTTCCGGTGGCCGCCGTCCGTTCCCTGCCGGCTGCCAGAGGGTGGACCCGGGCCGAGTTCAGCGAGGCTCGGTGACGGTGATGGCCCAGGGGTGTGCGGGCGCCTGTCCAGTGGAGCGCATCAGGTCCGCGTCCGCTCTGGCCCGACGGAAGAGGAGCGCCTGCTCGAGTTGGGGACCCCCGTGGAGGCGATCCCCCTGCTCGAGCCGGCACGTACTGAGGTGCTGAAGGCTTTTTGAGCGGCGAGGGCCGATTCCCGGCTACGCCCGAGTGCCGAGCGGCCAGGCCCCAGCTTGGCCAAGGTCGCCCTTATACCGGAGCGTATCGGCCAGGAGGATGCGGTAGACCAGCCCCCGCCACGTCGTCGCCGTGCGCGTCGGCCGCTGCCACGGACCGCCTGGGGTGGCGGACCGCGTCGTCGTGGTGGCCGAGCAGCGTACTGGCGGCCCCGAGGTAGCCGCGCACCCGGGCCGCCCCGAGAGCGTCGTCCCCGACGTGGCAGTCAGAGCGAATCCGGCTAATCATTGGTAGTACCGGGGGTGCCGGACCGCCCGGGGCAAGCCCCGGGGTCATGGGCTCAGGGACGCAGTCGGCCCAAGCCCGCTGCGACCCCGCCGGGCGAAGCGCCAGCGATCACCCGGACCCGGTATCAGGCGGAGCGAGGCCGCATCGATCGCGGTGACGGTGGCGGCCGGGTCGAGGGGGACATCACGCGACCACTCGTCCGGCGACACGAGCGAGTCCAGGGCGGGAGACCGTCCACCGTGCCGGCTCCCGCCCCCTGACCCACGCTCGCCAGCCGAGCCACGTCGGGACGCATCTCCCTCGTCGCCCGTCGGCCACCTCAGGTGGCTCAGCTGTTGTCGGTGTCGTGGTGCGCCTCAAACTTGTGTTCGCGGTACTCCTCGATGCTGCTGATCACCTCGTCCGGGAAGTTGAGCTCCCGGTACGGGTTGCAGGAGTCGGGGTCCTCCGGAGTCGGGCAGATCGGGAATTCCTGGTCCTGCTGCCATTCCAGGATCCGCTCGCGGCGCGGCGGGTTGTAGCCACGGGCGACGACCTGCTCGACCAGCGCACCGGCCTTCGCCTCGTCGTTGTCCTTGTCATTGGCGAGGAGAGCGACCAGCTCCTTCTCCCCAACGAAGTGGCGGGCGATCGTGACGAAGGTGAACCGGCCGTGGTGGCCGATGTCCTCCCCCCGCTCAAGCGCGTCCAACAGGTGCGCCATCATCGGGCTCTGTCGCAGGTCGTCGACGGCCATGGGATCCCTCCTCGGGTCGATAGGGTGTCTCGAGAGCCGGATCCTCGGCGCAGGTACGCCGGTTCCGCCCTGGTCCTCCGGGCGGACGCCGCCCGGAGCGTCGCCGGCCCTGGCGCACACGCCGCGCCGCTGGGAAATCGAACGCATGTTCTATGCCGCGCCGGGGAGGCAACCGCTACGCGACCGTTACCCGAACGCTTCCGGGTCGATGGTCCCACGCGCGACGACCCGCGCCGCCCCGCGCAGCCAGACCCCCCTCCCGCGCCGCGCGCCGGGATCCCAGTCGAACCCGACCCGGAGCCTCAGGCCGCTCGCCACGATGACGTCGACCGGCGGCGCGACGTGCCCCCCGGCGGTCGCGACCAGGGCCGCGGCGACGGCGCCGCTGCCGCAGGCGAGCGTCTCGTCCTCGACGCCACGCTCGTAGGTGCGGAGTCGGATCGTGGCCGCGTTGACGACCTCCACCGCGTCGAGGTTGGTGCCGGCGGGGGCGAACGCCGGGTGATGGCGGACCGCCCGCCCGAACGCGACGAAGCGGCCGCCCCGCGGCGGTCCTTCGGCGGTGTCGAGGGCGGCGACGGACGGCACCACGCAGACGGCGTGCGGCACGCCGACGGTGACCGGCCACAGCGCACCGACGCGCTCCCAGCCCGGGAGACCGAGGCGGACCGCCTCGCCGACGGGGGACGGTTGGGGAACCGTGACCCGCACGGTCGGGTCGGCCGGATCGGGCGACACCTCGGCCTCCACGATGCCGGCGGCTGTCCAGAACGCGCACCGCCGTGGCGCGATCCGCTGGAGGACGGCGAACCGGGCGGCACACATCGCCCCGTTGCCGCAGAACGCGCCGTCGCTGCCGTCCGCGTTGACGTAACGCCAGCGGAAGGCCGGCGGGGGACCGTCTGATCCGCTCTGTCCTGGCCCGTCTCGGTCGACGGCGGCGTCGCCGCCGTCGACCGAGACGGTGTCCGTGGCGGCGCCACCGATGGCGGCGTCACGGTCCGTTGCGGCGCCGATCAGGACGAGGCCGTCGACGCCGACCGCCAGCCCCCGCCGGCAGACCGCCCGGGCGAAGGCGGCGACCAACCCCGGCGGCACCGCCCCGCCCCGGTTGTCGACCACGACGAAGTCGTTGCCGCTGCCGCTCATCTGCCAGTAGGGGATCGGTCCGATCCCCCGGAGTCGGGCGGCGTCGGTCGCCGTCGATACCGTGGGCGTGCTGACGGAGGACATGCGTTCCCCTCCCGGCGGCGCCGTCGACGTCGTTCAGCGGGGCGGGCCAGCCGAAGGCGGCCCGCCGTTCATCCGAAGCGGGTCGCGGCGCCGCTGGAGCCCTGCCGCCGTGGCGACCCATCCTGCCGGAACCGCGCTGTCCCGCGCCGTCCCCGCCGACCGCTTCGGTGGCAGCGCGGTAGGCTGGGCCGCGTCTCGCGCCCGGTCACTGGCCAAGCGGGGACCCTGGTCTCACGGCTTGCCCCCAACACGCCCGTGGGCGGGGCCGCCGACCCGCCTCAGTCATCCGGATGCCGCCGCCTCGTCGGCTTCGGCCCGCAGGTAGGCCACCAGGTCGGTCCGGAGGGCGTCGACGTCGATCAGGTCGGCCAGCGGTTGGCCGAGGTTCTCGCGGAGGTAGCCCTCGGCCTCCGCGTCCGCCAGGTCTCCGACGCGGGCCATCACCGCCGCCTCGTCGACGGCGGACCGCACCGCCAGCTCGGTGGCCAGCGCCCGCAACCGGAGCTGGGCCACCGTCAGCTGGGCGGCGAGGTGGGCGACGGTGCGCGCCAGGACCTCGACCGACGCGGCGTCGTCCGCCGAGCCGTGGCCGCCGCCCGTCCCGCCGCCGAGCCCCATGCCATCGCTCCCGATCCTCTGCATCGATCCCCCCGCTCACGGCCGGCTCCCGCAGACATCCGGGGGTAGCATGGCACAGCCGTGCCGCGATCTCCGGCCGCCTCGGCGCCGTCCCGCGAGGCGGCGCGGCGCTCGTCGGCCCGGCCCCGCTCCACTACAATCCGCCCGCGATTACCGCAACGACGCACCGTTGTGCCTGCGAACCTGGGGCCGCCGCCCGACGCACGGCGCCCGCTCAGGACCACGGCCTCGCCGCCCGGCACCGGCCCGTCCCGGTGGCCGGGACGAGCGCCCAGGGGAACCTTCCGTTGGACCGTCGCCGCCTCGCCGATCGATCCCGATCTCTCCCGTCGCTCCGCCGCCGCGCGAGCGCCCCGCCGTCCCACGGGACCGCCCGCCCGGCGACGCCACGCCGAGGCCATCCCGGGGCCAGCCCGGCCTGGCTGACCGCGGTCTTCGTGATGGCCGTCGCGATCGCGCTCGTCGGCGCGGGCATGCCGGCGGTCGGCTCGCAGGGCGTCGGCACGCCCGGCGCCTCCCCGGCCTCCTCGCCAGTGGCCACGCCGCCAGTCGAGGATGTCACCTGTGGCGTCCCGGACCGCCTCGCCGCGGCGGACGCCGCTGGCGACCGCACCGCGGTCGTCGAGGGGACGCCGGACGCCGGGACGCCGAGCGCGTCGCCGGTCCCGGTCGCCTCGCCCCTCCCCGCACTTGAGACGAGCCCGGCGGACGCCGCCGACATCGAGCGGACCATCCGCGCGCTCGCGCTCTGCCGCGGCGAGGGGCAGTCCGACGACGTGGTCGAGCTGACCACCCCGGCCTACCGCGGCCTGATCACGGGAGCCGGGACGCCGCTCGACGAGGAGGAGTACCGGGATCTCGCCGAGCTGCAGCCGACCGTACCGATCGAGATCCGGACCGTCACGGACGTTCGGATCGACGAGCCCGGCCGCGCCAGTGCCGAGGTGGTCGCCGTGATCGCCAACCAGCTCGTGCGCAACCGGGTCTCCCTGCTGCTCGTCGCGCCGGGCGAGGACGAGCCGCTGACCGACGGCGGCCGTGCCGAGCCGGACGCGCGCTGGGTCGTCGACGACGAGCAGCCGCTGGAGGTTGACCCGCCGGCCGACGCCGAGGCGGTCGAGGTGACGCTCGAGGAGTACGCGATCACCGTCGATCCGGACGGGGTGGATGGCGTCGATGTGGTGCTGGAGATCGAGAACGTGGGCGCCCGCGCCCACGAGGTGCTCGTGCTCCGACTGGACGATGGCGCCACGACTGGGGCCCTGATCACGCAGCCGGGACCGAACCTGCCCGAAGGGATCTCCTTCGTCGGCCAGGTCTCGGTGGGCGCGGGCGATGAGGCGACCCTCGTGCTGGTCGAACTCCCGCCGGGCGACTACGCGCTCGTCGACCTCTTCCCCAGCGAGCAGGGGCCGCCCAACCTGACCCTGGGGATGGAAGCCACGCTGACCGTCCAGGACTAGGGCCGGCACGGCGGCGAACCACCCGCGATCGGTCCGGAGCGGGGGATCCCAGCGTCGCCGGCCCGGCGCCGGGCCCGGCGCGCGCGCGCCCGGTGGTCGCCTCCGGGCAGCCGAAACCTGGGCCTCCCAGGGATGCGGTGAGTCTGGCCGGGCGGCGGGGGTCCGAACTTTGGGCGAATGGCCCCAATCGCAACCAAACCTCACCAGCCCAAGAGCGTACGTACGCCTTGACCCTTGTAGCGGCCCGTTCCACACTGTTGCGCCACCACAACCAGAAGCCCCGCGGGGGAGCGGGGTAACCGTCAGCTGTCGGGAGGGAACGTCCACGATGTCCCAACGGAACGATGCGCGCCGGGCAAATAGTCGGGCGATGGTCACCCCGGTGACCCTCGGCTCGATCGCCCTGCTCGTGATGCTCGCGATCGTCAGCGGGC